>JBGAIS010000074.1:0-18415 GCA_044225355.1 Casimicrobiaceae bacterium | reverse complement strand
GGAAATGGGGTCTGACCCCATTTCCGGGTGAGTCGATCGGGCGCGTGCGTACCGCGAGGGACGTCGAGCGGCGAAAGGGTGCCAGGCCTGTAATGGGGTCTGACCCCATTTCAGGCGCGGAGGTCTCGGGTCGATGCAGAAACGCCGTCGAACGGGCGTGCGTTTGCGTGCGCTGCAACATCACGTTGCCGAAACGGGGCAAAACCGAGTAAAATTCGACGGTTTGCTTCGTTGCTCGAGCGCGCGGCCGGGACAGTCGTCCCACTAACGTGCGCCGGTCCCATGAGCGCGCAGGCGCCACTGTCGACTCCCGCGATCCGCCGAGTACTGCGTTGGCAGGCGATCGTCACCGTCGCCAGTGCCGCGATCGCGTTCGCGTGGGGCGGGGGTCATGCGGCGCTGTCGGCCGTGCTGGGAGGGATCGTCAACATCGCGGCCGTGGTGGTCTTCGCGGTCGTGTACACGCTCTCGCGCCCTGCGACACCCGGCGGCACGGTGGCGGCCCTCTTTCGCGCCGAGGCAATCAAGATCCTCGTGATCATCGGCCAGATATGGCTGGTGCTGACGACCTACAAGGACGTCGTGCCGGCCGCGTTTCTCGCCACGTTCGTGATCACGGTTCTCATGTTCCGCTTGGCCCTGCTCGATCGCAACTGACCTTCCACGAACAAGACTTCCATGGCGGCCTCGTACGAATCCCCCACCGAGTACATCCAGCACCACCTGACCTTCATGGTCAAGCAGGTCGGGAGCACGAGCTTCTGGAGCGTCAACTTCGACACGGTGGTCATGTCGTTGCTCCTGGGCGTCCTCGGCTTAGGCTTCATGTGGCTCGTCACGCGCAAGGCCACGGCCGGCGTGCCCTCGAAGACGCAGGCGTTCGTCGAGCTCTGCGTGAACTTCGTCAACGACCAGGTCAAGGGCATCTACCACGGCGAGAGCAAGTGGGTCGCGCCCATCGCGCTCACGGTGTTCGTGTGGGTCGTCCTCATGAATTCGATGGACTTCCTGCCGGTCGACATCCTCGCCACCGGGCTCGGCGCCATCGGCCTGCACAACTGGCGCGTGGTGCCCACCGCCGACATCAACACCACTTTCGCGCTGGCGCTCGTCGTCTTCGCCCTCATGGTCCTCTTCGGCATCAGGGCGAAGGGCGTGGGCGGATGGACGAAGGAGCTCTTCGTCGCGCCGTTCGGCCACCACCCCGTGCTGTGGCCGTTCAATTTCCTCTTCAATCTCGTCGAGTTCGTCAGCAAGCCGTTGTCGCACAGCCTGCGGCTGTACGGCAACATCTACGCCGGCGAGATCATCTTCCTGCTGCTCGGCATGTGGGCCGCGAGCGGGCTCGCCGGCACCATCTTCAGCGGCATCCTCAACCTCGGCTGGGCCATCTTCCACATCCTGATCGTCCTGCTGCAGGCGTACATCTTCATGATGCTCACCATCGTGTACCTCGCGATGGGCGAGGAATCGCACTGATTTCACCGATTTTCGTTCTTACCTCAACGTCAGACCGCAACTGAAAGGAATCAAGAAATGGAAAACGTGCAAATGCTGGCGATGATCCAGGCCTACACGGGCGTCGGGATCGGCCTCATGATCGGCCTCGGCGCGCTCGGCGCGTGCGTGGGCGTGGGCATCATGTGCTCGCGCTTCCTCGAAGGCGCCGCCCGCCAGCCGGAGCTCATGCCCCAGCTCCAGGCGAAGGTGTTCCTGCTCCTCGGCCTGATCGACGCCTCGTACATCATCGGCGTGGGCCTCGCGATGTTCTTCGCGTTCGCCAACCCGCTCCTGTCCGTCGTTCCCAAGTAAGGCGCACGAGCCTCCGACAGAAGAAGGGCAGTCATGAACTTCAATCTGACCCTGATCATGCAGGCCGTCGCATTCGGCCTGTTCATCTGGTTCTGCGCCAAGTTCGTCTGGCCGCCGCTCATGCGTGCCATCGAGACGCGCCAGAAGCAGATCGCCGACGGCCTCGCGGCCGGCGAGCAAGGGCGCAAGGAGCTCGCGAGCGCGGAGAAGCGCGACGCGGAGATGCTGGCCGAAGCCAAGGCGCGGTCGGCCGAGATCGTCGCCATCGGCGAGAAATTCAAGGCCGAGACGATCGAGCAGGCGAAGGTCGACGCGAAGGCCGAGGCCGATCGCATCATCGCCGCCGCCAAGGCCGAGATCGAGCAGGAAGTGGCGCGTGCCAAGGAGCAGCTTCGCGACTCGGTGGCCGACCTGGCCGTCGCCGGCGCGGCGCAGATCCTGAAGCGCGACGTCGACCGCAACGTCCACGCCGATCTCCTGGCGCAGCTCAAGCGGCAGCTCTGACGGGACGACGCCATGGCCGAGCTCACCACCATCGCCCGTCCCTACGCGGAAGCGGCGTTCTCGCTCGCGCGCGAGCGCAACGCGCTGCCGGCGTGGTCGAACATGCTGAAGCTCGCGAGCGCCATCGTGGGCGACGCGCGCATGAGCAGCGCGCTCGACAACCCGAAGCTCGACGCGCCCGCCAAGGAGTCGCTCCTGCTGTCCATCGCGGGTGACGGGCTCGACGCGGAAGGTCGCAACTTCGTGAAGGTGCTGGTCGAGGCCGATCGCATCGCGCTGATGCCGACCATCTCGTCGCTCTTCGAGACGCTGAAGGACGACGCCGACGGCGTCGCCAAGGCGACGATCGAGACCGCGTTCCCGCTCGAGCCGGACGACCTCGCCGACCTCACCATCGCGCTCGAGCGACGCTTCAAGCGCAAGGTCGAGGCCGCGGTGGTCGTGAACCCGGATCTCGTCGGCGGCGCCCGCATCTCCGTCGGCGACAACGTGATCGACGGCACCGTGCAGGAGCGCCTGCGCGCGATGGCGGTGCAACTGCGAACGTAGGGCCGGCGCGCATGACGCCCGTTTTTGCCAGGCATTTCCACTTCGCTTCCGCCGGCGTCGCCGGCGGCGCGAAGGAAACCCACATCGGACCGAAGAAGGCTTTCCTTTCGATCCGCAGGAGCGACTATGCAACTCAATCCGTCTGAAATCAGCGAACTGATCAAGGCCAAGATCCAGCACCTGGACACGGGCGCAGAAGTCCGCACGCAGGGCACCGTCGTGTCGATCTCCGACGGCATCTGCCGCATCCACGGGCTGTCGTCCGCGATGCAGGGCGAGATGCTCGAGTTCCCCGGCGGAACGTACGGCCTCGCGCTCAACCTCGAGCGCGACTCGGTCGGCGCGGTGATCCTGGGCGAATACGAGCACATCACCGAAGGCGAGACCGTCAAGTGCACGGGCCGCATCCTCGACGTGCCGGTCGGTCCGGAGCTCATCGGCCGCGTGGTCGACTCGCTCGGCCGCCCCATCGACGGCAAGGGCCCGGTCAACGCGAAGCTCCGTGACGTCATCGAGAAGGTCGCGCCGGGCGTGATCGCGCGCCAGTCGGTGGCGCAGCCGGTGCAGACGGGCCTCAAGTCCATCGACGCGATGGTGCCGGTGGGCCGCGGCCAGCGCGAGCTCATCATCGGCGACCGCCAGACGGGCAAGACGGCCGTCGCGGTCGACACGATCATCAACCAGAAGGGCAAGGACCTCATCTGCATCTACGTCGCCATCGGACAGAAGGCGTCGTCGATCAAGAACGTGGTCACCAAGCTCACCGAGTACGGCGCGATGGACTACACCATCGTCGTCGCCGCCTCGGCGTCCGAGTCCGCGGCGCTGCAGTACATCGCGCCGTACTCCGGCTGCACGATGGGCGAGTACTTCCGCGATCGCGGGCAGGACGCGCTCATCATCTACGACGACCTTACCAAGCAGGCGTGGGCCTACCGCCAGGTGTCGCTGCTCTTGCGCCGCCCGCCGGGCCGCGAGGCGTACCCCGGCGACGTGTTCTATCTCCACTCGCGTCTTCTCGAGCGCGCCGCTCGCGTGAACCCGGAGTACGTCGAGAACTTCACGAAGGGCGAGGTCAAGGGCAAGACCGGCTCGCTCACCGCGCTGCCGATCATCGAGACGCAGGCCGGCGACGTGACCGCGTTCGTGCCGACCAACGTGATCTCCATCACGGACGGCCAGATCTTCCTCGAGACCGACCTCTTCAACGCGGGCATCCGTCCCGCCATCAACGCGGGCATCTCGGTGTCGCGCGTCGGCGGCGCCGCGCAGACGAAGGTCATCAAGAAGCTGGGCGGCGGCGTGCGCCTCGCGCTCGCGCAGTATCGCGAGCTGGCCGCGTTCGCGCAGTTCGCGTCCGACCTCGACGACGCCACGCGCAAGCAGCTCGATCGCGGTCGCATGGTGACCGAGCTCATGAAGCAGCCGCAGTACTCGCCGCTGTCGGTGCCCGAGCAGGCGCTCACGCTCTTCAGCGTCAACAAGGGCTACTACGACGACGTGCCGGTCGAGAAGGCGCTTGCGTTCGAAGCGGCGCTGCGCCAGTTCATGAAGGGCAAGTACCCGCAGGTCATGGACAAGATCGCCTCCACGCTCGACCTGTCGGCCGACGACGAGAAGGCGCTCTCCGCGGCGATCGAGGACTTCAAGAAGACGGGAACGTACTGAGTCGAGCGAAAGTGACCCCTGCCTTCGTTCGGTGGGGGCTTCTCGAAAATCGCGGGTGATGCCCGTCGATTTTTGACGGCAAAGGCTAAGAAGAGGCGAGAACAGCGTTATGGCCGGGTCCAAAGAGATACGCAACAAGATCAAGAGCGTGCAGAGCACGCGCAAGATCACGAAGGCTATGGAGATGGTCGCGGCCAGCAAGATGAAGAAGGCCCAGGACCGCATGCGCTCGACGCGTCCGTACGTCGAGAAGGTGTTCAACATCGTCCTTCACATCGCCAAGGCCAATACCGAGTATCGCCATCCGTTCCTCGTGCAGCGCGAGCAGGTCAAGCGGGTGGGCGCCATCGTGGTCACCACCGACAAGGGTCTCTGCGGCGGCCTCAACACGAACGTCCTGCGCCAGGTGCTCAACGCGCACAAGGAGTGGAAGGCGAAGGGCATCGACGTCGACTACATCGCCATCGGCAGCAAGGGACAGGGGTTCCTGCAGCGCATGGGCGGCAACGTCGTCGCGAGCGTCGTGCAGCTGGGCGATCGCCCGCACCTCGACCGCCTGGTGGGCCCGGTGAAGACGCTCATCGACGAGTACCTCGCGGGCAAGGTGGACGAGGTGCACGTGTTCTACACGACGTTCATCAACACGATGAAGCAGGAGCCGCGTCACGGCCGCATCATCCCGATCCCGCACATGTTCAGGACGGCGACGGGCGAGGAACGCGTCGCGGAGATCGGCGAAGGCACGTGGGACTACATCTACGAGCCGGACGCGCGCGAGCTGCTCGACGGCATGATGCGCCGCTACCTCGAGTCCACGGTGTTCCAGATGGTCAACGAGAACCAGGCGTCCGAGCAGTCGGCGCGCATGGTGGCGATGAAGGCCGCGTCGGACAACGCGGGCAAGATCATCAACGAGCTTCAGCTCATCTACAACAAGTCGCGGCAGGCGGCGATCACGAAGGAGCTTTCGGAGATCGTCGGCGGCGCGGCAGCGGTTTAGCAGTAACTTTCCGCCTGCCATCGCCGGGCAAAGGCCCGCGATGACTGGGTAACTCGCGACGGACGAAGGCAGGCGTTCGCTTTCGTACGAAAGGATCGATATGAGCCAGGGAACCATTGTTCAATGCATCGGCGCGGTCGTCGACGTGGAGTTCGCGCGCGACCAGATCCCCGAAATCTACGACGCGCTGAAGCTCGACGAGATCGGGCTGACGCTCGAGGTGCAGCAGCAGCTGGGCGACGGGATCGTGCGCACCATCGCGCTCGGCAGCTCCGACGGCCTGCGTCGCGGCATGCAGGTGGTCAACACCAAGGCGCCCATCTCGGTGCCCGTCGGCGTCAAGACGCTCGGCCGCATCATGGACGTGCTGGGGCGGCCCATCGACGAGCGCGGACCGGTCGACGCCGACAAGACGATGTCGATCCACCGCCTCGCGCCCACGTACGAGGAGCTGTCGCCTTCGACCGAGCTCCTCGAGACGGGCATCAAGGTCATCGACCTCATCTGCCCGTTCGCGAAGGGCGGCAAGATCGGCCTCTTCGGCGGCGCCGGCGTGGGCAAGACCGTGACGATGATGGAGCTCATCAACAACATCGCGACCGCGCACTCGGGCCTGTCCGTGTTCGCGGGCGTGGGCGAGCGCACCCGCGAAGGCAACGACTTCTATCACGAGATGATGGACGCCGGCGTCGTCAACAAGGACGACCTCGGCAAGTCGAAGGTCGCGATGGTGTACGGCCAGATGAACGAGCCGCCGGGCAATCGCCTGCGCGTCGCGCTCACCGGCCTCACGATCGCCGAATCGTTCCGCGACGAAGGCCGCGACGTGCTGCTCTTCGTCGACAACATCTACCGCTTCACGCTCGCCGGCACGGAAGTGTCCGCACTGCTGGGCCGCATGCCGTCGGCGGTGGGCTACCAGCCCACGCTCGCGGAGGAAATGGGCCGCCTGCAGGAGCGCATCACGTCGACCAAGACGGGCTCCATCACCTCGATCCAGGCCGTGTACGTTCCCGCGGACGACTTGACGGACCCCTCGCCCGCGACGACCTTCGGCCACCTCGACGCCACGGTCGTGCTGTCGCGCGACATCGCGGCGCTGGGCATCTACCCGTCGGTCGACCCGCTCGACTCGACGTCGCGCCAGATCGACCCGCACGTCATCGGCGACGAGCACTACACGTGCACGCGACGCGTCCAGCAGACGCTCCAGCGCTACAAGGAGCTGCGCGACATCATCGCCATCCTCGGCATGGACGAGCTCTCGCCCGAGGACAAGCTCGCGGTCGCCCGCGCGCGCAAGATCCAGCGCTTCCTCTCGCAGCCGTTCTACGTCGCGGAAGTGTTCACGGGCTCGCCGGGCAAGTACGTCTCTCTCAAGGACACGATCAAGGGCTTCAACATGATCGTCAACGGCGAGTGCGACCAGCTGCCCGAGCAGGCGTTCTACATGGTCGGCACGATCGAGGAAGCGTTCGAGAAGGCCAAGACCCTGCAATAGGAGTCGAAAAGCGATGGCCACTCCCACTCTCCACGTCGACGTCGTGAGCGCCGAAGAGCAGATCTACTCCGGTGAAGCGGAGTTCGTCGTGCTGCCCGGCATCGAGGGCGAGCTCGGCGTGTATCCGCGCCACACGCCGCTCTTCACGCAGATCCGGCCCGGGGCCGTGCGTATCCACGTCCCCGGCGATGGCCCGGAGGAGCTCGTCTTCGTCCAGGGCGGATTCCTCGAGGTGCAGCCGACGCGCGTGACCGTCCTCGCCGACACCGCCATCCGCGCCAACGACCTCGACGAGGCGAAGGCGCTCGAGGCGAAGCGCGAAGCCGAGGAGGCGCTCAAGAATCGCGGCTCGGCGGGCAGCCTTGCGTCGGCGCAGGCGGAGCTCGCCATCGCGGCGGCGCAGCTCGAGGCGATCCGGAAGCTCAAGAACCGCGCCTGACGGGGCGGCGTCCGGCACGAAAGGGCGGCCCGACGGGCCGCCCTTTTTCATTGCGGCGCCGCGCCCCTATACTCCGGCCATGCCGGATACGACGTGGTACATCGCCGAAGGTGAGCTTCATCGTGCGGATGGGCAAGGGGACAGCCGCGCCGTGCAATCGCCGTTCGTGCGCGAGGCGGTGGAGCGCTCGGAGCGCGGCCGCCAGCTCGACGGCTGGAAGACCGCGCAAGCCGACGACGACGGCGGCCGCATGGTGCCTCGATCCACGTTGTGGGGCGCGGGCCGGAGCGCGTCGACGCCGCTCACGCATCGCTTCCGCTTCGTCACGCGCGGCGCCGACGACACTCTGTACTACGTCGTGGTGGTCGGCAACGGCACGGCGCTTTTCCGGTACCACCCGGCGGAGGACCGTGAGGTGCGACTGTTCCATGGCGCATCGATGCAATGCTTGGGCCTTGCCTACGACGCCACGTCGAACCACGTCGTGCTCGCGGCCGGCAACGCGGACGGCACGGCGAGCCTCGAGATGGTGGACCCCGAGGGACGCCGTCGTGGCCAGGTCACCGGCGGAGACGCCATCGATGCCGCGCCGTGCGTGTCGGGACGCGATCCCGGCGTCGTGTACTACCAGTCGAGCGGCGTCGCGCGTCACGCGCAGTCGGGGCAGGCCGCGGCGATCGGCCCCGCCGCGCTCCTCAAGCTCGACACGCGCACCGCGAAGCTCGACACGGTGCTCGAGCATCGCGACTACGACTACCTCGCGCCGCGCGAGGATCGCGCCGGCAACCTGTGGTTCATCCGCCGGCCGTACGAGCGGACCGCGGGCGAGATGGCATACGACGCGGGCAAGAGCGCGCTTCTCTTTCCGTGGCGGGTGGCGAAGGGCGTGTTCGGCTTCCTCGATGCCTTCTCGAAGATCTACGGCCGCGAGCCGATGAAGCCCGGCGGCGGCCCCGCCCATCACAACCTCCAGCCCAACCTGGGGTCGCTTTGGCTGCACGGTCGCATGGTCGCGCTCGACGACGTGCGCTACGACACGGGACGCGGCGGCGGCCTCGTGCCGGCGTCATGGGAGCTCGTGTGCCGCAATCGTAAAGGGCAGGAATACGTCGCGGCGCGTCACGTGGTGGCCTACGACGTGGGGGCGGACGACGGGGTCGTGTACAGCAACGGCTTCGAGGTCTTCCGGCTGGTCGACGGCGACTGGCGGCCGCTTTTGCGCGCCAACCTCATCGAGAACGTCTGCGTCGCCTGAGCGGGACGCGCAACGTGCCGCCGGCTACGGCTTGGGCGCGCAGCCCGCGCCGCAGCGGAAGCCGTCGGGGATGGCGACCGCGTCCGATTTCGGGACGAACGCCCCGCACTGCGCGCAGCGCACGAGTCTTGCTTGCGCTTCCTGCCCGGGGGCCGATTCCGGGTCGCGGCCGGTCGACGGCCGCTTCACCTGCTTAAGCACGCGAGCGACCAGGAAAGCGACTACCGCGACAATGGCGACGATAACGAGCAAGCGGATCATGGCGAGCGCAACGTACCACAGCGGATCGCCGAAATAAACGAGGGAGGCGCGGGTGAGGCGCGGGTGGTGGATCTTGTGGTTGGGGTGCGTCGCGGGACACGCGGCGGCGCAAGGGGATCTCGTCTTCGCGGTAACCGAAGGCGTCACGTACCAGGCGACGCCGAAGGAAATCCGCGACAAGTTCACGCCTCTCGCCGAGCTGGTCGGCAAGGCCACGGGACGGCGCGTCAGGGTCGTGCTGGTGCCGGCGTACAACGACCTTCGTGCGGGGCTCGCGAAGCAGGAGTACGACGTCGCGTACGTCCATCCGGCGCACGTGTCGATGGCCGAGATCAAGGCGGGGCGCTACCGCGCGGTCGCGTGGACGACCGGCTTCACGGAATACACGGTGTCGCTCCTCACGCCCAAGGACTCGACGCTCGCCAAGGTCGAGGACATGAACGGACACACGCTCGTCATGCCGGACCCGGACTCGATCACGGCGGTGATGGTGCGGGCGGTCTTCCGCACCGAGAAGCTCGTCGCCACCGACGCGAAGGCGCCCACGGCCAAGACGGTCCGCGTGATCTCGACGCGCTACCAGGACGCCGTGCCCTTCTATCTCGAGAACGGCTTCGCGCAGATCGGCGCCACGGCGGCCAATTCGGTGGTCAAGGCCTGGACCGACAAGGGCGGCAAGGTGCTCTACCGGTCGCGGCCGGTGCCGATCAAGCAGATCATCGCGTCGTCCAAGCTGTCGGCGGAGGATCAGCAGCGCATTCGCGACACCCTCGTCGGCCTGCGCGACTCCAAGCCCGGGCGCGACGCGCTCGACGCCGTCGGGTACAAGGGCTTCGTCGCGCCCAATCCCGAGTTCGAAAGCTCGACCATCGCCTGGCTGGGGTTGTAAGGGCAGTCCCGGCGCACGCGAAATGGTGCCAGGCCTGTAATGGGGTCTGACCCCATTCGCGTGGCGCACCATTTCGAGGCGAGCGGCTCGGCAGGTGCTTGGGCCTGTAATGGGGTCTGACCCCATTTGGGTGGCGCAGAACTCCCTGATTGACAGAGCAATATCGGGTAGGCGCGCGTCCCTGCGAAATGGTGCCAGGCCTGTAATGGGGTCTGACCCCATTTCGAGGTGAGCGGCTCGGGGCGGGTGCTAGAATATTGCACCGCAACAAATCTCGCCCGGAGCCGCCATGGCCGACGTACATCGCACCATCGATCGCTCGATCCGAATCTCGCGTACGGTCGCCGACGTGCTCCAGCGCCGCTTCCGCGCCGCCGGCGAGCGATACGCCGGTCGGGTTCGCGACGCGAACGCGGCGTACCTCGCTTCCTACGTGGCACCCAAGACGCCGTTCGAGATGGGTCGCCAGTGGTGGGAATACAGCATTGATGCGGCGCAGCGATCGGTGCTGTACTGGGACACCCTGCGCCAGCGCGGCAACCAGTGGCTCGACCATGAGAACGCCGGCAAGCCGCCCGTCCTCGACTACCGCTACGAGCTCATTGCCGACGCGCGGACCTACGAGCGGCCCTCCAACTACGCGCTGGTACGCATCGTCCCGCCGCGCAACGTCGAGGTCGACGACGCCAAGCGACCCTTCGTGATCGTCGATCCCCGCGCGGGCCACGGCCCCGGCATCGGCGGCTTCAAGGAGGACTCGGAAGTCGGCGTCGCGCTTCGCGCGGGCCACGCGGTGTACTTCGTCATCTTCTTCCCGGAGCCGATGCCCGGCCAGTCGCTGGCCGACATCACCGATGCCGAGGCGGAGTTCATCCGGATCGTCGCCGAGCGTCATCCGCAAGCGCAAAAGCCCGTCGTCATCGGCAACTGCCAGGGCGGCTGGGCGGTGATGATGCTCGCCGCCGCGCGCCCCGAGATCGCGGGCCCTCTCGTCGTCAACGGCGCGCCGATGTCGTACTGGTCGGGCAACGACGGCGAGTCGCCGATGCGCTACGTCGGCGGGCTCCTCGGCGGTACCTGGCTCTCGCTCCTGCTCTCGGACTTGGGCGCCGGCAAGTTCGACGGCGCGTACCTCGTGCAGAACTTCGAGTACCTCAATCCCGCCAACACGCTGTGGGAGAAGTGGTACCACCTCTACGCCAACGTCGACACCGAGCCCCCGCGCTTCCTCGAGTTCGAGCGCTGGTGGGGCGGCTTCTACCTGTTCGGCGAGGAGGAGATCCGCTGGATCGTCAACAACCTCTTCGTCGGCAACAAGCTCTCGTCGGGCGAAGCGCGCCTCGGCCCGGGACGCTATTTCGACCTGAAGTCGATCAAGCAGCCGATCATCATCTTCGCGTCGATGGGCGACAACATCACGCCGCCGCAACAGGCGTTCAACTGGATCGCGGACGTCTACAGCTCCTCCGAGGAGATCAAGGCGAACGGCCAGACGATCGTCGGCCTGCTGCACGAGGACGTGGGCCACCTCGGCATCTTCGTGTCGGGCCAGGTTGCGAAGAAGGAGCACGCGCAGATCGTCGAGGTGCTGAAATACATCCAGCAGCTTCCGCCGGGCCTGTACGGCATGCACATCGAGGAGCATCCCGGCGACGACGGCGAGGTCACGTACGACGTCACGCTCGTCGAGCGCAAGGTCGAGGACCTGCGCACGCTACAGAAATACGATCGCGTCGACGAGAAGCCGTTCGAGGCTGTCGCTGCGCTGTCCGAGCTCCTCGAGCGCGCGTACTCGCTGCTCGTGCGCCCGGTCGTGCGCGACTTGACGCCCGAGTGGTTCGCGAAGGCGTTGCGCGATTTCCACCCGCTGCGCATGCAATACTGGGCGCTGTCGGACAAGAATCCCATGCTGTGGCCGCTCGCGCCGCTCGCCGCCGCCGCGCGCGGCCAGCGACGCGCCCGCGCCCGCGACAACGACAACGTGCGCGCCGAGAAGCTCGCGTCCGAGCACGTGAGCGCGCGGCTCGACCTGTATCGCGACCTTCGAGACGCCACGTCCGAGGCCGCGTTCTTCGAGCTGTACGGCAACATGATGTCGCTGCAGATGGCGGACGAGCGCGAGGCCATTCGCCGCAAGGGGCGCTTCGACCCGCGGTCGATCCCCGCGGTGCGCGAGGTGCTCGACACGCTCGAGGAAGGCAGCGCGGTCGAGGGGCTGGCGCGCATCGCGATGCTCATCAGCAAGGCGGGCAGCGGCCGCCGTCGCCTGTCGCAGATGCAGAAGACGCGCGAGCTCCTGTCGCCGGAAGGCGAGATCGCGCACCTGTCCGAGGACGAGCGCCGCCGGCTCCTGCAGGAGGAGACCATCGTCGTCGAGTTCGAGCCCGAGCGCGCCAAGCGATCGCTGCCGCAGCTCCTGCGGACCTCCGCGGATCGCAAGCGCGCGCATGCGCTCCTCGAATACACGGAGTCGCAGCCCGGGCTCGAGGAACGGCAGCGCAAGCTCGCGACCGAGCTGCGCGCGATGCTGCCCCTCACGGTCGCGCGCACGTCCAGCGCGGCCGCGAAGCGCAAGCCGTCCGCGGCCGCCAAGCGAAAGCCCGCCGCACGCTCGCGCGCCAGGCGCTGATCCGACGCCCACACTCGAGCGACGGCGCGACGCCGTCGCCTTAGGGCTTATCATCTGCCGCTTGGCGTAACGGAGAAAGGCCATGGCGGACAAGCGGATCGAGAAGGACGCGCTGGGCGAGGTCCCGGTGCCGGCGCACAGGCTGTGGGGCGCGCAGACGCAGCGCTCGGTGGACAACTTTCCCATCGGCACCGCGCGCTTCGCGTTCGGGCGCCCGGTGATTCGCGCATTCGGGGTCGTGAAGCAGGCCGCGGCGCGCGCCAACGTGGCCTTGGGCGTCCTGGCCGCCGACAAGGCGGAGCTCATCGATCGCGCCGCGCAGGAGGTGATAGAGGGCACGTGGGACGGCGAGTTCCCGCTGGTCGTCTTCCAGACGGGCTCGGGCACGCAGTCCAACATGAACGCCAACGAGGTGATCGGCAACCGCGCGATCCAGCTCGCGGGCGGCACCGTCGGCAGCAAGAAGCCCGTTCATCCGAACGACGACGTCAATCGCAGCCAGTCGTCCAACGACGCGTTTCCCGCGGTCATGCACGTCGCCACCGTGTGCGAGATCGACCGCGTTCTTCTTCCCGCGGTCGAGCAGCTCCGCGCGACGCTGGATCGCAAGGCGCACGAGTTCGCCGACGTCGTGATGCTCGGGCGCACCCATCTGCAGGACGCGACGCCCGTCACGCTCGGGCAGGTGATGTCCGGATGGGTGGCGCAGCTCGACGACGCGCATCACTACCTTCGCGTGGCCCGCGACGCCCTGCACCCGCTCGCGCTCGGCGGCACGGCGGTGGGCACGGGCATCAACTCGCCCGCGAGGTTCGCGGAGCGCGTCGCGAAGGAGATCGCGACCATCACCGGCAAGCCGTTCACGTCGGCGCGCAACAAGTTCGCGGCGCTGTCCGCGCACGACGCGATGGTCAACGCGAGTGCCGCGTTGCGCACGCTGGGAGGCATCGTCATGAAGATCGCCAACGACGTGCGGCTTTACGCGAGCGGGCCGCGCGCGGGCTTCGGCGAGATCACCATCCCCGACAACGAGCCGGGCTCGTCGATCATGCCGGGCAAGATCAATCCGACGCAGAGCGAGGCGCTGACGATGGTGGCGGTGCAGGTGTTCGGCAACGACGCCGCGGTGGCCTTCGCGGGGACGCAAGGCCACTTCCAGCTCAACGTCTACAAGCCCGTGATGCTGCACAACGTCCTCGAGTCGATCGAGCTCCTGGCCGACGGCATCCGCTCCTTCGACGAGCGCTGCGCGCGAGGCATCGAGCCCAACCGCGCGCGCATCAAGCGCAACGTCGAGGACTCGCTCATGCTCGTCACCGCGCTCAACCCGCACATCGGCTACGAGAGCTCCGCGAAGATCGCGCAAAAGGCGCATCGCGACGGCTCGTCGCTGCGAGAGGCCGCACTGGGGCTCGGGCTCGTGAGCGCCGACGACTTCGACAAGTGGATCGACCCGGCCGCGATGACGAAGCCGGAATAGTCGCGCCGATGCGCATCCTCGGCCCCGAGCTCTCGCGCCCGCAGGACTGCGAGACGGTGCTGCGCTCGCTGCCGATGTGGTTCGGCATCGAGCACGCGCTCCGGATGTACGTCGACGACACGGCGAAGCTGCCGACGTTCGCCGTCGAGGAGGGCACGCGCATCGCGGGGTTCCTCACGCTGCGGGAACACTTTCCCGCGGCGTGGGAGGTGCACTGCATGGCCGTCGCCGCCGATCGCCGCCGCGCGGGCCTGGGCTCCGCGCTGCTCGCGCACGCGCAGGGGTGGCTTCGCGAGAAGCGGGTCGACATCCTACAGGTCAAGACCGTCGCCGCGACGAGCCCGAGCCCCGAGTACGCGCAGACGCGCAAGTTCTACGAGGCGCAGGGCTTCCACGCGCTCGAGGTCTTCCCCGAGCTGTGGGACCCGTGGAACCCGGCGCTGCAATGCGTGAAGTGGCTGGGACGCGAGCCATGACGGCCCAGGCGCCGCGTTTCCGCGGCGCGAACGCGGGCGACCTTCCCGCGCTCGTGCGCATGCTCGCGAACGATCCGCTCGGCGCCAGGCGCGAGCAATACGAGATGCCGCTGCCCGATGCGTACGTGCGGGCCTTCGAGGCGATCGATCGCGATCCGTTCAACGAGCTCGTGGTGGCGGTGGACGAGGACGACGCGCCCATCGCAATGCTGCAGCTCACGCTCACGCCGTACCTCACGCATCGCGGCGGATGGCGCGCGAGCATCGAGGGCGTGCGCGTGGACGAGCGATACCGGGACGCGGGGCTGGGGCGGCGGCTACTCGAGCACGCGATCGACAAGGCGCGAGCGCGCGGGTGCCACGTCGTCCAGCTCACGAGCGACAAGCAGCGCCCCGACGCGATTCGCTTCTACGAGCGCATGGGATTCAAGGCGACGCATGAGGGCATGAAGCTCGGCCTGTCGTTGCCGCCGCCGCCCGCGAGCGAATGAGCGATCGGGCGCGCCTCGCCGCGGGCGCCGTCGCGGTCGGCCTGGCGCTTCTCGCGATCGCGTTCGTCGCGGCGCCGCACTCCTGCGAAGGGGGCACGGACGCCTACGCGGCGGCGGGCTTCGTCGCGGTGCTGGCGCTGGGCGCGTGGCCGTTCGTGGCGGCGCGCGATCGCCCGGCCCGGCATCGCGTGATGCTGGCCTTCGCGCTCGCGATGATCGGAGTCGCGGTGTGGGTCGCGGGACTCTTCCTCGCGAACGTTCGCATCGTCTGCCGTCTCTTCTGAGCGGGGCACCCGACCATGGCGCCGCCGCCCAACCATCGCGTCCAGGCAATCGCCAAGGACGTGATGGCGGCGCTCACGTCCACGCTCTGCGCGCAGTCGACCGAGCGCAGCATTGCCGACGACGCGCGCCGGCTCTTTCGCGAGCGCGGCATCGCGGACACCTGGTACTACGATTGCATCGCGTACGTGCTCCTCGGGACGCGAAGCTGCCTGTCGATCTCGGGGCGCGACTATGTGCCCGGCGACGAGCTCGCCGGCGAGCACAACCTCGTCACCGTCGACTTGAGCCCTCGCGAGGGCGAGCTCTGGGGCGACTTCGCGCGCTCGTTCTGCATCGAAGGGGGCCGAGTCGTCGAGGCGCCGGCGTCGGACGAATTTCGCGAAGGTCTCCGCGTCGAGGCGGAGCTGCACGCGGCCATGGCTCGATTCGCGACGCCGCGGACGTCGTTCCACGAGCTCTTCTCGTTCGCGAACGACGCGATCGCGCGGGCGGGCTACGAGAACCTCGACTTCATGGGCAACGTGGGGCACAGCATCGCGACCCGGCGCGAGGATCGCGTCTACGTCGAGGCCGGCAACCGTCGCACGCTGGGCGAGGTCCCGTGCTTCACGTTCGAGCCGCACATCAGGAAGCGGCAGTGCCGCTTCGGCTTCAAGCGCGAGGACATCTACTACTTCGACGGCGATCGCTGCACGCCGCTGTAGTCGCGGCCGACCGCGCTGCCCGCTTCGCGAGAGCGCTACGCCGCGTGTCGTGCCCCGCCCGCCGGCAGCTGCGCCTCGGCGAGGGTCACCCAGTACGACGCGCCGATCGCGAGCGCGTCGTCGTTGAAATCGTAATGGGGGTTGTGGAGGTTCGGCGTGCCCGGGCCGCGGCCGCCGCCGAGCCAGACGTAGCAGCCGGGCTTCGCCTGAAGCATGAACGCGAAGTCCTCCGACCCCATCGACGGCGTCGGATTGGTGTCGACGTTGGCGCCGCCCACGACCGACGTGGCCGCGGCCAGCGCGTGGCGCGTCTCGTCGTGCGTGTTGATCGTCGCGGGATAGCGCCGCTCGTAGCGAAGCGTGGCGTTCATGTCGAAGGTGGCCGCAAGCCCGGTGACGATCTCGCCGATCCGCCGCTCGATGAGGTCCTGCACCTCGGGCCGGAACGAGCGCGCGGTGCCGCGCAGCACCACCTCCTGCGGGATCACGTTCCACGTGTCGCCGCCGTGGACTTGCGTGACGCTCACCACGCCTGCCTCGAGAGGATGGATGTTGCGCGCGACGATCGTCTGCAGCGCGTTGATGAGGTGCGCGGCGTAAGGCATCGGATCGCGGCCGAGGTGCGGCATGGCGGCGTGCCCGCCGCGGCCGGTGGCGACCACCTCGAACACGTCGTACGCGCCCATGAGCGGGCCTTCGCGCAGCGCGATCTTTCCGACCGGGAGCTCGGGCCAGTTGTGCATGCCGTACACCGCGCTCATCGGGAAGCGGTCGAAGAGGCCCTCCTGCACCATGACGCGGCCGCCGCCTTCGTTCTCCTCGGCGGGCTGGAAGACGAAGTACGCGGTGCCGTCGAAGCGCTTGCGCTGCGCCATCGCGCGCGCGGCGCCCAGGAGCATCGCCGTGTGGCCGTCGTGGCCGCACGCGTGCATCTTGCCGTCGATGCGCGACGCATGCGCGGCGCCGGTCTTCTCGTGGATGTGCAGCGCATCGAGGTCGGCGCGAAGCCCGACCGCGCGTGACGCCTCGCCGTGGCGAAGGACGCCGACCACCCCGGTGCCCGCGAGGCCCGTGTGCACCTCGAGGCCGAACGAGCGCAGGCACTGCGCGACGAACGCGCTCGTCGCCTCCTCCTCGAACGCGGTTTCGGGGTGCGCATGCAGGCGATGGCGCCACGTGCGCATCTCGTCGGCGAGCGTCACGACTTCAGGGATGAGGTTCATGGGTTGCCGTGGAAAAGTGGAATGACGATCAGAAGAGCGGCTGCTTCGCCGCGCGATCGACGACGGGCGCCTCGCGTCCCGCCTGCGTGCCCTTGTCGGCCAGGTCGACCCAGCCGCCGCCCATCGCCCGGTAGACCGCGACCACCTGCGTGTACGTGTCGGCGTACGTGCGGACGGTGGCGAGCTCCGCCGCGAAGAGCTCGTTCTCGGCATAGAGCGTCTCGACGTAGCCCGCGTAGCCGTTGTTGAAGCGCACGCGCGACAGCCGCGCGTACTCGCGCAGCGCCTCGACGCGCCGCAGCAGCGCCTCCGCCTCGAGTCGCTTCTTGACCACGCCCGACAGCGCATCGTCCGTCTCGCGGAAGGCCGTGAGGATCGTGCGCTGGTAGTTCGCGAGCGCGCCCGCGGCGTCGGCCTCGGCGGTGTTCACCTGCCCCGTGATGGCGCCGGCGTTGAAGATGGGGCCGGTGATGCCCGCGGCGAGCGACCACGCGAGCGCGGGCCCGCTCAGGAAGTTCGAGAACGTCGCGCTGACGGAGCCGAGCGAGCCCGTGAGCGCTATCTGCGGGAAGTACAGCGCCTTCGCGGCGCCGATGTCGGCGTTGGCGGCGATGAGGTCCTGCTCCGCCTGCAGGATGTCGGGCCGGCGCTCGAGGAGCGACGACGGCAGCCCGGCGGGCACGCCCGGGGCGCGCAGCTCGCCGATGGACTTGCCGCGGGGGATGCGATACGGATTGCGACCCTGCAGCAGCGCCATGAGGTTCTCCTGCTCGGCGATCTGCTGCTCGAGCGCGGGGATGGCGGCGAGCGCCTGCTCGTACTGCGACTGAGCCTGCGCGACCTCCATCTTGGACACGACGCCGCCCTTGTGACGCAGCTCCAGGATGCGCGCGGTGTCGCCGTAGTTCTTGAGCGTGCGCCGCGATACGTCGAGCTGCTGGTCGAGGGCGCGCAGGCCGATGTAGCTGGCGGCCATCGACGCGACCACCGACAGCACGACGCCGCGGCGTCCCTGCTCCGTCGAGAGCACTCGCGCCTTCGCGGCCTCGCTCTGGCGCTGCACGCGCCCGAAGAGGTCGAGCTGCCACGACGCCCCCAGCGCGCCCTGGTAGAGGGTGTAGTACGGGTCGCTGCCTTCCGGGAGCGGCGACGCGCCGACACGCGAGACGCGATTGCGGCTCGCCTCGCCGCTGTAGCCGAGCTTGGGATAGAACTGCGAGCGCGTGGTCTCGAGCCGGCCGATGAACGC
>JBGAIS010000073.1:5718-18878 GCA_044225355.1 Casimicrobiaceae bacterium | reverse complement strand
GGTCGCGCCCTGGCAGTTCCGCTCGCATCGGCTGCGACGCATGCACCGCAAGCTGTGCCACGTCGACCAGGCCGTCGCGTTCGTCGGCGGCATCAATCTCATCGACGACATGAATACGCCGCACCAGAAGCCGCCGCGGCTCGACTTCGCGGTGCGCGTGCGCGGACCCCTGCTCGCGCCGATCGTCCAGGCCATGCAGCGGCTGTGGGCGCTGGTCGAGCTCGTGCAGCTCGAGCGCAGCGACGTGCCGCTGTTTCCCGAGCCCATCGACGTCGGTCGAGAAGGCACGCAGACCGCGAAGTTCGTCATCCGCGACAACCTCCGCTACCGGCGCGACATCGAGCGCGCGTACCTGGCCGCCATCCGCACCGCGAAGCGCGAGATCATCATCGCCAACGCGTACTTCTTTCCCGGCATCCGCTTCCGCCATGCGCTGATCGCGGCGGCGCAGCGCGGCGTGTCGGTCACGCTGCTCCTGCAGGCGCGCGTCGAGTATCGCCTGCTGCATTACGCGTCGCGCGCGCTGTACGGCCAGCTCCTGGGCGCCGGTGTCGCCATCGCGGAATACCACCGTTCGTTCCTGCACGCGAAGGTCGCGGTCATCGACGATCGCTGGGCCACCGTGGGCTCGTCCAACATCGATCCGTACTCGCTCCTCATGGCGCGCGAGGCCAACGTGTTCGTGCGCGACGCGCACTTCGCCGACCAGCTCCGCCTCGAGCTCCTGTCGATGATCGAGACGGGCACGAGGCACGTCGAGCCCGAGAGCTGGCAGGGCCGCGGGACCGTGTCGAAGGCGCTGACGTGGGTGGCGTACGGCGCGGTGCGCGTCATGATGGGGATGCTCGGCTTCGCCGTCGACGAGTGGTTCCCGAAGCGCAAGCGTTAAAGTAGCCGCCATGACACCCGCCGCGACGTCGAATTCCGCGCCGGCCGGCAAGCGCGTCGCGCGCTCGCGCGCCGGCGACTGGGCGACCATCCGTACGCTCCTTCCCTACCTCTGGGAGTACAAGGGACGCGTGGTCGCGGCCATCGCGTGCCTCGTCCTGGCCAAGGCGGCCAACGTGGGCGTGCCCGTGCTCCTGAAGCAGATCGTCGACAGCCTCGACAAGTCCACCGCCGCGCTCTTCGTGCCGTTCGCGCTGCTCGTCGCCTACGGCCTCCTGCGCCTGTCGACCACGGTGTTCACGGAGCTTCGCGAGTTCCTGTTCGCGAAGGTCACGCAGCGCGCGGTGCGCAAGATCGCGCTGAACGTGTTCCGCCACCTGCATGCGCTCTCGCTGCGCTTCCACCTGCACCGGCAGACGGGCGGGCTCACGCGCGACGTCGAGCGGGGTCAGCGGGGTATCTCGACGCTCGTGAGCTACGCGCTGTTCTCGATC
The DNA here is from genome assembly GCA_044225355.1 of Casimicrobiaceae bacterium. Taxonomy (GTDB): domain Bacteria; phylum Pseudomonadota; class Gammaproteobacteria; order Burkholderiales; family Casimicrobiaceae; genus VBCG01. The sequence goes on along the minus strand of JBGAIS010000073.1, from coordinate 17,496 downwards.
CTTCCCACGCTCGTCGAGATCACGCTCGTCTCCGCGATCCTCATCGCGCGCTACGACTGGACGTTCATGGCCATCACCGGCGGGGCGCTCGTCATCTACATCGCGTTCACCGTGACCATCACCGAGTGGCGCACGCACTTCCGGCGCACGATGAACGAGCTCGACAGCAAGGCGAACACGCGCGCCATCGACAGCCTCCTCAACTACGAGACCGTGAAGTACTTCGGCAACGAGGAGTGGGAGGCGCGCCGCTACGACGAGAGCCTGCAGCGCTGGGAGAAGGCCGCGGTGAAGAGCCAGACGTCGCTGTCCGCGCTCAACATCGGGCAGAGCGCGATCATCGCGATCGCCGTCACGCTCATCATGTGGCGCGCCACCGTGGGCGTCGTGAACGGGACCATGACGCTCGGCGACCTGGTGCTCGTCAACGCCTTCATGATCCAGCTCTACATCCCGCTCAACTTCCTGGGCGTCATCTACCGCGAGATCAAGCAGGCGCTGGCCGACATGGAGCGCCTCTTCGGTCTCATCGAGGAGCATGCGGAAATTCGCGACGCGCCCGGCGCGCAGCCGCTCGACGTGCGCGCCGGCGAGGTGCGCTTCGAGGCGGTGGACTTCGCCTACGAGCCCGAGCGCCAGATTCTCTTCGGCGTGTCGTTCGTCATCCCCGCCGGGCGCACGGTGGCGGTCGTAGGGCCGTCGGGATCGGGCAAGTCGACGCTCGCGCGCCTCCTGTATCGCTTCTACGACGTCGACGCGGGCCGCATCGCCATCGACGGCCAGGACATCCGCGGCGTGCAGCAGGGGTCGCTGCGCGCCCAGGTGGGCATCGTCCCGCAGGACACCGTGCTGTTCAACGACACGATCGAGTACAACATCGCGTACGGCCGGCCCGGCGCCTCGCGCGAGGAGGTCGTCGCCGCGGCGCGCCTCGCGCAGATCCACGATTTCGTGGCGGCGCTTCCCGCGGGCTACGACACGACGGTCGGCGAGCGCGGCCTCAAGCTCTCGGGCGGCGAGAAGCAGCGCGTGGCCATCGCGCGCGCGATCCTCAAATCGCCTCGCATCCTGATCTTCGACGAGGCGACGAGCGCCCTCGACTCGCGCTCGGAGAAGGCGATCCAGGGGGAGCTCCGCGCCATCGCCCGCAACCACACCACGCTGACGATCGCGCATCGATTGTCGACCATCGTCGACGCCGACGAGATCCTCGTGCTCGAGGCGGGCCGCATCGTCGAGCGCGGCACGCACGCCGCGCTGCTCTCCGCAGGGGGTGTCTACGCGAGGATGTGGCGCCTCCAGCAGGACGAGGAGCGGGGCGGCGCCTCGCCGTCCACCGGAGTGGGGGCCGACGCGTTATACGCGGGCCCGGAACGTGCTTGACGCCTGCTACCCCCGCAACCTCGGATTTCCCTGCCTAAGCCATTGATGCCGCAAGGGTATTGACGGGTGCCCCGGAACCGTGCGATAACCCGCCCCAGCCCGCCATTTCCTTAGACGTCGCGTGATGATTCGCCTCTTCTCCCTTGTTTTTGCGGCCTTTGCGGTGGCCTCGGCCGGCGCGGCTGCCGTCGAGCTCGACGTCGCCAAGCTCCGCCTCGCCTCCGCCAATGCGCTCGTCGTCGATGCCGCCGACGGCCGTGCGGTGTATTCCAAGGCCGCGGACGAGGTGACGCCCATCGCGTCCCTGACGAAGCTCATGACCGCCATGGTCGTGCTCGACGCCCACCAGCCCATGGACGAGCAGCTCGAGGTCGACATGGACGACTTCGACTACATCAAGGGCAGCCGCTCGCGCCTTCGCATGGGTGTGACGCTGACGCGCGAGGAGATGCTGCGCCTCGCGCTCATGTCGTCCGAGAATCGCGCGGCCTCGTCGCTCGGCCGCCACTATCCCGGCGGGCAGCTCGCGTTCGTCGCCGCGATGAACGAGAAGGCCCGCTCGCTCGGCATGACGAGCACGCACTACGACGACGCGACCGGCCTGTCGCCCAAGAACGTCTCCACCGCGAACGACCTTGCACGCCTCGTGCGCGCCGCGGCGGACTATCCCATGATCCGCAGCTTCTCCACCACGCCGTCGCACTTCGTGGAAGTGTCCACCACGGGCCAGACGCTGGGCTTCAACAACTCCAACGCGCTCGTGAAGAACAACGCGTGGGACATCCAGCTCCAGAAGACGGGCTACATCCGCGAGGCGGGCCGCTGCGTGGTGATGCTCGCCACCATCGCGAGCCGCCCCGTGGTGATCGTGCTGCTCGACTCCATCGGCAAGCTCACGCGCGTCGCCGACGCGCAGCGCGTGAAGCACTGGCTCGAGACCGGCGAGACGATGCCGGCCGCGGCATACCGCGCGGTCATGAAGACGCCCGCGAAGCCCGCCGCGAAGTCCCCCGCCAAGCCCGCGGGCAAGCAGCGCATCCAGGGCAAGTTCGTCAGCGCAGCCAAGTCCGGGCGCGGCTAGCGGCGCGCCCCTTCGAGGGCCGCATCACACGAGCGAAGTGCCGTCAGCCGCCCTTGGCGCGGCGGCGATGCTGCTCGAACAATTCCTTCGCGTGAGCGCGAGTCTTCGCGGTCACCTCCTCGCCACCCCGCATCCTCGCGAGCTCCTCGACGCGCTCGGTCGCGTCGAGCCGGGCGAGCTCGCTCGTGACGGCATTCCCGCTCGACGACTTCGTGACGCGGAAATGAGCGTCGGCGAACGCCGCGACCTGCGGCAGGTGGGTCACGCAAAGCACCTGGCGGCGCGCACCCTGCGACTGCAGGAGACGCCCCACGGTGGCCGCGACGGCGCCGCCGATGCCGCTGTCCACCTCGTCGAACACGAGCGTGGGCACCGCGCCCGCCTCGCTCGCGACCACCGACAGCGCGAGGGCGACGCGCGAGAGCTCGCCGCCCGACGCGACGCGCGCGAGCGGCCCGGGCGCCTGCTTGGGATGCGCCGCGACGCGGAACTCGACCTCGACCTGCTCGAGGCCAGCTCGCGGGCACGTCGAGCGCAGGACGTGCGCGATCTCGGCGGCCCCCGGTCATGGCGAGCGTCTGCATGGCTTCGGTCACGCGGTGAGCTCGTTCGCGTGGAAGCGCCGCTTCTTCGACAAATGCCCCGCGGCCTCGCGGAACGCGCTCTCGCATTCGCTCGCGCGACGCGCAAGGGCCTGCGCGTCGGCGCTCTCGACCAGCGCCGCGAGCCGCGCCTCGGTCTCGGCCTGCAGCGCGGGCAAGGCCTCCGGGCGCACGCGATGGCGGCGCGCCATGTCGTGGATGGCGGCGAGGCGATCCTCCACGCGCTTCAGCTCGGCGGGGTCGAGGTCGAGGCGCCGCTGGTAGTCGCGCAGCGAGCGCGCCGCTTCCTCGAGCTCGATGGCGGCGGGCTCGAGCAGCGCCACGACGTCGGCGATCGACGGGTCGTGCTCGAGCGCGGCGCGGAGCCGCTGCACGAGCTGCGACAGCCGCACGGTGACGGCGTCGTCGGACTCCGAAAGCGACGCGACGCCCTCGTCGGCGAGCGCCATGAGCTCGGCCGCGTGCGCGAGCCGCGACTGCGACTGCGTGAGCTCGCGCCACTCCTGCTCCGTCATGGCGAGAGTGGCGAGCTCGCGCTGGCGCTGCGCCAGGAACTCGCGCTCCGACGCGGTGGCGGCGGCCGCGCTCGCCGCGGTGTCGAGGCGCTCGACCGCGGCGCGCCACTCGCGCCAGCGCTCGGCCACCTCGCGGGCGAGCGTCGTGAACCCGCCGAACTCGTCGACGGTGGACCGCTGCGTCTCGGGCTGGCCGAGCGACTGGTGCGCGTGCTGCCCGTGGATGGCGACGAGCTTCTCGCCCAGCTCCTTCAGCTGGGCGAGCGTGGCGGGACTGCCGTTGATCCACGCGCGGCTCTTGCCCTGCGCGTCCAGCACGCGGCGCAGGAGCACCTCGTCGCCGTCGGCGGCGAACGCGTGCTCGGCGAGCCACGCGCCGACGGCGGGCGTGTCGGAGACGTCGAAGCTCGCGGCGAGCTCGGCGCGCTCCGCACCCGCGCGAAGCTGCCGCACCTCGAAGCGATCGCCGAGCAGGAGGCCGAGGGCGTCGAGCAGGATCGACTTGCCCGCGCCGGTCTCGCCGGTGAGCACGGTGAGCCCCGCGGGGAACTCGACGTCGAGCGAGGCGACGACGACGAAATCGCGGATCGCGAGCGAGCGCAGCATCGCGTCAGCCCTGGCCGTGGCCCGCGATGGCTTCGGGCGTGGCCGACCAGTGGAGCTTCTGGCGCAGGGTGGCGAAGTAGTCGTGGCCCTCGGGGTAGAGGAACCGCGCGCGGAAGGCGGCGCGCCGCAGCGTGACGCGGTCGCCTTCGGCCAGCGCGAAATGACCCTGGCCGTCGCAGTGGATGCCGGCGTCGCGCGTCTGCGTGACCGTGATGGCGATCTCGCAATCGTCCGGGATGGCGATGGGCCGGTGCGTGAGCGCGTGCGGCGCCACGGGCACGAGCAGGAGCGAGGCGAGGCGAGGCGAGAGGATCGGCCCGCCCGCGGACAGCGCGTAGGCGGTGGAGCCCGTCGGCGTGGCGACGATGATGCCGTCGGCGCGCATCGCGTAGGCGAAGCGGCCGTCGATGGCCACGGCGCACTCGATCATGCTCCCGAGCGAGCCGCGGTTGACGACGACGTCGTTGAGCGCGAGCGCCTCCTCGCGCCGGCCGTCGGGGCGATCGATGGTCACCGCGAGCAGCGTGCGGCCCTGCTCGACATAGCGGCCGTCGAGCATCGCGGGGAGCGTGGCGGTCATCTTCGCGAGCGGGATGTCGGTGAGGAAGCCGAGGCGGCCCTGGTTGACGCCGATGAGCGGGACGTCGAAGGGCGCGAGCTGGCGGCCGAGCGCCAGCATGGTGCCGTCGCCGCCCAGCACGATGGCGAGGTCGGCCGCGCGCGCGAGCTCGCCGATGGGCCCCACCGCGCATCCCGGCACCGGGGCGTACGACGCGGTCTCGTCGTCGACGCTCACGACGTGGCCGCGCGCGAGAAGGAGCTGCGCGAGCTCGGCCAGCGGCGCCGCGATCGTCGGGCTCGCGCGCCGGCCGACGAGGGCGATGCGCGTGAAGCGAACGGCGGGCGTGGCGGGCATGGCGGCGATTAAACCATACGTCCGCCGAGGCCATCCTCGTCCTGACGGCCGAACCCCTTGTAGAATGGTTCCATGCTGGAACCGCGAGCGCAGCACCTGCTCAAGACGCTGATCGAGCGCTATGTGAGCGACGGCCAGCCCGTCGGCTCCCGGGCGCTGTCCCGTCATTCCGGCCTCGACCTGTCGCCGGCCACCGTCCGCAACGTGATGGCCGATCTCGAGGACATGGGCTTCATCGCGAGCCCTCACACGTCCGCCGGGCGCGTGCCTACGCCCAAGGGCTATCGCTTCTTCGTCGACAGCCTCATGGTGACGCAGCCGCTCGCCGAGACCGACGTGCAGCGCATCGAGGTGAAGCTCGCGCCCGACCGCCCGCAGCAGCTCGTGAGCACCGCCGCCGACCTCCTCTCGCAGCTCACGCAGTTCGCGGGGGTGGTGATGACGCCGCGGCGGCGCGATGCGTCGTTCCGGCACCTCGAGTTCCTGCGCCTCGCGGAGCGTCGAGTGCTGCTCATCCTCGTCACGTCCGAGGGCGACGTCCAGAACCGCATCCTCAGCACCGATCGCTCGTACACGCCCTCGCAGCTCGTCGAGGCGACCAATCTCTTCAACCAGCACTTCGCCGGGCAGTCGATGTCGACCATCCGCGTGCGGCTCGCCGACGAGCTGCGCGCGCTCAAGGAGGACATCGCGCGCCTCATGGCGGCCGCGGTCGACGCGGGCGAGGGCGCGCTCACGGAGGGCGAGTCGCTCGTGGTGACGGGCGAGCGCAACCTCATGAACACCGAGGCCTTCGCGTCCGACATGGAGCGGCTTCGCAGGCTCTTCGACCTCTTCGACCAGAAGACGTCCATCCTCCACCTGCTCGACGTGTCGCAGCGCGCGCAGGGCGTGCGGCTGTACATCGGCAGCGAGTCCGGGCTCGTGCCGCTCGACGAGTGCAGCGTCGTCACCGCGCCGTACGAGGCGAACGGCAAGGTGATCGGCACGCTCGGCGTGATCGGGCCCACGCGGATGGCGTACGAGCGCGTGATTCCCATCGTGGACCTCACCGCCAAGCTCCTGTCGAACGCGCTGTCCCAGCATCACGACGAGTGAACTCGTCATGAGCCATTCCAACGCGGCGGTGATCGAGCGGCTCTACACGGCGTTCCGCGACCGCGACGCCAAGGCGATGGCCGCCTGCTACCGGCCCGACGCGACGTTCCGCGATCCCATCTTCCACCTGTCGGGCCGCGAGGTCGCCGACATGTGGGCGATGTTCTGCGAGCGCGGCCGCGACCTCGTGATCGACTTCCGCGACGTGCACGCCGACGAAGCACGGGGCCGGGCGCACTGGGAGCCGCGCTACACGTTCGCGGTGACCGGACGACCCGTCCACAACATCATCGAGTCGCGCTTCACGTTCCGCGACGGCGCGATCGCGACGCAGGTCGATTCCTTCAGCCTGTGGCGCTGGAGTCGCATGGCGCTCGGGCCGAAGGGCGTCGTCCTCGGCTGGACGCCCTTCGTGCAGAAGGCCATTCGCATGCAGGCGAGACGCAACTTCGACGGCTGGCGCGCGCACCGCCCCGCATGAGCGCGCCGGGCGCCTGCTCGAACTGCGGCGCGGGACTGGCGGGCCGCTATTGCCACGATTGCGGGCAGGACACGGTACCGCCGGAGACCGCGATGGCGAGCTGGCGCACGCAGGTCGACCGCCTGCGGCGCACGCTGCACGCTCTCGTGCTGAGGCCCGGCCTGCTCACGCGCGAGCACCTGTCCGGCGGACGCGTGCGCTTCATCCCGCCGCTCACGCTCTTCCTCAACGTCGTCGCGGTGTTCTTCCTCTTCTCGGCCGTGACGCAGTTCCAGCTCTCGGCGTTCGCGCGCTCGGATACGTCGCATCACATCGAGCGCTCGATCGAGCGCCGCGCCGAGCGCGCGGGCATCGACAAGGCGGTATTCATGGAGCGCGCCGAGCGCCGTTTCCAGGGCGTGTACACGCTGTGCCTCGCGACGATCAGCCTCGCGGGCTACACGCTGCTCTTCCGCCTCCTGTTCCTGCGCCAGTGGAAGGGATGGCGAGGGGCGTTCACGCTCACGCTGCACTACCTCGCGTTCGTGTTCCTGGTCTTCCCCGTATTCCTGGCATCGGCCGCGACGGTCTCGCACGCGGGATGGGGCGCGGCGGGGCGCGCCGTCGGGTTCGTCACCACGGGGGCGATCGCCGTGACGTGGCTCGCCGGCGCGGCGCGGCGCCTCTTCGGCGAATCGTGGCCGTGGGCCATCGGCAAGGGCGTGGCCATCGTGGCGGTCGGCTTCGTCCTCGACAACCTCATGTTCGTGACGGCGATGATCGTCACGCTGTCGATCGCCTGAGGCATCCGTCACCATGGCGCATCATCTTCCCGAGCCGCCCTTCACGCACGATCGCACGCCGCGCATCGGCATCCTGCTCGTCAACCTGGGCACGCCCGACGCCCCGACGGCCCCCGCGCTTCGCCGCTACCTGCGGCAGTTCCTGTCCGATCCGCGCGTGGTTGAGATCGCGCGCTGGGCGTGGACGCCGCTCCTGCACGGGGTGATCCTCAACACGCGCCCCGCCCAGTCGGCGAAGCGCTACCAGGCCGTCTGGACGAAGGACGGCTCGCCGCTCCTCGCGCACAGCCTGCGCCAGCGCACGCTGCTGCTCGGCTTTCTCGGGCAGCGGTTGAAGCGCGCCGGCTTCCCCGCGGATCTGTGCCCGGTCGAGATCGGCATGCGCTACGGCAACCCCAGCGTGGCGGCCGCGATCGACAAGCTTCGCGCGTCGCACTGCGAGAAGATCCTCGTGCTGCCGATGTACCCGCAGTACGCCGCGAGCACCACGGCGTCGGCGCTGGACGCGGTGGCGGCGCACCTCGCGCGCGTTCGCCGGGTTCCCGCGCTGCGCTTCGTCGATTCGTTCCATGGCGACGAAGGCTACATCCAGGCGCTCGCGCAGAACGTCAACGATTTCTGGATGAAGAACGGGCGACCCGACAAGCTCGTCGTGTCGTTCCACGGCGTGCCGCGAAGGACGCTCGACCTGGGCGACCCGTACCATTGCCAGTGCCAGGTCACCGCGCGGCTCCTGGCCCGCGAGCTGGGGCTCGCGCCGACGCAGTGGACGCTCGCGTTCCAGTCGAGGTTCGGGAAGGCGCAGTGGCTCACGCCGTACACCGCGGACGTGCTGAAGGCGCTGGGCAAGGAAGGCACGGGCCGCGTCGACGTGTTCTGCCCGGGGTTCGTCACCGATTGCCTCGAGACGCTCGAGGAGCTGGGCATCGAGGGGCAGGCGCTCTACCGCGATGCCGGCGGCAAGGACTTCCGGCTCATCCCCTGCCTCAACGAGCACCCGCGCTGGATCACCGCGCTCGCGGAGATCGCCTTCCGCAACCTGGCCGGCTGGCTCACCCCGCCGCCCGACGCCGACGCCCGCGAGCTCACGAAGGTGCGTGCGAAGGCGCTGGGCGCCTCCTCCTGAAAATGGGGTCAGACCCCATTACAGGCCTGGCACCATTTCCGGTAACCCGCTGAATTGAAATGAGAAAGATAGAAATGGGGTCTGACCCCATTTTGCTGAAGGCCTCGTCTACCGCCTCTCTTGAAACTTCCGCAATGACCCCAACGTGCGTGCGGTCAGCAACGAACGTACCAGGGACCAGAGACCCCGCATGACCCCCGACATCGACCCCGCAACCGCTCCCGAGGGCGACGCCGCGACGACGGCCGCCCCGCCCGCCGACGATTCCCTCGCCAAGGCGCAGGCCGAGATCGCCGAGTTGAAGGACGCCTTCCTCCGCGCCAAAGCCGAGACCGAGAACGTCCGCCGTATCGCCCGCGAGGACGTGGCCAAGGCGCACAAGTTCGCCGTCGAAAAATTCGCCGAGGATCTCCTGCCGGTGAAGGACGCCCTCGAGAAGGCGCTGACCACGCAGGCGCAGTCGCTCGCCGACATCCGCTCGGGCGCCGAGCTCACGCTGAAGGCCCTCGATGCCGCGTTCGCCAAGGCGAACATCGTCGAAGTGAACCCGACCGGCGCGAAGTTCGATCCGCACCAGCACCAGGCGATGCAGATGGTGCCGTCGACGCAAGCCTCCAACACCGTCGTCGACGTCTACCAGAAGGGATACCTCATCAACGATCGCGTGCTGCGGCCCGCGCTCGTCACGGTCGCGAGCGGCAACGGTTGATCCTCCCGCGACCCAGCCCCATCTGACGAAGCAGACAATTCATCGCATCACGGAGAACACATAACATGGGCAAGATCATCGGCATCGACCTCGGCACCACGAACTCCTGCGTCGCCATCATGGAAGGCGGCAAGCCGAAGGTCATCGAGAATTCCGAAGGCGCGCGCACGACGCCCTCGATCGTCGCGTACATGGAAGACGGCGAGATCCTCGTCGGCGCGCCGGCCAAGCGGCAGGCGGTCACCAACGCCAAGAACACGATCTACGCGGTGAAGCGCCTCATCGGCCGCAAGTTCGACGAGAAGGAAGTGCAGAAGGCGCGCGAGCTCTCGCCGTTCGCCATCGTCAAGGCCGACAACGGCGACGCCTGGGTCGAGGTGCGCGGCAAGAAGATCTCGCCGCAGCAGGTCTCGGCGGAAATCCTGCGCAAGATGAAGAAGACGGCCGAAGACTACCTCGGAGAGGAAGTCACGGAAGCGGTCATCACCGTGCCCGCGTACTTCAACGACTCTCAGCGCCAGGCGACCAAGGACGCCGGCCGCATCGCGGGCCTCGAAGTGAAGCGCATCATCAACGAGCCCACCGCGGGTGCGCTCGCGTTCGGCCTCGACAAGAAGGAAGGCGACCGCAAGATCGCGGTGTACGACCTGGGCGGCGGCACGTTCGACATCTCGATGATCGAGATCGCGAACGTCGACGGCGAGCACCAGTTCGAGGTGCTCTCCACCAACGGCGACACGTTCCTGGGCGGCGAGGACTTCGACCAGCGCTTGATCGACTACATCGTCACCGAGTACAAGAAGGAAGCGGGCGTCGACCTGAAGAACGACGTCCTCGCGCTGCAGCGCCTGAAGGACGCCGCGGAGAAGGCCAAGATCGAGCTCTCCTCCTCGCAGCAGACCGAGATCAACCTGCCGTACATCACGGCCGACCAGTCCGGTCCCAAGCACCTCTCGATGAAGATCACGCGCGCCAAGTTCGAGGCGCTCGTCGAGCCGCTCATCGACAAGTCGATCGAGCCCTGCCGCGTCGCGCTCAAGGACGCCAACGAGAAGATCGGCGACATCTCCGACGTCATCCTGGTCGGCGGCCAGACGCGCATGCCCAAGGTGCAGGAGAAGGTGAAGGAGTTCTTCGGCAAGGAGCCGCGTCGCGACGTGAATCCCGACGAGGCGGTGGCGGTCGGCGCGGCCATCCAGGGCGGCGTGCTCAAGGGCGACGTCAAGGACGTCCTGCTGCTCGACGTGACGCCGCTCTCGCTCGGCATCGAGACGCTCGGCGGCGTGATGACGAAGCTCATCCAGAAGAACACGACCATCCCGACCAAGGCGCAGAACACGTTCTCGACGGCCGACGACAACCAGGGCGCGGTGACCATCCACGTGCTCCAGGGCGAGCGCGACGTCGCGTCCGGCAACAAGAGCCTCGGCCAGTTCAACCTCGAAGGCATCCCGCCGGCGCCGCGCGGCACGCCGCAGATCGAGGTCACGTTCGACATCGACGCGAACGGCATCCTGCACGTGTCCGCGCGCGACAAGGCCACCGGCAAGGAGAACAAGATCACCATCAAGGCGAACTCGGGCCTGTCGGAAGACGAGATCCAGCGCATGGTGAAGGACGCCGAATCGCACGCCGAGGAAGACCGAAAGCTCATGGAAGGCGTGCAGGCGCGCAACCAGCTCGACGCCCTCGTCCACAGCGTGCAGAAGTCGCTCGCCGAATACGGCGACAAGGTCGGCGCCGACGAGAAGGGCAAGATCGAGGCCGCGCTCAAGAGCGCCGAGGACCTCCTGAAGGACAAGGACGCGAGCAAGGAAGCGCTCGAGTCCAAGGCCGAGGATCTCGAGAAGGCCGCGCAGAAGCTGGGCGAAATGATGTACCAGCAGGCGCAAGGCGCGCAGGGCGGGGCGGCAGGCGGTCCCGGTGCAGGTGCGGGTCCCGGCGCCCAGGGCGGCGGGTCGCAGGGCGGTGGTCAGCAGGACGAGAAGGTCGTGGACGCGGAGTTCACGGAAGTGAAGTCCGACAAGAAATGATATTCCGGCGCGTCGAAGCGATGGAGTTCTCGTAGCGATCGGCGCGCGCCGGAATATCTGGCCGAGTTGAAGCGGCGCCGTTGGCGCCGCTTAACTCGGCCTTTGTGCGTTGTGCTTAGGTAAGGGGAACGGGAAGCTGTATGTCCAAACGCGATTACTACACGGTGCTCGGCGTCGAGCGCGGCGCTTCCGAAGACGAGCTCAAGAAGGCCTATCGCAAGCTCGCGATGAAGCATCACCCGGACCGCAATCCGGATGACAAGACCGCCGAGGCGAAATTCAAGGAAGCCAAGGAGGCCTACGAGGTCCTGAGCGACCCTCGCAAGCGGCAGGCCTACGACCAGTTCGGTCACCAGGGTGTGGAAGCCGCGGCAGGCGCGGGCGCCGGGGCGCAAGGTTTCGGCGGATTCGCCGACGCGTTCGGCGACATCTTCGGCGAGATCTTC
>JBGAIS010000073.1:0-5708 GCA_044225355.1 Casimicrobiaceae bacterium | reverse complement strand
GGCGCGCGGCGGGCGCGGCAACGGCGTCTTCCGCGGCGCGGACCTTCGCTACAACCTCGAGCTCTCGCTGGAGGACGCCGCGCGCGGCGCGGAAGTGAAGATCCGCATTCCCACCATGGACGAGTGCGAGACATGCCACGGCACCGGCGCCAAGCCGGGCACGTCGCCCAAGCAATGCGGCACGTGCAACGGCCGCGGCGAGGTGCGCGTCTCGCAGGGCTTCTTCTCCATCCAGCAGACGTGCCCCACGTGCCACGGCACCGGCAAGGTCGTGAGCGACCCGTGCACTGCGTGCCACGGTCAAGGGCGCACCAAGAAATCGAAGACGCTGTCGGTCAAGATTCCCGCCGGTGTGGACCAGGACGATCGCATCCGCCTGACGGGCGAGGGCGAGGCCGGCCTCAACGGCGGCCCGCACGGCGACTTGTACGTCGTCGTGAACCTCAAGCAGCATCCGGTGTTCCAGCGCGACGGCGCCGACCTCCATTGCGAGATGCCGGTGAGCTTCGCCACCGCGGCCCTGGGCGGCGAGCTCGAGATCCCGACGCTCGACGGCCACGCGACGATCAACATCCCGGCCGAGACGCAGACGGGCCAGACGTTCCGCTTGCGCAACAAGGGCATCCGCCCGGTGCGCGCGTCCGCGGCGGGCGACCTGTATTGCCACGTCTCCGTGGAGACCCCGGTGAAGCTCACCGCGCGCCAGAAGGAGCTCCTGCGCGAGTTCGAGAACATCAACCAGGAAGACCCGGGTCGCCACAATCCGCGCGCGAAGGGCTGGTTCGACAAGGTGAAGGAGTTTTTCGGGGATTGAGCGCGGTGGCGTAAGGCGCACGCGCGTGCCCAGGGCTAGAATGGCGCGATGAAGCGCGTCCTCGTCCACATCTTGTCTTGCCTCGCGTTCGCAGCCGGTGCCGGCGTCGCGCACGCGCAGGCCGCGTCGGGCGAGCCGGCCGTCACCCTCTTCCGGAACGTTCGCATCTTCGACGGCAAGGGCGACGCGCTGTCCCCGCCGTCGAACGTGCTCGTGCGCGGCAATCGCATCGAGCGCATCGCCACCACGCCCGTCGACGTCGCGGGGAACGCCACCGTGATCGACGGCGGCGGCCGCACGCTCATGCCGGGCCTCATCGACGCGCACTGGCACGCGATCCTGGTGCGCCCCACGGCGGAAGCCGCCCTCGTCGCCGACCCCGGCTACACCAGCCTGCAGGCGGGCGCCGAAGCCACCGACACCCTGATGCGGGGCTTCACCACGGTGCGCGACATGGGTGGCCCCGCGTTCGCGCTCAAGCGCGCGATCGACGAGGGGCTCGTCGTAGGTCCCCGCATCTTTCCGTCGGGCGCCATGATCACGATCACGAGCGGCCACGGCGATTTTCGCCAGATGTACGAGTTGCCGCGCGTGCTGGGCGGCCCGCCCTCGCGAATGGAATCGCTCGGCGCGACGATGCTCGCCGACAGCCCCGACGAGGTCCGCGTTCGCGTGCGCGAGCAGCTCATGCAGGGCGCCTCGCAGATCAAGCTCACCGCAGGCGGTGGCGTGGCCTCGCCGCACAGCCCGCTCGACGTGACGACGTTCACGGAGCCCGAATTGCGCGCGGCCGTCGAGGCCGCCGGCAATTGGGGCACGTACGTCGCCGTGCATGCCTACACGCCGGAGGCGATCCAGCGGTCCATCGCCGCGGGCGTCAAGGTGATCGAGCACGCACACCTCATGGACGAGGCGACGGCGAAGCTCATGGCCGAAAAGGGCATCTGGCTCAGCACCCAGCCTTTCCCGGACGAGTTCGCGGCGATCTTCCCCCCGGGGTCGACGCAGGCCGAGAAGATCGCCGAGGTCCTCGAAGGCACCGACCGCGTGTACGCGCTCGCCAAGAAATACAAGCTCAAGACCGCCTTCGGGACCGACATCCTTTTCTCGCAACAGATGGCGCAGATGCAAGGTGCGCTCTTCACCCGCCTCGCGCGCTGGTACTCGCCCGCCGAGGCGCTCGCGATGGCCACCGGCACGAACGGCGAGCTCCTGGCGCTGTCCGGCAAGCGCAGCCCGTACGCGGGCAAGCTCGGCGTGGTGGAGCAAGGGGCGCTCGCCGACCTCCTGCTCGTGGACGGCAACCCGCTCGACAATCTCATGCTGCTCGCCACGCCGGCGAAGAGCCTCGTCGTCATCATGAAGGACGGCAAGGTCTACAAGAACACGCTCGCCAAGGCGGGCTGACGCGCCTGGCTGCCGACTTCGACGTCGTCGTGATCGGCGCCGGCGCCGCCGGCATGATGTGCGCGGCGCAGGCGGGGCAGCGCGGGCGTCGCGTGGCCCTTGTCGACCACGTCGCCACCCTCGGCGAGAAGATCCGCATCTCCGGCGGCGGACGCTGCAACTTCACCAACGTCCACGCGTCGCCGGCGCAGTATCTCTCTCGCGACCCGGGCTACTGCCGCGACGCGCTCGAGCGCTACACGGCCGCGGCCTTCGTGCGGCTCGTCGAGCGCCATCGCATCCCGTACCACGAGAAAAAGCTGGGCCAGCTCTTCTGCGATCGCTCCGCGACCGACATCATCGGCATGCTGAAGGCCGAGTGCGAGCGCGGCCGTGTGACGTGGCGCGTGCCGTGCGCGGTCGAGCGCGTGGAGCACGACGGCGCGCGCTTCACCGTGGCGACGTCCGGCGGCGAGATCCGCGCGACGTCGCTCGTGGTGGCCACCGGCGGCCTCACGGTGCCCAAGATCGGCGCCACGCCGTTTGCATATCGCCTCGCGGAGCAATTCGGGCTCGGCGTGGTGCCGCCGCGTCCCGCGCTCGTCCCCCACGCGCTCGCGCCCGAGGATGTCGAGCGCGATGGCCCGCTGTCGGGCGTGTCGGTGGAGGTCGAAGCGTCGTGCGGCGCGGGACGCTTCCGCGAGAACCTGCTCTTCACCCACCGCGGCCTGTCGGGTCCTGTGATCCTGCAAGTCTCCTCGTACTGGGACGGCAAGGCGCCGATCGTGGTCGACCTGCTGCCGGGCGTCGACGTGGCGGGGTGGCTCGCGTCGCGGGCGCGTGCGAATCCGCGCCTGGACAACGCGCTCGGCGAGAAGCTCCCCAGGCGGGTCGCGCAGGCGTGGGCCGAGGCGCATGGCCTCGCGCGTCCGTTGCGCGACGTCGACGTGCGCGACGCGGCCGCGGCGCTGCAGCGCTGGGCGGTGCGTCCCTCCGGCACGCTCGGGTACAACAAGGCGGAGGTCACGCTCGGCGGTGTCGATACGGCGGGCCTGTCGCCCCGGACGATGGCATCGAAGGCGCTGCCCACGCTCCACTTCATCGGCGAGGCCGTAGACGTCACCGGATGGCTCGGTGGCTACAACTTCCAGTGGGCATGGTCGTCGGGCTACGCCGCGGCGCAGGCGGTATGAGCGCGGCGAAAGGCGAACCTTCGGCGCGATAGAATGATCGGCAGCGCATCGCCTTCGATGCCCTCCGCCATCTCCGAGGAAATACCCGTGAAGCTCCGCACGATCCCCGGCGCCGTCCTGCTCGCCGCCGCCACGCTGCTCGCGACCTCCGTCTCCGCGCAGGTCAAGATCGGCCTCATGGTCTCCGCCACCGGCCCCACGACCGCGATCGGCATCCCGCAGAAGAACACCGGCGACCTCCTGCCGAGGAAGATCGGCGACGCGACCGTCGAGTACATCCAGCTGGACGACGGCGGAGACACGACGCGCGCCGTGCAGAACATCAAGAAGCTCATCCAGGAAAGCAACATCGACGCGATGATCGGGCCGTCGACCACGCCCAACGCGCTCGCGATCACCGACATCATCGCGGAGGCCAAGGTGCCGGTGATGGCCACCGTGGGCACCTCCGCGGTGGTGGAGCCGCTCGACGCGAAGAAGCGCTGGGTGTTCAAGACGACCCAGAACGACGACCTCATCGCCGAGGCGCTCATCAGGCACATGACGAAGAACGGCGTGAAGTCGGTGGGCTTCATCGGCTTCAACGATCCGTACGGCGAGAACTGGTACAAGGTGTTCGGCGCGCTCGCGGACAAGGCGGGCATCAAGGTCGTCGCGAGCGAGCGGTACGGACGCACGGACCCGAGCGTGACCGGGCAGACGCTGAAGCTCATGGCCGCCAAGCCCGACGCCGTGCTCATCGCCGCGGTCGGGGGTCCCGCGGTGCTGCCGCAGGCGACGCTCTTCGACCAGGGCTACAAGGGCCGCGTGTACCAGACCCATGCGGTGGCGACCGACGACTTCATCAAGCTCGGCAAGGAGAAGGTCGAGGGCACCGTGCTTGCGGCCGGGCCGATGCTCGTGATCGACGAGATCCCGGACTCCAATCCGACGAAGAAGGTGGCGCAGGCGTACATCGCCGCGTACGAGAAGCAGTTCGGCACGAAACCCGCGACGTTCGGCGCCAATACGTGGGACGGCGGCATCCTCCTCCAGCGCGCGATTCCCGTCGCGCTCAAGGCGGGCAAGCCGGGGACGGAGGCGTTTCGCGTCGCGCTTCGCGATGCGCTCGAGAAGGAGCGCGACGTCGTCGGCACGCAGGGCGTGTTCAACATGTCCGCGACCAATCACAACGGCATGGACGAGCGCGCCCGGGTGCTCGTCGTCGTGCGCGACGGGAAGTTCCGGCTGCTCGCCGAATAGCGGTCGCGGGTCATGACGCGCCTCGCCATCGCGCAGATCCCGATGCACTGGGAGCTCGCGGACAACGTCGCCGCGATGAAGCACGCGATGGACGTCGCGCGCGCCGAGGGCGCGGCGCTGTGCACGTTCGCGGAGCTCGCCGTCACCGGCTTTCATCGCCGCATCGTCGAGTGGGGGAAGCCCGGGCTCGTCGACCCGGCGATCGACGAGGTGCGGGAGCGCGCGGCGTCGCTCGGGCTCGCGGTTGCGTTCGGCGCGCCGACCTTCGACGGCACGGGCGCGCGCTTCAACAGCCACGTCATGGTCGACGAGACGGGCGCCATCGCGGCGATCGTGTCCAAGCGCGGCCTCACCGATCCTGAGGCGACGTTCTTCGAGCGCGGCGCGTCGCGGCCCGTCGCGATGCTCGCCGGGCTCGCGTGCAGCGCGGTCATCTGCCGTGAGGTCGAGGATCGTGAGCGCGTGCTCGCCGATCTTGCGGGACGTCGCGTCGACGTGTTGCTGTGGCCGGGACAGATGCGGCCCGATCCCGACAAGCCGCTTGAGGACCCGCCCGGTCACGTGGCGCGCGCGCAGGGGCTCGCCCGGGACGTGCGGGCCCATGTCGTGCAGGCCAACTGGCCCAATGCGCTCAATCGCCCGGAGGAGAGCGCGCACACCGGGCACAGCGTGTGCATCGCGCCGACGGGCGAGATCCTGTTCCGGCTGCCGGAGCAGGGCTTCGGCGTGGGCGTCTTCACGCTCGGCGAGCGCGAGTACGTGTGGTGCGGCGCGGGCGAAGGCGTGCCGGCGATGCGCACCGTCGCGGGCGGCGGGGCGTGAGCGATGTGCGCGGTCCCCTGCGCGTCCTGAGGCTCGACGGGGCATGAGCGACCGTCGCGGGCCGATGCGGATCGTGGGCATCCTGCTCGCCGCCGGAAGCGGCTCGCGCTTCGGGGGCGGCAAGCTCCTGGCTGCGCTTCCCGAGTCGTCGCACGGCGTGAGCGCGGGCACGGCGATAGGCGCGGCGTCGGCGCTGCATCTCGTCGCCGCGGTCGGGGAGGTCGTCGCCGTCGTGCGGCCGCGCGACGCCG
>JBGAIS010000072.1:0-18903 GCA_044225355.1 Casimicrobiaceae bacterium | reverse complement strand
CAGGCGCGTCGCGCGGGATGGGCGCGGCCATCGCGGAGGAGCTCCTGCGCGAAGGGCAGCATATGCTGTGCATCTCGCGCGCGGCTCGCGACGGCCTCCACGCGATCGCGGCCGCGCACGGCGCGACGGTCGAGCAATGGCGCGCCGACCTCGCGGACCCGGCGCCGGTGGCGAAGCGCCTCGAGGCCTGGCTGCGGGCGCGGGACGGCACCGCCTACGCGAGCGTCGCGCTCGTCAACAACGCCGCCGCCGTCGCGCGCCTGGTGCCGTTCGAAGCCTCGGAAGCCGGCGATCTCGTGCGCGTGCTGCGAGTAGGCCTCGAGGCGCCGATGCTCCTCACGGCGGCGTTCCTCCGCGGGACCCACGCGTGGCCCGCGCGCGCCGCGGGCGCGTGCAAGGTGCTCAACATTTCCTCCGGGCTCGGCCGGCGCGCGATGGCGAGCCAGGCCGCGTACTGCGCCGTCAAGTCCGGCCTCGATCACTTCACGCGCGCGCTGGCGCTCGACGAGGCCGCCTCGGCCCGCGGCGCGCGGGTCGTCTCCCTCGCCCCCGGCGTGATCGACACCGACATGCAGTCGCAGATCCGCGCGGCGGATCCCGCGCACTTCCCCGATCATGCGCGGTTCCTCGAGCTCAAGTCGGGCGGGCAGCTCGACTCGCCGCTCACCGCAGCGCGCAAGGTCATCGCTTACCTCCGCCGCGCCGACTTCGGCAGCCATCCCGTGGCCGACGTGCGCGATCCTTGAGCGGTCCCGCAGGAGATCCCATGAGCAAGCTTCGCGTGCAAAGCTTCGGCCTCTCGCAGGACGGCTTCGGCGCCGGTCCCGCGCAGGACCTCGCCCATCCGCTCGGCGTCGGCGGCGGTCGCATCATGGAATGGTTCATGCCCACGCGCACCTGGCGGCGCATGCAGGGCCAGGAGGGCGGCGAAACCGGCGTCGACGACGCGATGGCCGCCGAGTCCTTCGCCAACATCGGCGCGTGGATCCTCGGCCGGAACATGTTCGGCCCGGTGCGCGGGCCCTGGCCGGACGAGTCGTGGACGGGCTGGTGGGGCGACGAGCCGCCGTACCGCGTGCCTGTGTTCGTGCTCACGCATTACGCCCGGCGGCCGCTCGCGATGAAGGGCGGCACCGAGTTCCACTTCGTCACCGACGGCATCGCGGCGGCGCTCGAGCGCGCGAAGGCCGCCGCCGGCGGGCGCGACGTGCGCGTCGGCGGCGGCGTCACCACCGTGCGGCAGTACCTGCAAGCCGGCCTGCTCGACGAGCTGCACCTCGCCGTGAGGCCGGTGCTGCTGGGTGCCGGCGAGAATATGTGGCAGGGGCTCGACCTGCCGGCGCAGGGCTACGAGTGCTGGAAGTCGGTACCCGGCGAGCGCGCGACGCACGTGCTCCTGCGCAAGAAAGTGTGAGCGTGTGGAAGCGCCAGCCCCTCACCCCGACCCTCTCCCCGCAAGCGGGGCGAGGGGGATCGATTTCGATGCGACGCGGGAGAAGCTAGGCCCTGACCTGCCCGCTGCCGAGCACGATCCACTTCTGGCTCGTGAGTCCGTCGAGCCCCACGGGTCCGCGCGCATGCAGCTTGTTGGTCGAGATGCCGATCTCGGCGCCCAGGCCGAACTCGAAGCCGTCGGCGAAGCGCGTCGACGCGTTCACCATGACGGAGCTCGAGTCCACCTCGCGCACGAAGCGCATGGCGTTCGAGTAATCCTGCGTGACGATGGCGTCGGTGTGCTGCGAGCCGTACTTCGCGATGTGCGCCATCGCGTCGTCGAGGCTGTCCACGACGCGCACCGCGAGGATGGGCGCCAGGTACTCCGTGTACCAGTCGTCCTCGGTGGCGGGCTTCATCGCCGGGACGATCGCGCGCGAGCGATCGCAGCCGCGAAGCTCCACGCCCTTGTCCAGGTAGACCTTCGAAAGCGGCGGCAGGACGCGCGCGGCGATGGCCTCGTGCACCAGGAGCGTCTCCATGGTGTTGCACGGCGAGTAGCGCTGCGTCTTCGCGTTGTCGGCGATGCGGATCGCCATGTCGAGGTCGGCGGACGCGTCGACGAAGACGTGGCACACGCCGTCCAGGTGCTTGATGACGGGCACGCGCGCCTCGCGCGAGATGCGCTCGATGAGGCTCTTGCCGCCGCGGGGCACGATCACGTCGACGTGCCGCTCGTCGGTGATGAGATGGCCCACGGCGGCGCGGTCGGGCGTGGCGACGACCTGCACCGCGTGCTCGGGCAGCCCCGCCTCGCGCAGGCCGCGATGGACGCATTGCGCAATGGCCGCGTTGCTGCGCAGCGACTCCGAGCCGCCGCGCAGGATGGTCGCGTTGCCGGCCTTGAGGCACAGGCCGGCGGCGTCGGCCGTCACGTTCGGCCGCGACTCGTAGATGATGCCGACGACGCCCAGCGGCACGCGCATCTTGCCCACCTGGATGCCGGTGGGGCGGTAGCGCAAGTCCATGATCTCGCCGACGGGGTCGGGCAGCGCGGCGATCTCGGCCAGGCCGTCGGCCATCGCCATGACGGCTTTCGGCGAGAGCGTCAGGCGGTCGACGAACGCGGCGTCGTGCCCCGCGGCCTTCGCGGACGCGACGTCCTCCGCGTTCGCGGCGATGAGGGGGGCCTCGTCGCGGCGGATGGCCGTGGCGATGGCGTGCAGCGCGCGATTCTTAGCGTCGGTGTCGGCGCGGGCCACCTCGCGCGCGGCGGCGCGCGCGGCCTCGCCCACCGCGCGCATGTACGCGGCGACGTCGGCGGTATCGGCGAGCCCGGGGACGTTGAGGTTCGTCATGTGCCCATTCTAGCCCGGCGGCGCCAGCACCTGCACGCCGCTGTCCGCGCCCATCAGGATGACGTCCGCGCCCCGGTGCGCGAAAAGCCCCACCGTGACCACGCCCGCGATGCCGTTGATGGTCGTCTCGAGCGCCTGCGGGTCCTCGATGACGAGCCCCGAGACGTCGAGGATCACGTTGCCGTTGTCGGTGGTGAAGCCCATGCGCCACGCGGGCTGGCCGCCCAGTCGCACGAGCTCGCGCGCGACGTAGCTCCGCGCCATCGGGATCACCTCCACCGGCAGCGGGAACTTGCCGAGCACCGGCACGAGCTTCGACTGGTCGACGATGCACACGAACTTGCGTCCCACGGCGGCGACGATCTTCTCGCGCGTGAGCGCGCCGCCGCCGCCCTTGGTCATCGCGCCCCACTTCGTCACCTCGTCGGCGCCGTCGATGTAAACCGGCACGTTGTCGACGTTGTTCAATTCCTCGACCTCGATGCCGTGGCCGCGCAGGCGCGCGGTCGATTTCTCGGAGCTCGACACCGCGCCCTTGATGCGGAACTTGATCTTCGCGAGCTCGTCGATGAAGAAATTGGCGGTGGTGCCGGAGCCCACGCCGATCCACGCGTCGTCCACCACGTACTTGATCGCCTCGCGGGCGACGGCTTGCTTCAATTCGTCCTGGGTCACGGCTTTCGGTCTCCTTGTCGTATCAGTGCGCGGCCGCGCGGGCGGGCCAGAGCCTGCGCACGCCGCTGACCGCGAGCAGGATGGCGGCGCCCGCGATCACGCCGGCCACGGCGTTGGCGGCCATGCCGACGATCGTGCCGAGCCCGCCGCCCGCGGCCGCGCTCCACGCCTCGATGAGGTGATGCAGCGGCGGGATGCCGTGCACGAGGATGCCGCCGCCCACGAGGAACATGGCAGCCGTGCCCGCGACCGACAGCGCCTTCATGAGCCACGGCGCGGCCGCGAGGATGAAGCGGCCGAACGCTCGCGCGGCCGCGCTTTCGCGCCGGCTGAGGTACAGCCCGGCGTCGTCGAGCTTCACGATGCCCGCGACGATCCCGTACACGCCGATCGTCATCAGGATCGAGATGCCCACCAGCACCGCGACCTGCGTCGGGAAGGGCGCGTCGGCGACGGTGCCGAGCGCGATCACGACGATGTCATCATGATCGAGATGCCCACCAGCACCGCGACCTGCGTCGGGAAGGGCGCGTCGGCGACGGTGCCGAGCGCGATCACGACGATCTCCGCCGACAGGATGAAGTCGGTGCGGATCGCGCCCTTGACCTTCGCCTTCTCGAGTGAAGCGACGTCCACGGCGGGGTCCGCGACCGCCTTCGCGAGCGCCTCGCGATGCGCCGCGTCCGCGTCCTTGCCGTGCGTGAGCCGGTGCGCGAGTTTCTCGAAGCCCTCGTAGCACAGGAAGCCGCCGCCGATCATGAGCAGGGGCACGATCGCCCACGGCGCGAAGGCGCTGATGGCGAGCGCCGCGGGCACGAGGATCGCCTTGTTGACCGCCGAGCCTTTCGCCACCGCGAACACGACGGGGATCTCGCGCTCGGCGCGTACGCCGGTGACCTGTTGCGCGTTGAGCGCGAGGTCGTCGCCCAGGACGCCGGCCGTCTTCTTGGTGGCGAGTTTGGTGAGGAGGGCGACATCGTCGAGCACGCTCGCGATGTCGTCCAGGAGTGCGATGAGCCCGATGCCGGCCATCGGGCGATTGTAACGGCCCTACACGATGGCGCGGCGAAGGTCGGCCAGGAGGCTCGCGAGGTACGTCGTGAAGCGGGCCGCGGCGGCGCCGTCGATCACGCGGTGGTCGTACGACAGCGAGAGCGGCAGCATGAGCCTCGGCGCGAACGCCTTGCCGTCCCACACGGGCTTCATCGCGCCCTTCGACACGCCCAGGATGGCGACCTCCGGCGCGTTGATGATCGGCGTGAACGCGGTGCCGCCGATGCCTCCGAGCGAGCTGATGGAGAAGCATCCCCCCTGCATGTCGGCCGCGCCGAGCTTGCCCTCGCGCGCCTTCGCCGAGAGCTCGCCCATCTCCTTCGCGATGGCGAGCACACCCTTCTGTTCGGCGTTCTTGAGCACGGGCACCACGAGGCCGTTGGGCGTGTCGGCCGCGAAGCCGATGTTGAAGTATTGCTTGCGGACGAGGTTGTCGCCGTCGAGGGACGCGTTGAAGTCGGGGAACTTGCGAAGCGCCTGCACGCTCGCCTTGATGAGGAAGGCGAGCATCGTCACCTTGACGCCCTGCTTCTCGTTCTCCTTGTTAAGTGTGACGCGCAGCGCCTCGAGGTCGGTCACGTCGGCCTCGTCGAACTGCGTGACGTGCGGGATCATCACCCAGTTGCGGGCGAGGTTCGCGCCGGAGATCTTCTTGATGCGCGACAGCGGCACCGTCTCGATCGCCCCGAACTTCGCGAAGTCCACCTTGGGCCACGGAAGGAGGTCGAGGCCCGCGCCGCCGCCCGCGTAAGCCGGCGCCGGCGAGGTCATCGCGCCCTTCACGAACGCCTGCACGTCGGCCTGCGTGATGCGCGCGTTGGGGCCGGTGCCCTTCACTTTCGCGAGGTCGACGCCCAGCTCGCGCGCGAACTTGCGCACCGACGGCGATGCGTGCGCGGCGACGAAGGTGGCGGGGTCGACGGCCCTCACCCCCGGCCCCTCTCCCGCAGGCGGGCGAGGGGGGGGTGCGGATGCCGATGCGCTTTCGCTCGCGCCACCGCCCTCGCTCCCGCTCCCGCTTGCGGGAGAGGGCTGGGGTGAGGGTTGCGGTGAGGGCGCCGCCGCAGCACCACCCGACGCCTCGAGCACCAGCACAAGCGACCCCTCGCTCACCTTGTCGCCCGCCTTGACCTTCAGCTCCTTCACGACACCCGCCGCGGGCGAAGGCACGTCCATCGTCGCCTTGTCCGACTCGAGCGTCACGAGCGCGTCCTCGGCGTTGACCGCATCGCCCGGCTTCACCAGCACCTCGATGACCGGGATGTCCTTGAAATCCCCGATGTCGGGAACCTTGACGTCGATCGTGCTCACGAATTTGTCCTCATACCGTCCACGGCGCGGGCTTCTCGGGGTCGAGCCCGTACTTCGCGATGGCCTCGCTCACCTTCGCGGCGGGAATCGTACCTTCGTCGGCCAGCGCCTTCAGCGCCGCGACCGTCACGTAGTGCGGATTCACCTCGAAGAAGCCGCGGAGCTCCTCGCGCGTGTCCGAGCGCCCGAAGCCGTCGGTCCCGAGCACGACGTAACGCCGATGCACGAGCGGGCGGATCTGCTCGGCGAAAAGGCGCATGTAGTCGGTGGCGGCGATCACCGGGCCCGCGGTGCCGTCGAGACAGCGCTCGACGTGCGACGTGCGCGGCTTCTCCGTGGGATGCAGCGTGTTCCAGCGCACGACCGCCATGCCGTCGCGCGCGAGCTCCGTGAACGACGGGCAGCTCCAGATATCGGACTCGACTCCCCAGTCGCTCTTCAGGAGCCCGGCGGCCGTGATCACCTGCCGCAGGATCACCCCCGATCCTAAGAGCTGCACGCGCGCACCCTTGGACTTGGCGCCTTCCCTGAACCGGTACATCCCCTTCAGGATGTCCGGCGCCGCGCCCTCGGGCATGGCGGGGTGCGTGTAGTTCTCGTTCATCACGGTGATGTAGTAGTAGACGTCCTGTTGCTCGGCGTACATGCGGCGCAGGCCGTCCTGGATGATCACCGCCACCTCGTACGCGAACGTGGGGTCGTACGAGATGCAGTTCGGCACCGTGGCCGAGATGAGGTGGGAGTGGCCGTCCTCGTGCTGCAGGCCTTCGCCGTTGAGCGTGGTGCGCCCCGACGTCCCGCCCAGCAGGAAGCCGCGCGAGCGCATGTCGCCCGCGGCCCAGCACAGGTCGCCCACGCGCTGGAAGCCGAACATCGAATAGAAGATGTAGAACGGGATCATCGGCACGTCGTGCGTCGAGTACGACGTGGCCGCGGCGATCCAGTCGCACATGCCGCCCGCCTCGTTGATGCCTTCCTGGAGGATCTGGCCGTGCTTGTCCTCCTTGTAGAACATGAGCTGGTCGTGGTCCTGCGGCGTGTAGAGCTGTCCCTGCTGGTTCCAGATGCCGAGCTGCCGGAACATGCCTTCCATGCCGAACGTGCGCGACTCGTCGGGCACGATGGGCACCACGTGCTTGCCCAGGCTCTTGTCGCGCACCAGCACCTGCAGGATCTGCACGAACGCCATCGTCGTCGAGATCTCGCGGTCGTCGGTGCTCTTCAGGAAACGCTCGAACGCGGAGAGCTCGGGCACGGCCAGCGACGACGTCGACTTCCGTCGCCGCTGCGGCACGTAGCCGCCGAGCTCCATGCGGCGCGCGCGCATGTACTCGAGCTCCGGCGACCCTTCGGCGAACTTCACGTAGGGAATCTCGTCGAGCTGGTCATCGGTCACGGGGATCCGGTAGCGATCCCGGAAGATGCGCAGGGAGTCGCTGCTCATCTTCTTCTGCTGGTGCGTGATGTTCTGCGCCTCGCCCGAAGTGCCCATGCCGTAGCCCTTGATGGTCTTGGCGAGGATCACCGTGGGCTGCCCCTTGTGGTTCACGGCGGCATGGAATGCCGCGTAGATCTTGTGCGGATCGTGCCCGCCGCGGTTGAGATGCCAGATCTCGTCGTCGGACCAGTCGGCGACGAGCTCCTTCAACTCGGGCGTGTTGAAGAAATACTCGCGCACGTACGCGCCGTCCTTGCTCTTAAACGTCTGGTACTCGCCGTCGACGGCTTCCATCATCCGCTTGCGCAGCAGTCCTTTCTTGTCGCGCGCGAAGAGCGCCTCCCAGTGCGTGCCCCAGATCACCTTGATGACGTTCCAGCCGGCGCCGCGGAAGTCGCTCTCGAGCTCCTGGATGATCTTGCCGTTGCCGCGCACGGGGCCGTCGAGGCGCTGCAGGTTGCAGTTGATGACGAAGATGAGGTTGTCGAGGCTCTCGCGCGACGCCATGCCGATGGCGCCCATCGACTCGGGCTCGTCCATCTCGCCGTCGCCCATGAAGGCCCACACCTTGCGCCCGGTCGTCTCGGCGAGGCCGCGATCCTGCAGGTACTTCATGAAGCGCGCCTGGTAGATGGCCATCAGGGGGCCGAGGCCCATCGACACGGTGGGGAACTGCCAGAAGTCCGGCATGAGCCACGGATGCGGGTAGGACGAGATGCCCTTGCCGGCGACCTCCTGCCGATAGTTGTCGAGCTGCTCCTCGGTGAGGCGACCGAGCATGAACGCGCGCGCGTAGACGCCGGTGGCCGAGTGACCCTGCATGAACACGAGGTCGCCGCCGTGCATCTCGGTGGGACCGTGCCAGAAGTGGTTGAAGCCGACGTCGTAGAGCGTAGCGGCGGACGCGAAGCTCGCGATGTGCCCGCCGACGTTCGTGTCCTTGTTCGCGCGCAGCACCATCGCCATCGCGTTCCAGCGCACGTACGAGCGGATGCGGTGCTCGACCTCCTGGTCGCCCGGGATGCGCACCTGCGCCTCGGTCGGGATGGTGTTGATGTATGCCGTGTTGGCGGAGAACGGGAGCCAGGCGCCGCGCTCGCGCGCCGCCTCGATGAGATGCTCGATCAGGTAGTGGGCGCGGTCGGGGCCTTCGGCGGCGAGCACGCCGTCGAGCGCGTCCAGCCACTCCTTCGTCTCCTGGGGATCGGGATCTCGGCGTTCTGCGTCCATGAGGCTCCTCCTAACGCGTGCGCCGCGGCGGGCGGCGTCTTGGGGTCGTGATGATTGTCCGGCTTTCCGGGCCGGTCGTCACATTACCATCAGGTGGAATCAATTTCCATATTTGTGCCGATAAAGCAGCGTGGCGCCGGTGATGCCGGCCAGCGCGGCGCAGGCCGCGAAGCCGGTCCGGTACCCGCCGGCGGTACCCGCGACCGCGGCGAAAAGCATCGGGCCCACCATCACGCCACCGAAGGTGATGAAGCCGGAGGCCCCCGTCACCGACGCCGCGGTGCCCGCCGGCGCCCGCCGCGCGAGCTCGGAGATCTGGACCCCGTTCCAGCCGATGGCCACGAAGCCCCAGAGGGTGGCCAGCACGAGGAGCGCGGGCGTGGGCCACTGCGGCCCCGAGAATGCGAACCCGAGCCCGCAGCAGCACGAGAGGATGCCGATGCCCGCCAGGACCGGAATGGCCGCCCGCGACCGGTCGGCGATCGCTCCCCAGATCATGCGACCAGGAACGGCAGCCACCGTGGCGCAAGTGAGCGCTAACCCCGCAGTCACCAGCGACCGCTGCAGGGCGTCGGTCAGGTAGACGACCAGGAAGCTCACGAGGCACATCTGGACGGCGGCGAACGCGAAGCCCGTCAGCGAAAGCTCGAGCAGCCGCGGCGTGCGGGCGATCATGCGAAGCGGCGCGACCATCGCGCGGAGCGAGAACGGCTTGCGGTCCCGGCTGACGACGTCGAGGGCGTTGCGGGTAGGCTGCGCCGCCACCGCCACCACGATCGCGAGGATCACAACCACGGCAAACGCGCCCCGCCATCCGGCGACAAGCGCCATGGCCGGCATGAGCGCGCCGGCCAGCGCCGCGCCCGCCGGCACGCCGGTCTGCTTGATGGAGAAGGTGAGCGCCATGCGGTCGGGCGGCGTCGTGCGCGCCAGGAGCTCCGAGGAGGCCGCCGTGATCGGGCCGTACCCCACGCCGACCACGAGCGCCGCGAGCGCGAGCAGCGCCACCGCCGACCCTGGGACGACCGCCATCAGCGCCATGCCGCCGGCGCAGATCAGGACCGACGCCTGCGAGACACGGATTGCGCCGAAGCGGCCCACGAACTCGCCCGCCGCGAGGCTCGCGAACATCGCGCCCACGTAGACGATGCCCACGAACACGCCGATGAGCGTCGGCGCGATCGAGAGGTCGGCGGCGAGCATGGGCGCGAGCACCGCGGGCGCGGAGGCCACGAGCGACGTGTAGACCTGGATGGCGAGCGTGGCCGCGAGCGCGACCATCGCGGTGCGCGCTTGGCTCACCGGGCTCCCGCCGGCGTCATGCCACCACCAGGCGGCCGGGCGTCGCGATGGCGTTCACGAGGAGGTCGTGGGGTGCCGCGGGAATGGCGTCGACGATCTGCAGCTCGAAGGCCCCGGCGACCCTCGGCACGCGGGGCTCGACGCCGGCCAGGAGCCTGTCGTAGAAACCGCCTCCGTAGCCCAGGCGCCGGCCCGATTCGTCGAAGGCGACGCCGGGCACCAGCACCCAGTCGATGTCCGCCTCCTCGACCCGGGGCAGGCCGGGCCGCGGCTCGGGGATGCCGCGATAGCCGGGCTCGACGTCGCGCGATACGTCCTCGACATCGAAGAGCTCGATCATCCGCGACTCGACGTTCACCCGCGGCAGCACCACCCGCGCGCCGCGACCGAGCGCCTCGCCCGCCAGCGCCTGCGTGCGCCACTCGCTTCGGAACGGAAGGGTCAGGAGAAGGCAGCGCGCGTCGCGGAACGACGCCATCCCGGCGATTCGCGCGGCGATGGCGCGCGAGTCGGCCTCCAGGACGGCGGGATCGAGCGCGTCGCGAGCCGCGAGCACCCGCTCGCGCAGGTGACGCTTCGCTTCGTGGAGGGCGTGACCGGCGAGCGGCGGCGGTGTGGGCACGCGGTCATCTTACGGCGTTTCGCGTCACTTATAATGGACACCCCATAGCTTCGCGTGCGGCCATGAAGAACTCATTCCAGTCTCACCGCGAGCGTCGCGGCGCGCTCCTGTCGTCGATGCGCTCGCACAGCGGCGGCGGCCTCGCGCTCGTGCCCACCGCGCCGGAAGTCGCGCGCAACCGCGACTCGCTGTTCCCGTTCCGGCCCGACAGCTACTTCTATTACCTCTCCGGCTTCCCGGAGCCGGACGCCGTGGTGGCGCTCGTCGCGTCGGGCGAGGGCGATCGCCAGATCCTCTTCTGCCGCGAGAAGAACGAGGAGCGCGAGATCTGGGACGGCTTCCGCTACGGCCCCGACGCCGCGCGCGAGATCTTCGGATTCGACGAGACTTATCCCATCGAGGCCCTCGAGTCGAAGCTGCCCGAGCTCGCGTCGGACCGCCCGGCCATCTTCACGCCGCTCGGCCTCTTCGAGCCGTGGGACCGGCGCGTGACGAACGTCCTGAACGACGTCCGCGCGCGCGTCCGCACCGGCATCTCCGCGCCCGACGAAGTGGTGGACGTGCGTGGCGTGCTCGACACGATGCGCCTCGTCAAGGACGCGCACGAGATGGGCCTCATGCGCCGCGCCGCGGCCATCTCGAGCGGTGCGCACGAGCGCGCGATGGCGCGCACGCGCCCGGGCTGGTTCGAGTACCAGGTCGAGGCCGAGCTCATGCACGAGTTCCTCCAGCACGGCGCGCAGGCCGTTGCGTATCCCTCGATCGTCGCCTCGGGGCCCAACGCCTGCGTGCTGCACTACCGCGACAACAATCGCGAGATGAGCGCGGGTGAGCTCCTCCTCATCGACGCCGGCTGCGAGTACCAGGGATATGCGTCGGACATCACGCGCACGTTCCCCGTCGACGGCCGGTTCACCGGCCCGCAGAAGGACATCTACGAGCTCGTGCTCGCGTCGCAGTACGCGTGCCTCGACGCCGTGAAGCCCGGCGCCGACTTCCACGATTACCACAAGGCCGCCGAGCGCGTGCTCGCGCAGGGCTACATCGATCTCGGGCTCGTGAAGGGCTCGCTCGACGAGGTGCTCGAGAGCGGCTCGTACCGGCAGTTCTACATGCATCGCGCGGGCCACTGGCTCGGCATGGACGTGCACGACGCCGGCCTATACCAGGTCAAGGGCGCGTCGCAGAAACTCCAGCCCGGCATGGTGCTCACGGTGGAGCCGGGCACGTACATCCGGCCCGCCGACAACGTGCCCGAGAAATTCTGGAACATCGGCGTGCGCATCGAGGACGACGTGATGGTCACCGCCACCGGCCACGAGAACCTCACCGCGGCCACGCCCAAGACCGTCGCCGAGGTCGAGGCGGCGTGCGCCCGGTAGGGAACGTCTGCAAAAGGCGGCCGTGAGGGCGGCGCATGACGTGATGGCGGCGCCGCGCCTTTCGCAGCCGGAACGTCAAATGCGGAGTCAGGCGGCCGCCTTCGGAGCGGCCCGGCGGCGGCCGCGCGCAATGGCTACGCAACAACGAGCGTCGTGCAGTCGGTTGTGCGGCGACGTTCGAATTGCGGCTATGCAGAACTATCCTAGGTCTCCGCACGTTCCGGCAGGCGCGTGTTGATGCACGACGTCGCGATCGTCGGCGCCGGCCCGGTCGGCGGCACGCTCGCGCTCGCCATCGCGGACGCCGACCTCACCGTGCTCGCGCTCGACGCGCGCGCGGAGGGCGGCACGCTGCGCGGGGACCGCTCGCTCGCGGTGTCGCACGGCGCGCGCCTCGTCTTCGAGCGGCTGGGCTTGTGGACGCGTCTCGCCTCCACGCCGCACGCGGTCACGCCCATCCTCACCGTCGACATCTCGCAGGCGGGCGGCTTCGGCGTCGCGCGGCTCGCCGCCTCGGAGCACGACCTTCCGGCGCTCGGCTACGTCATCTCGTATCGCGCGCTGCAGAGCGCCGTCGACGACGCCCTCGCGCGCACGACGACGCATGTGCGCTATCGCGCCGTGGTGACGCGCGTCGACGGCGGCCCCGATCACGCGACGGCCGTGCTCGAGGACGGCTCGCGCATAGATGCGAGGCTCGCGGTGGTGGCCGACGGCTCCGGCGCCGCGGTCGCGGGCATCGCGCGCGAGCGCCGCGACTACGGGCAGGTCGCGCTCGTCGCCAAGGTCGGCACGAAGGCGCCGCACGGCGGCGTCGCGTACGAGCGATTCACGCCCACCGGCCCCGTGGCGCTCCTGCCCGAGGGCGACCGCTACGGCCTCGTGTGGACGATGTCCCCCGCCGACGCGGAGGCGGCGCTCGCGTGGCCCGACGACGTCTTCCTTTCGCGCCTCGCGCTCCATTATGGCGCGAGCGCTCCCGAATTCACGTCGGTGCGCGACCGCAGGTCGTGTCCGCTCGCGCTCGAGTTCGCGCGTCCCGCGGTGGCAAGCCGCTGCGTCCTCGTCGGCAACGCCGCGCAGTCGCTGCATCCCATCGCGGGACAGGGCTTCAACCTGGGCTTGCGCGACGCGTTCGAGCTGTCGCAGGCGATCAACCGCACGCCGCGCGCGATGCTCGGCGATCGCGCGATGCTCGCGACGTACGCCGCGGGCCGGCGCACGGACCGCTATGCGGGAATCGCATTCACGCACGGCCTCGCGCGCATCTTCGCGAGCGACGCCGCAGTGCTCCGCTGGCCGCGCGGCATCGCGCTTTCGCTCCTCGACGCCATGCCCGTCGCGAAGCGCGCGTTCACTCGCGCGATGCTGTTCGGCGCTTGAACGCGCGTTCGCTCGCGCGATTCGCGAGCACGCGCGCGAGTCCTCCTCGTCGCTCGCGACGGGCGCGGTGACAACGGCGCAAAGCCGGTATAATCGGCATCGTTCACGCGTCGCATTTCCGGTCGCTCTTTCCTCGAATTCTCCCTCGCATGCGCATCGGCCCCTACGAGCTGCCGAACAACCTTGCCGTTGCGCCGATGGCCGGCGTCACCGACAGGCCGTTCCGCGTGCTGTGCAAGCGCATGGGCGCGGGATACGCCGTCTCGGAGATGGTCGCGTCCAACCCGCGCCTCGTCGATACCGAGAAGTCCCGCCGCCGCATCGATCACGCGGGCGAGCCCGCGCCCGTCGCGGTGCAGATCGCGGGCGGCGATCCCGCGACCATGGCCGAGGCTGCGCGCTACAACGTGTCGCGCGGCGCGCAGGTCGTCGACATCAACATGGGGTGCCCCGCTAAGAAGGTGTGCAACGCCGCGGCGGGGTCGGCGCTACTCGCCAACGAGCCGCTCGTCGGCGCGATCCTCGATTCCGTCGTGCGCGCGGTCGACGTCCCCGTCACCCTCAAGATCCGCACCGGCCCGCATCCCGGCGCGCGTAACGCGCTGCGCATCGCGAAGATCGCGGAGGAAGCGGGCATCCAGGCGCTCACGGTGCACGGCCGCACGCGGGCATGCGCGTTCGTCGGCGCGGTCGAGTACGAGACCATCGCGGCGGTCAAGCGCCACGTGTCCATCCCGGTGATCGCGAACGGCGACATCGGCACGCCGGAGATCGCCAAGGCGGTGCTCGCGCAGACCGGCGCCGACGCCGTGATGATCGGCCGCGCCGCGCAAGGGCGGCCGTGGATCTTCCGCGAGATATCGCACTTCATGGCCACGGGCGCGCATCTTCCGCCGCCCAGCGTCACCGAGGCGCGCGAGGTCATCCTCGCGCACCTCGACGATCACTACGCCTTCTACGGCGAGCACACGGGCGTGCGCACCGCGCGCAAGCATCTTTGCTGGTACACGGAGGCGCTCGCGGGAGGCGACGCTTTCCGGCACGCGATGTGCAATGCGCAGGATATCGATGCGCAGCTCGCCGTCGTGCGCGCGTTCTTCGACGGCCTCGCGGATCGCCACGACCGCCTGCCGTACCGCGTCATGAACGACACCGCAACCTGGGCAGGGGAGGCCCTCGCAGCGTGACCACCCGCAAGCCTCGTCTGAACGGCAGCAACGAGATCTGCCGAAGCGTCGACCGATCGCGCGACGAATAATTCACGCGCCTCGACGGCGAGACGCCCACGGGCGTGTACGACATGGTGATCGGCCACGTCGAGCGCGCGCTGCTCGCGTCGATCATGCAGCGGGCAGACGGCAACCAGACGCAGGCGGCCGACATGCTCGGCATGAACCGCACCACGCTTCGCACCAAGCTCGTCAAGCACAAGCTCGTCTGACGGAAGAAGAAAGCCCATGGCCGCACCCGTCGCCCAGGCGCTGTTGTCGGTGTCCGACAAGAGCGGGCTCGTCGAATTCGCGAAGGGCCTGGTCTCGCTCGGCGTCGCGCTCCTGTCCACGGGCGGCACCGCGAAGGCGCTGGCCGACGCGGGCCTGCCCGTCGTCGACGTCGGCACCTATACGGGCTTCCCGGAGATGCTCGACGGCCGCGTGAAGACGCTGCATCCCAAGGTGCACGCCGGCATCCTCGCGCGTCGCGAGCTCGCGGAACACGCGGCGTCGCTGCGCGAGCACGCCATCCCCACCATCGACCTCGTCGTCGTCAACCTCTATCCCTTCCGCGCCACCGTGGCGAAGCCCGGCTGCACGCTCGAGGACGCGATCGAGAACATCGACATCGGCGGCCCGTCGATGGTGCGCGCGGCGGCGAAGAACTGGCCGCACGTCGGCGTCGTCGTCGACCCTTCGGATTATCCGTCGGTGCTGGCGGAGCTCGCGCGGTCGCGCGCGCTGTCCGACGAGACGCGCTTCTCGCTCATGCGCAAGGCCTTCGCGCACACGGCGTCTTACGACGGCGCCATCGCGAACTGGCTGACGGCGCGCGACCTCGACGGGGCGGCCTCGCGCTGGCCCGAGTCGTTCCACTTCGCGGCGCAGAAGGTGCAGGACATGCGCTACGGCGAGAACCCGCACCAGTCCGCGGCGTTCTATCGCGACGAGTCGCCGGCCCCGGGCTCCATCGCGACGTATCGCCAGTTGCAGGGCAAGGAGCTCTCGTACAACAACGTCGCCGACAGCGACGCCGCGTGGGAGTGCGTCAAGACGCTCGACGGGCCGGGCTGCGTCATCATCAAGCACGCCAATCCCTGCGGCGTCGCCACCGCGGCCACGCCGCTCGAGGCTTACCGCAAGGCGTTCGCCACCGACCCCACGTCGGCGTTCGGCGGCATCATCGCGTTCAACCGGCCGGTCGATGCCGCGACGGTGGAGGCGGTGGCCGCGCAGTTCCTCGAGGTGCTGATCGCGCCGGCCTACGCCGACGACGCGCTCGCCGTCATCGCAAAGAAGGTGAATGTGCGCGTGCTCGAGGTGCCCTTGCCCGCGGGCGCTGGCGCGTCGAACGCGTTCGACCTGAAGCGCGTCGGCGGAGGCGTGCTCGTGCAGTCGCCCGACGACCTCAACGTCGACGCTGCCACGCTCAAGGTCGTGACGAAGCGTGCGCCCACCGCGGAAGAGATGCGCGACCTCATGTTCGTGTGGCGCGTCGCCAAGTTCGTGAAGTCGAACGCGATCGTGTACGGCAAGGACGGCCAGACGCTCGGCGTGGGCGCGGGCCAGATGTCGCGCGTCGATTCCGCGCGCATCGCGGCCATCAAGGCGGCCAGCGCCGGGTTGTCCCTCGCGGGATCCGCCGCGGCGTCGGACGCCTTCTTTCCCTTCCGCGACGGCCTCGACGTGGTCGCCGGCAACGGCGCTACCGCGGTGATCCAGCCCGGCGGCAGCATGCGGGACGCGGAAGTGATCGCGGCGGCGGATGAGCGCGGTCTCGCGATGGTGTTCACCGGCGTGCGGCATTTCCGGCATTGATGGGCGCGCAAGCCTTCCACCCCGACCCTCTGCCCGCACGCGGGGCGAGGGCGCGCCAAGGGACGCGCTGCGCGGTTTTCGTTTGCCCCACGCGCGGCCATGGGATGCCCGGAAGGGTGGGTGAGGGGCGATGAACGTCCTCGTCATCGGCGGCGGCGGCAGGGAGCACGCGCTCGCGTGGAAGATCGCGCAGAGCCCGCGCGTCGCGCGTGTCTACGTCGCACCCGGCAACGCGGGAACGGCGCTCGACGAAGCGCTCGACAACGTCGACGTGACGGACATCGCCCAGCTCGTGAGCTTCGCGCGCGACAAGGACGTCGCGCTCACCGTGGTCGGCCCCGAGGCGCCGCTCGCCGCGGGCGTGGTCGATGCGTTTCGCGAGACGAACCTGCCCATCTTCGGCCCCACGCGCGCCGCGGCGCAGCTCGAGAGCTCGAAGGACTTCGCCAAGGCGTTCATGGAGCGCCACGGCCTGCCCACCGCGCAATACCGCACGTTCACCGACGCCGGCGAGGCGCACGCGTACGTCGCGGCGAAAGGCGCGCCCATCGTCGTCAAGGCGGACGGCCTCGCGGCGGGC
This sequence comes from Casimicrobiaceae bacterium, assembly GCA_044225355.1. Lineage (GTDB taxonomy): Bacteria > Pseudomonadota > Gammaproteobacteria > Burkholderiales > Casimicrobiaceae > VBCG01. The sequence goes on along the minus strand of JBGAIS010000072.1, from coordinate 2,106 downwards.
AAGGGCGTGGTCGTGGCCACTACGGTAGCCGAGGCCGACGCCGCCATCGACTCGATGCTCGTCGACAACGCCATGGGCGCCGCCGGCGCGCGCGTGGTCATCGAGGATTTCCTCGATGGCGAGGAGGCGAGCTTCATCGTGATGGTCGACGGCCGCAACGTGCTGCCCCTCGCGTCGTCGCAGGATCACAAGCGCCTCACGGACGGCGACCGCGGCCCGAATACCGGCGGCATGGGCGCCTACTCGCCCGCGCCGTGCGTCACGCCGTCGCTGCACGCGCGCATCATGCGCGAGATCATCACGCCGGCCGTCAACGGCATGGCGGCGGATGGCCTGCCGTACACCGGCTTCCTGTACGCCGGCGTGATGATCGACGCCGCGGGGCATCCCAAGGTGCTCGAGTTCAACTGCCGCATGGGCGACCCGGAGACGCAGCCCATCATGGCGCGCCTCAAGTCCGACGTGGTCGACCTCCTCATGCACGCCGTCGACGGCACGCTCGACACCGTCGAGGCGGAATGGGACCGGCGCGCGGCGTTGGGCGTGGTGCTCGCCGCCGCCGGCTACCCGGACGCTCCGCGCAAGGGCGCGGTCATCACGGGCCTCGAGCGCGTGACCGAGGCCGCGCATCCCGGCGTCGCCGTGTTCCATGCGGGCACGTCGCTCGACGGGGAGCGCGTGGTGGTGAGCGGCGGGCGTGTCCTGTGCGTCACGGCGCTCGGCGACTCCGTGCGCCTCGCGCAGCGCGCGGCGTACGCGGCCATCGGCGAGATCCGCTTCGAAGGCATGCAGTACCGGACCGACATCGGGCATCGGGCCATCGCCGCGCGCAAGCCGTGAGTGCCGTCGACGCGGCGGCGATCCGCGACGCGTTCATCGCACTCCAGTCGAGCATCGTCGAAGGCCTCGAGGCGATCGACGGCGGCGCGTTCCGCCGCGACGAATGGACGCGCGAGGAGGGCGGGGGCGGTATCTCGCGCATGATCGAGGACGCAGCGGTGCTCGAGCGCGGCGGCGTGCTGTTCTCGCACGTCGCGGGCCCGCGCCTGCCGCCGTCGGCCACCGCGCATCGTCCGGAGCTCGCGGGACGCGCGTGGGAGGCGATGGGCGTCTCGCTGGTGCTGCATCCGCGCAATCCGTACGCGCCTACGGCGCACATGAACGTGCGGCTTTTCGTGGCGCGCGCCGCGGGCGCGGGCTCCGACGCCTGGTGGTTCGGCGGCGGCATGGACCTCACGCCATACTACGGCTTCGCGGAGGACGCGATCCACTTCCACGCGACGTGCCGCGACGCGCTCGCGCCTTTCGGCGCCGATGCGTACCCGCGCTACAAGAAGTGGTGCGACGAGTACTTCTTCCTCAAGCACCGCAGGGAGCCCCGGGGCGTCGGCGGCATCTTCTTCGACGACCTCTGCGAGGGCGGCTTCGAGCGCTGCGCCACGCTCACGAAGGCCGTGGGAAACAGCTTCCTCGCGGCGTACGCGCCCATCCTCTCCCGACGCAAGGACATGCCGTACGGCGAGCGCGAGCGCGACTTCCAGCTCTACCGGCGCGGGCGCTACGTCGAGTTCAACCTGGTGTTCGACCGCGGCACGCACTTCGGGCTGCAGAGCGGCGGGCGCACCGAAAGCATCCTGATGTCGATGCCGCCGCTGGCGCAGTGGCGCTACGACTGGCAGCCCGAGCCCGGCTCGCCCGAGGCGCGGCTGTACACCGACTTCCTCCCGCCGCGCGATTGGCTGGTCCTGCCATCTTGAAGCGCCGCATCGGCCTGTTCGGCGGCAGCTTCGACCCGGTGCACGACGCGCACCTGGCGCTGGCGCGGCACGCACGCGACGAGCTGCAACTGGACGAGCTGCGCTGGGTGCCGGCCGGCCAGGCCTGGCAGAAGGCGAGGGCCATGACGCCGGCCGCGCAGCGCCTGGCGATGCTCGAGCTGGCCATCGCCGGCGAACCGCGCTTCGCGATCGAGCGCTGCGAGCTGCAGCGCCAGGGCCCGAGCTACACGCTGGACACGGTGCGCGAACTGCAGGACCGCGAACCGGGCGCGTCATGGTTCCTGGTGATCGGCCAGGACCAGTACCACAACCTGCACACCTGGCACGG
>JBGAIS010000071.1:0-19704 GCA_044225355.1 Casimicrobiaceae bacterium | reverse complement strand
TACGTCCACCGGCCGCGTCGTGCAGGCCGAGACCGACGACACGTTCTCGTTCACCCTCAATTTCGCGCAGGGCGGCACCGCCACGATGATCGCTTCGTTCGCCGCCACGCCGGCGCGCGGCGCGCGCATCGCGGTGATGGGCGACGAAGGCACGCTCCTCGCCGAGCAGGCGGGGCCGAATCCGACCGACGACGGCGTCGTCGTGGGCAGTCGCCTGGGCGCGCCTCTCGCCCCCTTGCCGACGCCCGAGCGGCACCGCCTCGAAAGCGACAGGCGCGATCACCGGCTCATGGCCTTCCGCATGCTGGTGCGCGCATTCGGCGAGGGCATCGGGAAGGGGACGTCGCCGGCGCCGAGCTTCGTCGACGGCTGGCGCTGCCAGCAGGTGCTCGACGCCGCGCGCGAGTCCTCGGACACCGGTCGCACCATCGCCATCGCCTGAGTCACTGCGCTCCGCTCGGATGCTTCCGGGCAAGGCGATGGCGATCGCTTATGCGCGCATGACCCTGCGGGCTCATGTGCGTCTGCGGAAGGGTCGGATCGTGGGGCCCAAGCCATGGCGCTTGGCTGACCTGCGAAAGCGCCCGCCGCCGACATTGCATGCGCGCGATCTCGTGCACGATCGGCCCATCGCCTGTGATCAGGCTGACGAAAGGGCTCATCATGACGACGCGCTCCATCAAGTCACTTTCTCTCCGACGCGCCGGCGCGCTCGCTGCGTTGACCGCGTTGTGCCTCGCGGGCGGCCCGCTCGGAGCACAGAATTTATCGAGCGGCGGGGGCGGGCAAGGCGCGGGCTCCGTCTCCGGCGGCCCCGCGCGAGGCGGCCCGGCGCTGGCGCCGCCCAGCCCCCCTTCACAGGCGCAGCAGCAAAACGGCGCGACCCCCACGCCGTTGCCCGGACAAAGCGCGTTTCCGACGCAACTGCCGCCTCTGAACGCCGCCGGCCTGCCCCAGCCGTCCGGCGCGATCGTCTCGCCCGGCAGCATCCCCACGCGCAGCGCGACGGCGGCGCAGGCGTTCGGGAGCCTCGACTCCGCGCAGCTCGGCTACGTCACGCGTGCGCAAACCGACCGCATTCCGGGCTTCGTCGGTTTCGACAACGCCGATACCAATCGCGACGGGCAGTTGTCGAAGGAGGAGTTCGCGAACGCGTGGAGGTATTACAGCGGGCAGTGAGAAGGGACGCCGGGCGTTCACGCCATGTGAGCGCCCACGCGGGTCCGGCACCGCCGGGCCGAAACGGGACGACAACGGCGGGAAACGAGGACGGATTTAGCGAGAGCGCGTGAATCCCGTGTGGAGAATATTGGCGGAGACGGAGGGATTCGAACCCTCGATGCAGGTTTTGGCCCGCATGCTCCCTTAGCAGGGGAGTGCCTTCGACCACTCGGCCACGTCTCCGGAGGCGGAATTGTACCGGATGGCATGACCCTTGCGGCGGAGCGGCAAAACCGTTACTAGATGGCCCAAGGGCGCGCCCGCTGGACCGGCGCGCGGCGACGGCCGTCGGCCAGGGGAGGGACCCACGTGAACCGGCTCATCCAGGCGTGCCTTGCGGGCGTGTTGGCGCTTGCCGTTCAACATGCGCACGCGCAGGCGTGCTGCACGAACGCCGGCGGGACGACCTCCGCCTGCTCGGCGACCGGGTTCGTCATTTGTGGCGACGGGACCGTCAGCGGGTGCGTCTGCGGCTCGGGCACCTCACAGCCGCCCACGCTCGGCCAGCTCTCGGTGCCGTCCACCACGTCGCTCGGCGAGGTGATGGTGGGATCGACCAGCATGCCGTTCACGCTCAAGGTGACGAACGTGGGCGCGCTTCCGGTCGCCGTGACGAGCGTGTCGAGCGGCGCGCCCAACGAATTCGTGATCACGTCTCACACGTGCGCGAGCGTCACCGGCGGCGGCGCGTGCTTCGTGACGGTGGTCTTCAAGCCGTTCGTCGCGGCGTTTCGCAGCACGTACGTGACGCTGTCGAGCAACGGCGTCGGGAGCCCCAACGCATTCCTCGTGACCGGCAACGGCCGACCCGTGGGCGGGCCGCCGCCGGCGGCCGGCGCGCCGACCGTGGACGTGGTGGAGTATTTCCACGACGCGTGGGATCACTACTTCGTGACGGCATACGCCACCGAGATCGAGAAGCTCGACGGCGGCAAGTTCGCGGGGTGGACACGCACGGGCCTCGCTTTCAAGGCGTACCCCAACGGGCTGCCGGGCACGGCGAGCATGTGCCGATTCTTCAGCAACGCCTTCGGCGAGCGCAGCTCGCACTTCTACACGCCCATCGCGAGCGGCCCCGAATCATCGGTACACCAAGGACGCCGGCGTGCGCTCCGTGATGGCGGCGTTCGGCTGGACGCCCGAGGGCTACGGGAGCCTGGGCGTGATCGCCTGCACGCCCTGAGGCCACGAGCCGCAGTCCGCGAAACCCGCGACTTCCCCTCGCCCGCTCATCCGGGGCGAAGTGTCCGGCTCCTCGATCAGCAAGGGTCGAACTACTTCGACTGCCCCTGCGGCGCGGGCGCCGGAGTGGATTGCGGCGCCGCTTTCTGACCCTGGGCGGTGCCGTCGCCCCCCGTCGGCTCCGGGGTGGCTCGACGCTCGACCGGCCCGCCCGGCGGCGGCGTGCTCTGCGGGTCGGTCGTGTTGCCGCCCTGCGTGCCGCCGATCGCGCTGCCGGCCTTCGGCGCGTTCTGCGTGAAGGCGGGGTCCTTCCCGTCCGAGGGCGCGGGGGTTACGGCCTGCGTGCTCGGGGCCTTCTCGGCCGTGGCCGTGGGGGAGGGGGCGGGCGTGCGGGACGTCGATTCCTCTCGCTGGCAGGCGGCGAGCGAGACGGCGAGGATCGACACCACGATGAGCGGGATGCGTGTCATTTATGGGCTCCGTGTGCGCCGGGTCGGGCGATGCCGCAGTGTCCGACGTCCGGGGGCTGCCCCCTATCGGTTTCCTCTGATTCCGGCGTAGGACGCGGCTGATCCGGTCTCGCTCGCGCAGCGGACGGGAGAGGCACGGCTTGGGCAATGCGTTGTGAATAAGAACCATTCTTGTAGCATTCCCCGACGGGGCCGTCTTCCCGTTCCGTCCAACCTCATGCGAGTCGCCCAGAAGCAATGACCGCCGCGCAGCCGACGCTCTCCTGGCGAGGCCTCGACCTGCGATGGGTCTATGGCGACCTCCTCGTGAGCATCGGGCGCCAGACGCGCTGCTTCCATCGGGCGTGCGACGTGCTGCAGGACGCGCTTGTCCGCTACATGCTGCACGTGCCCAAGGCGCCGATCGAGGTGCCGCACGCCTACCTGCGCGTTGTCGTCAGTTCCGTGCTCGCGGACCACCGCGCGGACGCCGCGCGCTTCTCGCCGCTGCCCGCTCATGCCGACGACGCCGGTGCCTCCCACCAGGCGCTGTACGCGCCCTCGGCCGAGCGCCTCGCGGACCTGCAGCAGCGCCTCGAGATGCTCCAGCGGGTGATCGACTGCCTGCCGCCGCGGTGCCGTGAAGTCTTCTGGCTGTATCGCATCGAAGGCATGGCGCAGTCCGAGATCGCGGCTCGGCTCGGCGTGACGCTCAACATGGTCGAGCGCCACGTCATGCGCGCCCTGGTCGACCTGCGATCCCTGCGCGACGAGCTCGTCGCGTGAAGTCCGTCCGCGAGCAGGCGGCGGCGTGGTTCCTTCGCCTGCGCGACGGCGCGGGCGATGACGCGGCACGCGCGGAGCATCGAGCCTGGTTGGCGGCCGATCCCTCGCACGCCGCGGAGTTCGCGGGCATCGCCGCGGTATGGGACGACTTCGACTCGCCTTCGAGGTTGTCGTCGCTGGCAACGCGAGCCGATTGCACCGTCGCGCGGCGGAGATGGATCAAGCGCGCGACCGCGGGCTCGTGATCGCGGGAGCCGCGATGCTCGGGTGGCGCGCGATGGACGTGCAGGAGGGCGCGCCGCAAGTCACGGCGTCCATTGCCGCCGGCACGGGCGAGATCGCGCGCCAGCCGCTGCCGACGGAACGCGCATCTCGGCCAACGCGCGATCACGCGTGAGCGTCGCGTATTTCGCCGACCGGCGCACGGCGGAGCTCGTCGAGGGCGACGCGCTTTTCGAGGTCGCGCGCGACGCCGCGCGTCCGTTCGTCGTGCGAAGCGGCTCGGCGACGATCACCGTGGTCGGCACGCGCTTCGAGGTGTCGAAGGCGAGCGACCGGGTTCGCGTCTCCGTCATCGAGGGCCAGGTGCGCGTCGACGTGGCCGGGCGCGATGTCGCGAGCCTGCATCCGGGCGACGTCCTCGAGGTCGACGCCGCGCAGGCGCTCCGGCGCACGAAGGCCGACGTGCCGTCGATATCCTCGTGGTCGAGCGGGATGCTACTTCGACCGCGCCACGCTCGACGAGGTCTCGGCCACGCTCGATCGCTACCGCGCAAGACCGTTGCGCGTGGTGGGCTCGGCGGGCAAGGCAAGCGCATCACGGCGGTGGTGCGGCTCGCCGACATCGAGGGCTTCGTCGCGACGCTCCCGCGCCTCGCCGACGTCCGCATCGAGCAGGACGCGAGCGAGACGCGCATCGTCGCGCGCTGAAGACCGCAAAAATAGTCGCGGGCGGCATCAGGGCAGGCGGCGCCTCCGGCGTCAACACGGTATCCCCCACGCCCGACAAAGGTCCACCGTGCCGCCCGTTCGACTTGCCCGCGCCTTCGCGCTCGCCGCGCTGTTCGTCGCCACCCACGCCGTCGCGGTCCCGCGATCGTTCGACCAGCCGGCGCAGCCCCTGTCGGAAGCGCTCAAGGCATTCGCCCGCACCGCGGGCGTGACCGTCGGCGTCGACGCCGCCCTCGTCGAGGGCAAGCGGGCGCCGGCGCTCGACATCACGGCCGAGCCCGCGGAGGCGCTGGCCCGACTCCTCGCGGGGAGCGGGCTCGTGGGGGTCGCGGCGGGCGGCGGATTCGTCGTCGAGGCGGCGCCGGCGGCTCGCGCGCAGGAGGCGATGCTGCCGCCGATCAACGTCGTCGGAAGGGGCGAGACCGCGTGGAGCCAGGTGGACGGCTACGTCGCGTTTCGCAGCCAGACCGCGACCAAGACCGACACGCCGATCCTCGAGACGCCGCAATCGATCACCGTCGTCACCCGCGACGAGATGAACGACCAGAACGCGCAGAGCGTGAAGCAGGCGCTGCGCTACACGCCCGGCACCATGTCCGACACGCGCGCCGGCTTCAGCGGGTTCGACGTCATGTTCGCACGCGGATTCACGCTCGATCGCTACCTCGACGGGCTCAAGCTCCTGGGCGGCGCCAACTTCACGACGCCGCAAATCGATCCTTTCGAGCTCGAGCGCATCGACGTCCTGCGCGGTCCCGCGTCGACGCTCTACGGCCAGTCCTCCCCCGGCGGCCTCGTCAACATGATCAGCAAGCGGCCGACGAGCGAGCGCCAGGGCGAGGTCTACCTCCAGGCCGCGAGCCACAGCCAGTTCCAGGGAGGCTTCGATCTCGCGGGCCCCGCCACCGCGGACGGCTCGCTCCTGTATCGCCTCACCGGCCTCGGTCGCGGCGGCGATTCGCAAGTCGACTTCGTGAAGGACGAGCGCTTCTCGATCGCGCCGGCGATCACGTGGCGTCCCAACGCCGACTCCGAGCTCACCGTGCTCGCGCGCTACCAGGACGCGCCGAAGGCTGGCTACTACAACTTCGTTCCCGCCGACGGTTCGGTGCTGTCCAATCCCAACGGCACGATTCCCACCAGCTTCTACTCGGGCGATCCCAGCTTCAACACGCTCGAGCGCAAGGAGTGGTCGATCGGGTATCTCTTCGAGTACCGCTTCGCCGACACGTGGAAGGTGCGCCAGAACCTGCGCTACATGCGCACAACGGGCACGGTGAACCAGGTGCTCCCGCTCTTCCTCGAGGAGGACCAGCGCACGCTCGAGCGCTACGTGATGTCGGACCAGGGGGCCATCGACGCGTTCGGCGTCGACACGCAAGCCGAAGCGCGCTTCACGACGGGCCCGGTTCGCCACACGCTGCTCCTGGGGATCGACTACCAGTACACGAAGGAGGATGACGTCCTCGGCCTCGACTTCGGGCCGCCCATCGACATCTTCGCCCCGACGTACTTCCAGCCGGTCACCGCACCCGCGGCAATCTCCGACACCAAGCAGACGCAGCGGCAGCTCGGCGTCTACGCGCAGGACCAGATGAAGATCGACGCGTGGTCGCTGCTCCTGGGCATCCGCCACGACAACGCGACCACCGACACGCTCGACCGCATGAGCGGCACCACCGCGCCGCAGAGCGACAACGCGTGGAGCGGGCGCGTGGGCCTCGTCTACGTGTTCGACAACCAGATCGCCCCGTATGCGTCTTACGTGACGTCGTTCCAGCCGGTGCCGGGCATCGACTACGACGGCAATGCGCTGAAGCCCACCGAAGGGCAGCAGTTCGAGCTTGGAGTGAAGTACGCCCCGCTGCGCGAGAACGCGCTCATCACCCTCGCGCTGTTCGACCTCACGCAGCGCAACGTCCCCACCATCGACCCGGATCACCCGACGTTCAACCGACAGACCGGCAAGGTCCGCACGCGCGGCTTCGAGGCCTCGGCCAAGGCGTCGCTCGCCGACGGCTGGAACGTGTCGGCGGCGTACACGTACCTCGACAGCACGGTGCTGTCGGGCACGCCGGAGAACGAAGGCAAGACGCCGCTGTACACCCCCAAGAACGCGGTGGCACTTTGGCTCGAGCATGCGTTCTCGGGCAGCAACCTCGCGGGGCTCGCGCTAGGGGGCGGCGTTCGCTACGTGGGCAGCACGTTCGGCAACGACGCCAACACGCTCGAGGTGCCGGCGAACACGCTCGTCGACCTGTCGCTTCGCTACGACCTGGGGGCGGTAAGCCCGACCATGAAGGGCCTGCAGTTCCAGGTGAACGCGACCAATCTCTTCGACAAGGTCTACGTGTCCGAGTGCACCAACGACAACTGCCTGTACGGGCTGCGCCGCCAGGTGCAGGCACTCCTGTCGTACCGCTGGTAGCGCGGGGCGACGTGCGCTAAGGGTTGAAAGGGCGCGGCGAAGTCGACATACTCGCCGGCCCTGAAAGGCTCGCCCCGTCCTCGTGCCCACGTCCCTGCGCCTTCCCGCCCTCGTCGCCGCCTGCCTCGCCGCGCTGTGCGGCGCGTGCACGTCCGGCCCCGTGACGCCGGCCGCCGTCTCCCGCGAGGAGCGCATCGCGTCCTGGCAAAAGCTCTGCGAAGGTCGCGGATTCGTCCCCGGCACGTCCGACTTCGCGGTGTGCGTCGAAGGCTACGACCGCGAAGCGCTGAAGCCGCCGCCGCTTCCCCCGTCCGCACTCCAATAGGACAGGCGCGGCGCCCCGACCGCTGCTTCCGGCGCGCTTTGCATCCAAACGCGCTTTTCGTCCGAATAATCACATTTGCGGCAGGTTTGCGTGCCGCTATACTCCCGCCAGCAATCAGGGGAATGTCGGATGCCGGACCGGCGAAGTCGGCTCGCGTGTCGTCACGCACGGGGATGCGTCCTCGCGGCGATCGCGCTCGCGTGGGCCGTGACGGTCGCCGCGCAGTCGACCACCCGCTCGGCGCTGCCCCCGGGCGCCGTTGCGCCGCCGGCGGTCGAAGCCGCGCCCAGGCCCGTCAAGGTCACCGACGCCAAGCGCCTCGCGCTCGTCGTCGGCAATTCCAAATACCAGTCCGCCGGCACGCTTCGCAACCCTGCGAACGATGCGAAGGCGGTGGCCACCGTGCTGCGCGAGCAAGGCTTCGAGGTCGTCTATCTCGAGGACGTCGGCGTCGGCAACTTCCGCAAGGCGATACGCGAGTTCACGCAGCGCGCGCAGGTCGAGGAGGGCGTGGCGCTCTTCTACTACGCGGGTCACGCGGTCTCGATCGGCGGGCACAACTACCTCCTTCCCACCGACATCCGCCCCAACGATCCGGAAGAGGTGCGCGATGACTCCATCGACGTCGACAACGCGATCCTCGGCCGCCTCGACAAGAGCGCCAAGCAGTTCAAGATCCTCATCCTCGACTCCTGTCGCAACAACCCGTTCCTCACGCCGAGCACGCGCGGCACGCGCGCGGGATTGAGCGACATCGCGGGCAGCGGCGGCACGCTCGTCGCGTTCTCGACCGCGCCGGGGCGCGTGGCCGAGGACGGCAAGGGCGACAACAGCACGTTCACGCTGCACCTCGTGAACGAGCTTCGCAAGGGTGGCGAGATCGAGCAGGTCTTCAAGCGCGTGCGCATCGCCGTTCACGGGGATACGGGCGGCAAGCAGGAGCCGTGGGTGAACGCCTCGCTGCACTCCAACCTCTATCTCCTGCCGGAGGTCGAGAGCCCGCCGCCGATGGTCGCGAGCCTGGGCACGGGCGACGAGCAGCAGCGCATCCTCGCCAACATCGAGATCTCCGAGCGCAAGCGCGACGCCGAGCGCCAGCGCATGTACGAGGAGCGCACGCGCGACAAGTTGCAGCTCGAGTCGAAGCTCAAGGCCCTCGAGGAGGGACAGCGGCGCGACCGCGAGGAGCGCCTGATGCTCGTCGACCGGCAGCGCCGCCTGTACGAGGAGACGTCCGCAAGGATGGCGACGTTCACGCAGGTGGTGGCGGAGCTTCGCGAGATCGGCAGCCGCCGCACGCTGAGCGACGCCGAGGCGAAGCGGCTCGAGGTCACCGTCGGCGAGTCGCAGGTTCTTTCGCAGAAGGCGGCCACAGACGGGGCCACGCTGCAGGCGCAGATCGACGTGGTCGCCGCGCGCGAGGCGGAGCGGCGGCAGGAGTTGGCCGCGCTCGTCTCGCAGGCCGAGCGCATCAACGAGCCCATCGCGCCGCAGCGGCCGCGCGTGGCGGCCGACGGCACGATGTTCGTGCGCGGCGTGAGCCTGCCCAAGGGGGTGGCCATCGACGGCGCGGCCACGCCGCCCGCGTCCTGCGCCGCGTTCCAGGGCGCATGGGCGGGCCGCTGGGACGGCCTTCGCACCGTCGAGCTCTGGGTCCAGCGCTTCGACGGCACGTGCGCGGCGGACATCGTGTATGGTCGCGGCGGCCAGTCGATCGACGGCGAGACGCCGCGGTTCGTTCGCGCGAAGGGCGTGGTGTCGGGAAGCGAGCTTCGCGTGTCCTTGCCGGACGACGCGGTCATCCGCGCGAAGCCGCGCGGCGAGCGCACGCTCGACGCCACGTGGACGAAGGACGGCCGCACGGTGAGCGCGGAGCTTCGTCGCATCGCCGACGACCCCGCGGTGCCCGCGACGTCGTTCGCGCAGGAGGACCGCGACTTCGGCGCGCGGCCGACGCGATACATCGAAGTGCCGAATCCGTCGAAGCCCCTTCCGCTCACGGTGCCGGGCGTCGCGACGGTGACCACGCTCGAGTTGAAGGACATGATCGCGAAGGATCGCGAGCTCGTGCTGGTCGACGCGTACAGCGATGCCAACCACATGACGATCCCCGGGGCGTGGTGGCGCCCCGATCTCGGCACCGTGCGCCCCGGCGCGTTCCCGCTCGCCGAGATGGCGAAGGTGATGCAGGAGGTCACCCAGCGCAACTACGAGCGTCCGATCGTGGTGTTCGAGCGAAGCGCGAGCTGGGGATGGTACGGCTACAACGCGGCGCTGCGCCTAGTGGGCATGGGATACACCAACGTGTACTGGTATCGCGGCGGCATCGACGCCTGGTTCGACGCCGGCTTCCAGATGACGAAGGTCGAGGCGAGGAAAGTAGCGGGCAAGTGAAGTCGTCGGCAATGCAAGTCGTCGCTCCATAAATTGACAAAGGAAGTGCGATGAATCGATGGCTCGGAGCGTGGGTGCTTGGAATCGCGATGTCGCTCGCATCGCTCGCCTCCGCGCAGGCGCCGGCGGATTGCTCGGCGACGATCGACAAGGCGAACATGCCATCCACGGGCGGCACGGTCTTCGTCGGCTTCGATTGCCCTACGCCTTATGCAACCGGCGTGCGAGCAGATACGAATGGAGTGTCGTGGCCAGGCGCCGGGATGCCGACCTATTCGAGGTGTCCGTCCTCCCCCGCGTTCTCGACGAGCAACTTCGTGGGCATCACGACGGCGCCCAACGCATCCTCGACGCCGCGCACGGATACGTATACGTGGCGCCTGTGCGATTGCGCCAGCACGGCATGCGTGATGCGAAGCGTAAGCACCACGGTCGCGGGCGCCACCGTGCCCGTGCCGACGTGCACGCTCGGCTCCAGCAGCACCACACCGACGGTTGGAAGCAACATCACGCTGACCGCCTCGTGCAGCAACAGTCCGACGAGCTATACGTGGACCAACTGCTCGTCCACGGGCTCCACGTGCACGGCCACGCGAGGCACGCCTGGATCGGTGACCTACCAGGTGACCGCGACCAACGCGGGAGGCACGAGCTCGCCCGCGACGGTGAACGTGACCTGGCAGCCGGCAGGCTCCGCACCCACGTGCTCGGTCACGGCGAGCGATTCGGTGCTCCCGGTCAATTCGCCGGTGCTGCTCACCGCGAGCTGCAGCGGCAGCCCGACGAGCTACAACTGGGTCGGCTGCTCGTCGAGCTCGTCGACGTGCAGCACGACGAGCGCATCGCCCGGGACGCTCACGTATTACGTTTCCGCGACCAACTCGTTCGGCACGAGCCCGACGGTGGGGGTGAGCGTCACGTGGCAGAGCCAGGCGACGGGCCCGGTGCCCTCGTGCACGCTGGCCGCGAGTAACTCGAATCCCTCGCTCGGCCAGTCGATCACGCTCACGTCGAGCTGCACGAACAGTCCCACGAACTACGCGTGGACCGGCTGCACGCCGGTGTCGACGAGCTGCACCGACACCGTGAACGTGCAGGGAACGAAGACGTACACGCTCGTGGCCTCGAACGGCAACGGCGCGGGCCCGGTGGCGTCGGTCTCCGTGAGCTGGGGCGCGGTCACGCCGCCGGTGACGCCGCCGCCCGAGGCCAACGTCGTGAAGGAAGCGACCACCGGTGGCGCCGGCACCGGGTTCAGCGCGGTGATCCGCACCGACGGCACGCTGTGGTCGTGGGGCGACAACACGCAGCGCACGCTGGGCGACGGCAGCAACGCCTCGCGCTCGGTGCCGGGCAAGATCGCGGGGCTCGAGAACATCGTGGCGTCGACGGTGGGCAGCTCGTACCACACGCTGGCGGTGGACGCCGGCGGCCGGGTGTACGCCTGGGGCCTCAACAGCCACGGCGAGCTGGGCCTCGGCCATCGTACGCAGCAGACGCGGCCGACGCTCGTTCCCGGGATCACGGGGGTGGTGGACGTGGCGGCGGGCGACTCGTTTAGCATCGCGCGCAAGTCGGACGGCACCGTGTGGGCGTGGGGCCGCAACGATGCGGGCCAGCTCGGCGACGGCTCTGGCGTGGAGCAGACGGCGCCCATCCAGGTGACGGGCCTGTCGGGGATCGTGAGTATCGCCGCGGGCGTGAACCACGTCGCGGTGGTCGATTCGAGCGGACGCGTGTACGTGTGGGGCACCAACCTGTACGTGCCGACCAACCAGAGCAGCCGTCCGACGCAAGTGTCGATCACGGGCGTCGCGTCGGTGTTCATCGGCGGCGACAACACGTTCGCGCGCAAGGGCGACGGCAGCGTGTGGGCGTGGGGCAACCCCGCGGGCGGTCGGCTGGGCGACGGCGGCAGCGGCGACGGCCGCACGCCGGTGCAGGTACGCAACGTGAGCAACGTGACGCAGGTGTTCCCGGGCGACACGTCGTCGATGGCGCTGCAGGCGGATGGGACGCTGTGGGGGTGGGGCAGCAACGAGAAGGGCCAGCTCGGGCTCGGCGACACGACGTCGCGAAGCGCGCCGGTGCGTCTCACGGTGCCGGGCGTATCGCAGGTGGCGGGCGGCGCTGCGGGCGACAGCCACTTCGTGATCGATCCTTTGGGGCGGGTGTTCGGCGCGGGCAGCAACGAGCTGGGCACGCTGGGCCTGGGCGACCTCCTGGAGACGCGCGCGCCGGAGCTCGTGGGTGGCATCACGTCGGCCACCGCGGTGGCGGCGAGCGCGACGCAGTCGATCGCGCTGTTGCCCGACGGGTCGGTGCGGGTGTGGGGCGCGGACGATCCCAACGCCGTGGGCTCGGCCAACTCGACGCCGCACGCGCAGGCAGGCCTTGCCGGCAGCTACATCGCCATCGCGGGCGGCAGCAGGAACGCGGTGGCGGTACGTAACGACGGCGCGGTGCTGGGCTGGGGCCAGGCGGTGCCGGGATCCAACGCCGCGACCAGCACCACCGCCGTCGAGATCGGCGCGTTCACCAACGTGAAGGCGGTGTCCACCGGCGGCGCGGGGGTGATCGCGCTGACCAACGCCGGACGTGCGCTCATCGCGTGCAACGTGGGCAGCACGTGCCCGGGCACGGACTTCAACTTCGCGGACGTGATCGCGGTGTCGGCGGGCGAGACGCACTTCCTCGTGCTGCGGGCGGACGGCAGCGTGTGGGGATGGGGCGGCAACGACAAGGGCCAGCTCGGCAACGGCGGGACGGGCACGCCGTCCACGCCGGTGCAGGCAGCGGGCTTGGGCGGGGTGCGCTCGATCGCGGCCGGTGCGGGGTTCTCGATCGCCGTGACGAGCGACGGCACGACGTACGCGTGGGGCCAGGCGCCGCCATTCACGTCGATCAGGACGGTGCCGACGAAGGTGGTGGAGCTCGCCGGGGTGACGCGCATCGCGGCGTCGGCGCACGTGCTGGCGCTGGACGGCAACGGCCGCGCGCAGGCGTGGGGCGTGGGCGCCAAGGTGGGCGAGCGCGATCACCTGGTTCCGGGCCGCGAGCCTCGCATGGACGGCCTCGTGTCGGTGTCGGCCGGCACCAACCACTCGGTGGGGCTGACGGCGAGCGGGGGCGTGGTGGCGTGGGGCAACAACGCGTTCCAGCAGCTGGGCGTGTTCCGGCAGCGGACGTCGCTCACGTGGCAGCAGGTGAACGATCCCGCGAATGCGGTGAACACGCAAAACGCCGTGCAGGTGGTGGAGTACGTGCGCCCGACGGCGGGGCTCGGGCACTTCTTCATCACGGCGTACGGGGCGGAGCAGAAGGACCTCGACAGCCAGACCGTGGTGAAGGGGTGGCAGCGCACGGGCCGCACGTGGCGGGCGTGGCTCAGCCGCGACGGCGCGCCGGCCAACGTGAAGCCCGTGTACCGGTTCTTCAGCTCGCCGTTCGACACGCACTTCTACACGGCGGAGGAAGCGGAGAAGAACGACCTCATTGCGCACAACCCGAACTGGACGTACGAGTCGATCGCGTTCTACGCGGCCCCGTCGGGGACGACGTGCCCGTCGCTGCGGGTGAGCCCGATGTCGGACAACCTGTGCAAGAATGGCCCGCCGACCGCGGTCGATTGCCCGAGCGGCTACTACCCCGTGTACCGGGCGTTCGACGTGGCCCCCGGCACCAAGCGGACGGACCCGAACCACCGGTTCACGTCGAACTGGATCGACATCTACCGCAACGTTCGCTTCTTCGGGGCGCTGTACGAAGGGGTGGCGTTCTGCTCGCCGGTGTCGAGCCAGGCGGGCGGCGACCTGCAGGCGTTCCACGTGTACCCGGGGGATTCGGCCAACGCGGGCGACGCGCTGGCGGGCGAGTTCTGGTTCGCGAACGCGGGGCCGGGGCAGGCGGACGGGTCGGTGATCGTGGCGTCGATGCCGGACAGCTGGACGGCGAGTTGCACGGCGTACGGCGGTGCGCAATGCCCCGGCAGCCTCGCGCCGAAGGCGCTGCGCGAGGGCGTGGCGGTGGCGAAGATGCCGGCGGGCGGCGTGCTCAAGCTGTCGGCGAATGGCGTGGCGCCGACGGAGTCGAAGGTGCTGCAGTTCGCGAGCTCGATCGGGGCGCCGAGCCTCGCGCCGGACCCGTATCCGAACAACAACGCGGCGCCGGTGGCGCAGACGGCGGTGAAGTCGGCGGCGGCGTGCGCGGTGACGCTGACGCCGCCGTCGGTGGGTCTTTCGCAGTCGGGATCGGAGGCGACGGTGTCGGTGAGCGCGCCGGCGGGCTGCGCGTGGTCGGCGAGCGGGGAGGACTTCGCGTTGGTGAGCCCGTCGGTGGGCAGCGGCAACGGGACGATCGTGGTGAAGGCGGCGGAGAACAACTCGGGGGGCGAGCGGTCGGCGGCGGTGACGGTGAGCACCAACGGGGTGCCGCAGGGCCTGGGGGTCCGGCAGGCGGCGCTTGCGAGCACGACGTGCCCGAGCATGTCGATCGATCCGCTGTTCGCGCAGCACGGCGACAACCAGCTTCCGAACAACATCGTGAACGTGCGCACGCCGACCACGGACTGCGCGTGGGACGTGAAGGTGAGCTACGGCGCCGGCGACGGCTGGATCGTGCTCGCGAGCCCGCCGCAGGGGGCGGGGGCGGGGCAGGTGGAGTACGCGATCCTCGCCAATCCCACCGACCAGCCGCGGACGGCGACGATCACGATCGGCGGCAAGGCGTTCAGCGTCCACCAGGCCGGGGCGAACATCGGCGCCGGCGGAACGGGCGGCGGCGACGGCGGTGGAGACGGCGGCGGCGGTTCGGGCTCGGGAGGCGCGGGGGGAGGTTAGTGGGATATGCTGCGTCGTTCGCGGACGATCCGTCGATGCACGCGCGTGCGTCGACGGAGTACCGCGTGACGCGAGCGACGTTCCCCCGAAGGACCACCATGAACGAATCGGAATTCCGCGCGTACGCGGCCGCCAAGGGCTTCGCCGATCCCGAGACGCGGCACTATGCGAGCGACATCGACGGGCCGCTGCACACGCACCCTTTTGCCGTCACGTTGCTCGTCACCGAGGGTGAATTCGCGTTGCAATACGAAGACCGCAAGGACGTATTCCGCGCCGGCGAGCGATGCGACCTTGCGGCCAACGTTCCGCACGCCGAGCGCGCGGGTGCCGGCGGCGCGGTGGTGCTGCTCGCGAAAAAGTAGCGCCTACGCCTTCGCGGCGCGCCTCGCCGACGACTTCCGCGCCGGGGACTTCACCTCGATCCACGCGGGCGCGTGGTCGCTCGCATTCGGCCTTCCGCGAACGGGCGCGTCGACCCCCGCGGCCGTGACGCGCGCGGCGAGCTCCGCGTTGACGAGGAGGTGGTCGATACGCAGCCCCGCGTTGCGTTCCCAGCGCTTTCGCATGTAGTCCCAGAACGTGTAGATCGCCTCCCCGGGATGATGCTCGCGGATCGCGTCGATCCAACCCTGGTCGAGTATCGCGCGAAACGCGGCGCGACTCTGCGGCTGCACGAGTGCATTGTCGTCGTACGACGTCGTGGCGTAGATGTCCGCCGGCGTGGGGACGACGTTGTAGTCGCCCGCCATCACGACGGGCACGCCCGACGCGTACATCGACGCCGCGTGCTTCGCGAAGCGCGCGAGCCACGCGAGCTTGGCGTCGAACTTCGGCCCCGGCTGCGGATTGCCGTTGGGCGCGTACAGGCAGGCGACGACGATGCCGCTCACCGCGGCTTCGAGGTAGCGCGCCTCGGCGTCCGCCCGATCACCCGGCAGCCCGCGCCGGATCTCGACGGGCTCGACGCCCCTCGCGAGGATGGCCACGCCGTTGTAGCGCGGGCGCTGCGCGAGCCAGAGGGCTCCGTAGCCCGCTGCCTCGACCTCGGCCTTGGGAAACTCCTCGGGATGCACGCGGAGCTCCTGCAGGCATGCGACGTCGGGCGACGTGACCTCGAGCCACTCGACGAGGTTGGCGAGCCGGCCGCGGATGCCGTTGACGTTGAACGTCGCGATCCTCATGGCGCGAAGTATGCCCGGGGCGCGGGCGGCGCGCAGCCCGACCCTCCGGCGCCTCGGGACGACCACCTGTCGTTTCCGACACTTGGGAGGGCGTATCCGCGAGCCTAGAATGACTTCGCCGGGGCTCGAGCCGGCCGTGACGCACGCTCCGATGCCGACATCCGATCCCGTGTACCTCGCCAACGTCTCGACGGCCTTCGTCGGCGCGCTGCACGAGGCGCAGGACATGGCCGACGCGGGCCAAGTGGGCGCGCCGCTGGCCGATCTCGTGCGGCATGCGCGCGAGCTGCACGCGATCATGCTGGAGGAGCTCGCGACCGCGCGACTCGAGGCGGGTGAATACGCGGGCGGCCTCATGCTCGAGCTGGGCGATCGCCTCGCGAGGCTCGAGAAGATGCTTCGCGCGTAGGCACGCCGCGAAGCGAAGGCGCGTGCCCCGCGATGTCGTGTAGCATTGACGCATGCCCGGCATATCCATTCACGTGGTCGACGTCGCGCTGGGCAAGCCCGCCGGCGGAATGTTCATCGAGGTGCACGCGCTGAACGGCGACGTCCGTCGCGTCGTAGGATCGGGATGCGTCGGCGACAACGGCGTCCTCGATCACCCGATGACCACCGGCGAGGGCGTCGCGGCCGGCGTTCACGAGGTGCTCCTGCATGCCGGCGAATATTTTCGCTTCGTGAGCCTCGTCGCGGACAAGCCCGCGTTCCAGGAGATCGTGCCGCTGCGCTTCACGGTGCTCGACGTGCGCGAGCATTACCACCTGCCGGTGAAGATCTCTCCGTGGGGACTATCGTTCTGGCGAGGCGCGTAAGGCGGCAAAGGCTTGCACGCGCGTGCAAGGCTCGCTCGCGTTTCTGAATTACATTCCGTACGCCCCCTGTCGCGCCCGGCATGGCGAAGTGGTTAGCAAACATGGCAGGGGGCCTTCCATTGCTATCATCGGCGGCTTGAGTTCGCGCCGCGAGAAATCCCGGAGTGCTTCCTGGTGGCGAGTCGGCCTCGTGACGATCGCGATGTCGTTCGCGTCGCATGCGGCGTGCGAAGTGTGGGGCTACATCGACGAGAACGGCCGCGCGCACGTCGCCACCGAGAAGCTCGACGATCGCTACCAGCTCTTCTTCAAGGGCTCGACCGCCGCGCAGATCGAGGCCGCGAGACGCGAGAAGGAAGCGCGCGACGCCGACGCGGCGCTCGCGGAATCGCCGATATTCCGTCGCGTCGTGAATCACCCGAACCTCGCGCGATACGCGCCGCTCATCGTGCGCTACGCGAGCGAGCATCAGGTCGACGCCGCGCTCGTGAAGGCGCTGATCGCGGTGGAGTCGGGGTACGAGCCCACGGCCGTCTCGCCCAAGGGAGCGCTCGGCCTCATGCAGGTGATTCCCGAGACGGCCGCGCGCTACGGGCTCGCGGGGGACGCGAGGCGCACCCTCGAGCAGAAGCTCGTCGATCCCGAGACGAACGTGCGCATCGGAACGCGCTACCTGCGCGACCTCCTCGCGATGTTCGGCGACGACGTGGCGCTTGCGCTCGCGGCGTACAACGCGGGCGAGGGCGCGGTCCAGCGCTACGACAACCGCGTGCCCCCGTTCGCCGAGACGCAGGAATACGTGCGCCTCGTCACGGGGCTCTACGCGCTGTGGAAACCGCCGCCTCCCGCGCCCGAGCCCTCACGCATCACGGTGCCGCGGAGAAGTCCATCACCTGGCCGTTGACGAGGCACGGGTAGCACTGGCCCGCCGCGCCGGCCTCGCTCACGATCGCGTAGAAATTGAGGTGGGGCGCCGTCGAATCCGACGCGACGAACGCCGCCGAGCCGTTGCCCTGCTGCTGCAGCGTCCACGTCGATACTGTGGCGTTCGGGCGTGTGCTGAAGTTGGCCCAGTTGAGGTTGTTTGTACGCACGCTGATCGGCGCTGCGCTCACGATGCTGGTCCCCTGGAAGAACACGCCCTGGAACGCGGCGCCGGACGTCGTCCATCCGTTGTCGATGGGCACATTGTTGACATTGAGCGAGCCGCCCGCGATGAATGCGATGCCGCCCGGGAAGACGAAGTCGCTGCCCACGAGCGTGAGCGATCCGGACGCCTGCACGATCATGCTGCCGCCGCCGTACGCGGGCTCACCCGAGCCGGCCGCGCGGATTTGGCCCGGCATCACCGGAAGGTTGTTGGGCGGTAGCGTGGACCCGCTGGACCACGACGAGGGCATGGTGACCAGCGCGTCGCCGTAGACCATTACGTTCATCACCTGCGGAGTGGCGCCGTAGCCCGATAGCGTGAGCAGCACCGCGCCGGACGAGCTCGAGAAGAGCCGCAGCCCGTTGGCGACGAAGTGCGGGCCATTCACCGGGTTGTTGACATTGCCGAACGTCGACAGCGTGATGGCGTTGCCCTTGTAGGCGCCGCCACCGTTGATCCTGGCGGCGCTGACCACGAGGCTCGATCCGCCGTCGACGGTGCCTTCGTTGACGACGTTGCCTCCCGTGCCGGCGCTTGGGCCCAGCGCGTCGAGCGTGACGCCCGCTGCGCTGCGCATCACGCCGCTGCTTGCCACCGTGATTCCCGCGGCGCTCTGCACGACCACACGCGGCGGCGTGGCACCGTCGGCCACGAGCATGCCGGCGACGGTGGAGACGGACGCGCCCACGTTGGTGAGGTACACCGTCTGGCCCGGCGCCCCCGATCGAACTGTAAGCGTGTTGCCCGGCCCGATGTCGAGGCCCTCGAAGTCTATCTTCGCGAAGGACTCCGATGCGCCGGATGTGGAGCCGAGATGGATCACCGTGCTGCGTCCGAGGCCCGAGATCGTGTTGCCGTTCAGCGTGGCGCCCGTGACGGACAGCGTACCGTATGGATTCTGCGAGACGGTGCCCGTGCCCGGCATGGCCACCGGCGCCGTCTCGTCGTCCACGATAGTCACGGCGGCCACCGACACGGCACCCAGCGCCGCGCCCGTCGCATTCGAGAGCGCGAACGAGAACGTTTCGTTCGATTCGCTGGTCGCGTCGCTCACGATCGGCACCGTGACAAAGCGCGTGGTGGTCTCATTCGCCGACCACGCCAACGCGCCCTCCGTGTGCGTATAGTCGGCGCCGGCTGACGCGCTGCCGGCTGAGGTGACGTATGACACCGAGGCTGGCGCGGTGGGATCGCCGATGCGCGTCACGCCGATGGAGACGGTTCCCGCCGATTCGTTGACCGCATATGACGTCCGCGCGAGCTGGAGCGTGTTACCGATGGCCGCATACGATACGACGTGTGTGTAAGGGAGCGAGGAGGAGGGGAGGTTGATGCTTGTGCCGCTGTAGTTCGCGCGCAACGTATAGGCGCCGCTCGGCATCAGGGTGCTGCAAGTGGCGGTTCTGAGGCTGCCGTTGGTGACGATCGGTATCGCGCTGCATCCGGAAATGCTCGATCCGTTCGAGGTGAAGGAAACCGTGCCGCCCTCGACTGGCGTCGGCGACGAGACGGTCGCGACGAGGCCAATCGTCGCGTTGGCAGGGGATGGGTTGATATCGCTCGAAAGGATCGTCTTGGTCGTAGTCGGGTTGCCGGCCGACACCGTCTGAACCAGCACCGCGCTCGTCGACGACCCATTGGCCGAGTCACCACTGTAGGTTGCGATGATGTTGTGCGTGCCCACAGGAAGCGAATTTGTCGTGCACGCCGCCGTACGGGTGTTGCCTGATCCACTGAGCGGCTGCGCCGAGCATCCAGCAACGACGACCGACTCTCTAGTGAAGGCGACGCTCCCGGTAGGGGACGCCCCGACGACGGTTGCCGTGAACGTTACCAGCTGCCCCTGCACGGACGGGTTGGCGGAGCTCGCGAGCGTCGTTGTGGTCGATGCAGTGCCACCTCCAGTTGTCACCTGCACCGTGACCGAGGATGTGCTCGCGGCGGTGACCTTGATCGTGACGTTGGTGGCGCTGTCGGTGAA
>JBGAIS010000070.1:0-19419 GCA_044225355.1 Casimicrobiaceae bacterium | reverse complement strand
CTTCGTCGCGACTGCCCCACACCTCGCCCGACGTGGTGCCGAAGTACACCCCCGCAATCGGGAACCTGTCCGCCGTCATCGCCTGCCGCTTGACGGTCCACCATGCCTGCGCCTTGGGCATGCCGTCGGCCTGGCGCTTCCACGTCCGCCCGCCGTCGCGCGTGCGGTAAGCGGCAGGCTTGCCGCCCGGCGACACGCGCGGCCAGACATCGGTGCCGTCCATGGGAAACACCCAGGCCGTTTCGGGATCGTGCGGATGCGCAACCATGGGAAGACCGATATCGCCCACCGACCGCGGCATGTTGTTGCCGACGCGCACCCAGCGCGTCGCGGGCCGATCCAGCCGGTAGATCCCGCAATGATTCTGCTGGTACAGGCGGTCGGGGTCGCTCGACATTCGCACGCAATGCGGGTCGTGCCCGAACTCGGCGTCGGGCGTCGGCAGGAAATTGGCCTCGATCCCCTGGTTGAGCGGCGACCAGTCCCGCCCGCCGTCGAGCGACTCGAACACGCCGCCGCTCGACATCGCGATATACATATGCGCGGGCTCGCGCGGGTCGACCAGCACCGAATGCATCTTGGGCCCATCGGGCGTGCCGTCCTGGTCGCCGCCGCACCACGCCTTGCGATCCCGGTGCGCGTTGAAGCCCTCGACGCCTTCCCACGTGGCGCCTCCGTCGGCCGAGCGAAAGAGTCCCTGCGGCGACGTGCCGGCGAACCACACCGATGGCTGCGACGCGTGCCCCGGCGTCAGCCAGAACGTGTGATCGACCACGCGCCCGCTGTCGGGCGCGAACGCGGGCGGCTTCGTGGCCTCCTTCCACGTTCGACCGCCGTCCTGCGAGCGGAACACGGTAGGCCCGAGGTGCCCCGTCCGCGCCGCGGCGAGGAGCGTCTTGCCGTCGCGCGGATCGATGACCGCGTGATGCACGATGTGCCCGAGGAAGGTCGGCGTGGACAGCTTCCAGGATCGTCGGGTGGCATCGCTCGTGATGCTCCACAGGCCCTTGCGGGTGGCAACGAGAAGCCGCACCCGGCGAGGGGCGGCTTTGGCGGCGCGCGTGACCATGGCAGACCTTCGGCAAACGAGACAGGGGACCGGCGCCCTACCTTACGCCCGGGGCTTTCGCCAACGCAAGCGGGCGACTCCACCGACCGGCGCGCGCGGCGTCGCACGGCCCCCTCCCCCGTCCGTCGTGATACCTTTCGAGGCCCATCCCCACCCACTCCCGCGAGGAAGCGCCATGACGATCAAGGTCGGCGACAAGCTGCCGGAAGGCACGCTGTCCGAGTTCATCGAAGTCGAAGGCAACGGCTGCAGCGTTGGTCCCAACCAGTTCAAGGTCGAGGACCTCACCAAGGGCAAGAAGGTCGTCATCTTCGGCCTGCCCGGCGCGTTCACGCCGACATGCTCGGCGAAGCACGTGCCCTCGTACCTGTCGAACTTCGACAAGCTGAAGGCCAAGGGCGTGGACGCCATCTACTGCATGGCGGTGAACGATCCTTTCGTGATGGGCGCGTGGGGCCGCGAGCAGCACGCCGGCGACAAGGTGCACATGATGGCCGACGGCAGCGCCGACTACACGAAGAAGCTCGGCCTCGAGCTCGACCTCACGGGCCGCGGCATGGGCATGCGCTGCCAGCGCTTCTCGATGCTCGTCGACGACGGCGTCGTGAAATCGCTCAACATCGAGGGTCCCGGCAAGTTCGAGGTCTCCGACGGCGACACCATGCTGAAGCAGGTCGGCTAGGCAGGCAACGTCTGCGAAAGGCGGCCGCCGGAACGGCGCATGACGTGACGCCGGCGTCGCGCCTTTTGCAGCCGGAACGGCAAAGGCATGCAAGCGGCTGCGCTGGGCGGCCCTTCGCGCAACGACGGCAATAACGATTGTCGTGCCTGCGCTTGCGCGCGACCGTGCGGCCTTACGGGGAACGCAGCGTTCGCCAGGAGCTCGCAGTCGACGCGCCTTCACTTCACCGTGATGGTGCCCACCATTCCCGCTTCGAAGTGCCCCGCCACGAGGCGTACTGGAACGTCCCGGCGCGATGAAGCGCCACACCTCGCCGGTCGTACCCCGGTTTCACGTGCGCCATGTAGGGCGCGTCGTGCTGCATGCCGGGGTGCTCGCGCATGGCCTGCGCGTGTCGCGCGAGATCCTCGGGCGCGCCGATCACCATCTCGTGCATCTGCACGCCCTTGTTGGCGAGGACGAAGCGCACGGTCTCGTCGCGCCTGACCGAGAGGGTCGCGGGCGTGAAGCGCATCGCGTCGCTCATGTCGATGGCGACGGTGCGCGTCGCCTTCGCAGGATCGCCCGCGATCCCAAAGGCGGTCTGTTGCGCAGGCGCGTTCGCGGGGGCGTGGCCGCCGTGTCCACTGTGCGCCGGCTCTTCGCCGTGCGCGTGAGCGGGTCGCCGCCATCGCGAGCGCGAACGAGCATTCGATGCTGGGCCATAGGGCCTCCTTGCAAGATAGTCTGACGAGGGTGCCGTCGCGCGGTCGCCTTGCGATCGCATCGCCGACGGCACCGATCATGTCGTGCGGCATTCTCCGTCCACGGCGCGTGGCCGGGCGGGCGGCGTCACGTCGATCGTGGAGGTCGCTCGAGGGCATCGGCGACGTTGCGGGGAATGGGGGCTTGCGCCGCGCGGGGCACCGCGCTCGCGACCGTCTCGAGCGCGACGCTCGGCACGGGAGGCGCGAGTGCCGCGGCGAGGCAGCACGCCGCGCATGCGCTGCAGCTTCCCGAGGCGTGATCGCCGCCGCGAGCCGCATGATGCGGGTCGTCGGGCGCGGCAGGCGCGCCACTCCGCGAGCGGCGTCGTGGGCTCCCGCATTCGACGACCCGGGCGGTGCGGGCGCGAGACCCGCATGCGCGTGGTGCGAATGCGGCGATGGCGCATCCACGTGCGCGACCGGCGCCGCATGCGTGCCGGCTTCCGCGTCGGAAACGCACACGCGCGTCGCCGCGAGCGCACCCTGCAGCGACATCGCAAGCATGACCAGCACGGCCACGAGGCGACGCCGCGTCACGTCGATCCGAGTCCGGCCCTGCACCCAGGCCGGGCGAGGATCGCCGTCGAGCTCCTCGAGGCTGTTGTAGTCAATCACGACGCGTCCCGCGCCCTTGCGTCGCGGCTCGATGCGCACCCTGGCGCCCAGCTTCTCCGCGATCTCGGTCTCGAGCCTAGCGGTGTCCGCGTCCTTGGCCGGCGCGCCGGCGCGTCCCGCGCGCTTCGCGGGATGCAGCATCGACGCGACGAGCCGCTCGGTGTCGCGTACCGACAGCGCGCCGTTCACGACGCGCGCGGCCGCGCCGCCCTGCTGCGCCGCGGGCAGCGCGAGGACGGCGCGCGTGACCCATCTCGATCTCGCCGTTGGCGAGGTAATCCTGCACGGGCTTCGCGAGCTGCGTGAGGCGCAGGAGATTGCTGACCGCGCTGCGCGAGCGCCCCACGGCCTTGGCCGCGGCGTCGTGAGTGAGCCCGAATTCCTCGACGAGCCGCGCGAGACCCTGCGCTTCCTCGAGCGGATTCCAAGTCCTCGCGCTGGATGTTCTCGATGAGCGCGAGCGCCAGCGCGTTGTGATCGTCGACTCGCTTCACGAGCACCGGCACTTCCGACAGCCCCGCGCGCTGCGCGGCGCGGAAGCGGCGCTCGCCGGCGATGATCTCGAAGCGATTGCCCTCCGCGGGCCGCACGAGGATGGGCTGCATCACGCCCTGCTCCTTGATCGACGCGGCGAGCTCCGCGAGCGCCTCCTCGTCGAAGCGCATGCGCGGCTGCAGCTTGCCCGCGCGCAGTCGATCGACCGCCACCGTCTGCAACGCGCCGGGCTCGCTGCTCTCGCTGTTGCCGCCGGAAAGCAGCGCGTCGAGGCCGCGCCCGAGTCCCTTGGGCCGGATCATGCGACCTCCGTCTCGCGCGACTCGTCGCGGCGGAGCATCTCGCCCGCGAGCGCCAGGTACGCCAGCGCGCCCTTCGATTCAAGCAGGCGCGGGGATGCCGTGCGACGGCGCCTCGGCGAGGCGGATGTTGCGCGGGATGATCGTGCGGAACAGCTTGTCGCCGAAGTGCTTCTCGAGCTCCGCGGTGACGTTGAGCGCGAGCGTGTTGCGGGGGTCGTACATCGTGCGCAGCAGGCCCTCGATCTCGAGGTCGGGATTCAAATGCGCGCGCACTTTCTTGAGCGTCTGCACGAGGTCGGACAGGCCTTCGAGCGCGTAGTACTCGCACTGCATGGGGATGAGCACCGAATGCGCGGCGCACAGGCCGTTCAGCGTGAGCAGCGACAGCGACGGCGGGCAATCGAGCAGGATGAAGTCGTAGTCTTGCGCCACCTGGTCGATGGCGCTCTTCATCTGCGACAGCGCTTCGGCGAGCGCGTCCTTGAGACGCGTCTCGCGCTCGGGCAGGTCGACGAGCTCGATCTCCGCGCCCGCGAGCTCGCGGTTCGCGGGGACGACGTCGTAGCCTGCCGACGGCGATGCGACGCGCACGTCGGCGATGCTGCGCTCGCCGAGCAGCACCTGGTACACGGTCGCGCCCTGCGCGCGCTTGTCGAGCCCCGAGCCCGTGGTCGCGTTGCCCTGCGGATCGAGGTCGACGAGCAGCACGCGGCGCTTCATCGCGGTCAGGCTCGCGGCGAGGTTCACGGACGTCGTGGTCTTGCCCACGCCGCCCTTCTGGTTGGCCACCGCGATGATGCGCGTCATCGCCGGCGCATCAAGACGAGGTGACGCGACGCGTCGAGTCCCGGCACGGTCACCGGCGTCGACGACACCACGATGGCGTCGCCTGCAACCTCGGCGATCTCTTCCGCCGGATGCACGCCCTTCATCGCGATCATCACGCCGTCGGGCGCGACGTGGCGCATCGACGTCGCGACGAACGTCGCGAGATCGGCGAAGGCGCGCGAGACGACGACGTCGAACGGCGCCTCGCCCGCGACGTCCTCCACGCGCGACGCGTACGCCTTGACGTTGCCGAGGCCGAGCTCGATCGATGCCTGCGTGAGGAACGCCGCCTTCTTGTGATTGGGATCGACGAGCACGACGCGCCAGTCCGGGCGCGCGATGGCGAGAGGGATCCCGGGAAGCCCGCCGCCGGACCCTACGTCCAGCACGCGAAGCGCCTCGCGTTGGGGAAGGTGCGGGAGCACGGCGAGCGAGTCGAGCGCGTGATGCGTCACCATGCGCGAGGGCTCGCGAATGGCGGTGAGGTTGTAAGTCTTGTTCCACTTGGCGAGGAGCTCGAGGTACGACGCGAGCTTGCGCACCTTCGCGTCGTCGAGCGCAAGCCCCAGCGCCGCAACGCCGCTCGCGAGGTCCATGTCGTGCGCGACGTCGCTCATGCGATGCGCCGCGCGGCCTCGCCGCGCTTCAGGTGCACGAGCAAGAGCGAGATGGCCGCCGGCGTGATGCCCGAGATGCGCGCCGCTTGGCCCACGGTCTCGGGCCGCGCCGCGGCGAGCTTCTGGCGCACCTCGTTCGAGAGCCCGCGCACGTCGGCATAGTCGACCGACGCGGGAATGCGTGTCATCTCCTGCGCGAGCTGGCGCGCCACCTCGTCGCGCTGGCGGTCGATGTAGCCCGCGTACTTGACCGAGACCTCCACCTGCTCCGCCACGCCGGGGTCCGCGACCGGCGCGCCGGCGCCGGGCAGCGTGTGCAGCGAGCCGTAGGTCACTCCCGGACGGCGCAGCAAGTCAGTAAGCGCATACTCTCGGTCGATGCCTTGTCCTAGCACGCGCTGGGCATCCGCCACCGGCAGCGACTGCGGGTGGACGAAGGTGCGGTCGAGGCGTTCGCGCTCGCGCGCGACGGCGTCCCGCTGGCGGCAGAAGGCGTCCCAGCGGGCGTCGTCGACGAGGCCCCGTCGACGGCCGTGCTCGGTCAGCCGGAAGTCGGCGTTGTCCTCGCGAAGCTGCAAGCGGTACTCCGCGCGCGACGTGAACATGCGGTACGGCTCGGTGACCCCGCGCGTGACGAGGTCGTCCACCAGCACTCCGAGGTAGGCCTCGTCGCGGCGCGGGCACCAGCCTTCCTGGTCGCCGGCGTAGCGGCCGGCATTGAGTCCCGCGAGGAGGCCCTGCGCCGCGGCTTCCTCGTAGCCCGTGGTGCCGTTGATCTGACCCGCGAAGAAGAGGCCGCGGATCGCCTTGGTCTCGAGCGTCGCCTTGAGCCCGCGCGGATCGAAATAGTCGTACTCGATGGCGTAGCCCGGCCGCAGGATGTGCGCGCTCTCGCAGCCCTTCATCGAGTGCACGAGATCGAGCTGAACGTCGAACGGCAGCGACGTCGAGATGCCGTTGGGGTAAATCTCGTGCGTATCGAGGCCTTCGGGCTCGAGGTAGATCTGGTGGCTGTCGCGCTGGGCGAAGCGAACGACCTTGTCCTCGATCGACGGGCAATATCTCGGGCCCGTTCCCTTGATCACGCCTGAATACATGGGGGAGCGATCGAGGCCGCCGCGGATGATCTCGTGCGTGCGCTCGTTCGTGTGCGTTACCCAGCACGGGACTTGCGCAGGATGCATGTCGCGCGAGCCCACGAACGAGAACACCGGTGCGGGGTCGTCGCCGGGCTGGACCTCCAGCATCGAGAAATCGATGGTGCGGCCGTCCAGGCGCGGTGGCGTACCGGTCTTCAATCGTCCGACGGGAAGGTCGAGCTCGCGAAGTCGCGCGCCGAGGCGCTTGGCCGGCGGGTCGCCGGCGCGGCCGGCCTCGTAATGAGACAGCCCGACGTGGATGAGCCCCGCCAGGAACGTGCCGGTGGTCAGCACGACCGCGTCGGCGTGGAACGTGAGGCCGATCTGGGTCACCACGCCTGTCACGCGATCGCCGTCCAGCAGGAGGTCGTCGACGGCCTGCTGGAAGAGCGTCAGGTTCGGCTGGTTCTCGAGGCGACGGCGAATGGCGCGGCGGTAGAGGACGCGATCGGCCTGCGCCCGGGTGGCGCGCACCGCCGGCCCCTTGCTCGAGTTGAGCGTGCGGAACTGGATGCCGGCCTCGTCCGTGGCCAGCGCCATCGCCCCTCCGAGAGCGTCGACTTCCTTGACGAGGTGCCCCTTGCCGATCCCGCCGATCGACGGGTTGCAGGACATCTGCCCGAGCGTCTCGATGCTGTGCGTCAAAAGGAGCGTGGAAGCGCCCAGGCGCGCAGCCGCAAGCGCGGCTTCGGTGCCGGCGTGTCCGCCGCCAACCACGATCACATCGAAGCGCTTGGGGAAATCCATCGTTTCAGGGCGTTGCGCAAGTATGCTGGCCGGCAAGCGCCGGAGGGCGCGATTCTAAAGGAAAAGGCGTCGCCGAGTACCCTCAACCCTTGGCCGAAGCTTCCCCCCGCGGCATGTTTCACGTGAAACCAACGCGTATTGTCAGATCGGCTTGGTTCGCACTTCCCATGCTTCGGCTTCCGACGGACGCTTCACGTGAAACACCGAACCGGTGGAGGCGCGGATCACGAGCTTCGCCGCCAGCTCGACCGGAACGGGAACCTTTCCGGCCCGCATCGCGAGCAGCCGGGACGCCGCGGCCCGCCCCACGTCCTCCTCCGGAAGCCGTACGGTCGTGAGCGAAGGTGCGGCCGCGCCTGCGAACGGCAAGTCGCCGAATCCCACCACGGCCACCTGCCCGGGGACCGGAAGTCCAAGCCGGCGACACGCCGCAAGCGATCGGATCGCCACCCTGTCGTCGGCGCAGGCCAGGATGCGCGGTGCTCGCGCCGGGGTCATGCGGGTCAAGTCGACCTCTCGACACGCCAGACACTTCCGCAAGGCATCGAACCACCGCCCGCCTTCGCCCACGAAGCCCACGTCGGCGCCCCGCGCGAGAGCCGCGAACGCCTGCGCGGCCCGCACCAGGTTCACCTCTCCGAAGTCGAGCGCGACCTCCGCCTCGACGTCGCGGCCCGCAAATCCAGGCGCGCCGGCGGCCCCCTGCCGAACGAGCACCGCCAGGCCTGCGTTGTCCAGGCTTTCCATCATCGAGGACAGCGCCACCGCGTACCGCGCGACGTCGGGAACGGTGACACCGACGATTCCGCTTTGAAGCGACGAGAGCGCCCGCGCCGAGGCGTTCGGCACATAGCGAAGCGCGCCCGCGGCGACCCGAACGCGATCCACCAACGCCGCAGACACACGATCGGGATGGGCGAGGGCGCGCGAGACGGTGGCCGTGGATACCCCCGCCGCCGCCGCGACCTCGCGAATGGTGACGGGATCCTTGCCATCGGATCGCCCCGGGTGGCGCATGGCAGAAGCCTATGCCAACATGTAAACGATTACAAGCCATCTCCGATACCCTGCCGGAACAAACGCCACCCCTACATCAACCCTGCCTCCTTGAAGTACTTCACCGCGCCCGGATGGAACGGCACGGTCTCCCCCTTGAGCGCGTCCGACTTGGTCAATCCCGCGAGCGCGGGATGCAGCTTCTTGAAATCGTCGAAATTGTCGAACACCGCCTTGGTGATGGCGTACGCCACGTCGTCGGGCATCTCGGCGCTCACGACGATGGTGGCGACCGTCCCGAACGTCGGCTGCGGCGACTCCGTCCCTTTGTACAGTCGACCCGGCACTGCGCCCTTCATGTAATAGCTCCGCGCGGCGAGCAGCCCGTCGATGCCCGCGCCCGCCACCGGCACGATCCTGGTCTTGCACGACGACGACGCGTCGTTGAGGATGGTATTGGGGTGACCGGCGACGAACACGAACGCGTCGATGCGGTTCTCGCACAGCGCGACCGACATCTCGACGATCTTGATCTCGGCCGCGGTGCGGAAGTCCGTGAGCTTCATGCCCGTCGCGGCCATCGCGAGCTCCATCGTCGCGCGCGTGCCGGAGCCCGGCGTGCCCACGCTCACGCGCTTGCCGCGGAGGTCGTCGAAGGAGCGGATGTTCGCGTCCTCGCGCGTCATCACGTTGAGGAGCTCCGGATAGACGCTGAAGAGCGCACGCAGCTTCGGCTGCGGCTTGCCCTCGAAGGGTCCCTCGCCCTTTTGCGCGGCGTACTGCGTGTCGCTCTGCGCGATGCCGAGGTCGAGGTCGCCGCCCATGACGCCGCGGATGTTCGCGACCGAGCCCTCCGACGGCTCGACGGAGCAGCGGAGCTTGTGCGTCTTGCGCGTGACGTTGACCATGCGGCAGATGGCGCCGCCGAGCGGGTAGTAGACGCCCATGACGCCGGCGGTGCCGATGGTCACCGTCCGCGACGCGGTCGCGGTGCCGGGCACCGCGGCCAGCGCCAGCACGAAAGCGAAGAGCGCGACTCTCATCGCGTGAAGTGTAGCCGCAAAAAAAGAAGGGCCGGCTCGTGGCCGGCCCCCCTCTCCTCCTCCTCCAAACTCCGTCAGCCTACGCGTGCAGCCGTCGGGCGAGGCGCTCGCGCTCGCCTTCCAGCGCCGCGGGGCGCTTGTCTCCGAGCTTCGCGAAAAGCGCATCGTGCTCGCGAAGCTCCTTGTCCCACTGTGCACGCTCGACCTGCATCACCTCGGCGAAGCGCGCTTCGTCGAATGGCGACGACGTCCAGTTGACGTCGCCGTATGCCGGCACGAGGCCCACCGCGCTTTCGCCCGCGCGGGCGCGACCCCGGCAACGATTCACGATCCACTGCAGCACGCGCATGTTCTGCCCGAACCCGGGCCACGCGAACTTGCCGTCGGCGCCCTTCCTGAACCAGTTGACGCTGAAGATGCGCGGCGGATGCGCCACCGCCTTGCCCATCGCGAGCCAGTGGCTGAAGTAATCGCCGACATGGTACCCGCAGAACGGCAGCATGGCGAACGGATCGCGACGCACCTCGCCCACGGCGCCGGCCGCGGCGGCCGTGGTCTCCGAGCCCATGGTCGCAGCCTTGTAGACGCCTTCCTCCCACGACCGCGCCTCGCTCACGAGGGGAACCGTGTCCGAGCGGCGGGCGCCGAAGACGAACGCCGAGACCGGCACGCCCGCGGGATCGTTCCACGCGGGGTCGAGCGACGGGCACTGCGACGCCGCCACCGTGAAGCGCGCGTTGGGGTGCGCGGCCTTGCGTCCGGCCTGGCCGTCGGCGGGCGTCCAGTCCTTGCCCTGCCAGTCGACGAGGTGCGCGGGCGGGACCTTGGTCATGCCCTCCCACCACACGTCGCCGTCGTCGGTGAGCGCCACGTTGGTGAAGATGACGTCGCGCTTCAGCGTCTCCATCGCGTTGGGATTGGACTCGTACGACGTGCCGGGCGCGACGCCGAAGTAGCCGGCCTCGGGGTTGATCGCGCGCAGGTAGCCGTCGGGGCCGGGCTTCAGCCACGCGATGTCGTCGCCGATGGTGGTCACCTTCCAGCCCTCGCATCCCGGCGGCGGGATCAGCATCGCGAAATTGGTCTTGCCGCACGCGCTGGGAAACGCCGCGGCAACGTACGTCTTCTCGCCCTGCGGCGAGGTCACGCCCAGGATCAGCATGTGCTCGGCGAGCCAGCCCTGGTCGCGGCCCATCACCGAGGCGATGCGCAGCGCGAAGCACTTCTTGCCGAGCAGCGCGTTGCCGCCGTAGCCCGAGCCGAAGCTCCAGATCTCGCGCGACTCGGGAAAGTGCACGATGTACTTGTGGTCCTTGTTGCAGGGCCACGCGACGTCGCGCTGGCCCACGGCGAGCGGCGCGCCCACCGAATGCACGCACGGCACGAAGGCGCCGTCGCTGCCGAGGACGTCGTAGACCGCGCGGCCCATGCGCGTCATGAGCTTCATGTTCACGACGACGTACGGACTGTCGGAGAGCTCGATGCCGACGTGCGCGATGGGGCTGCCGAGCGGGCCCATCGAGAACGGCACGACGTACATCGTGCGGCCCTTCATGCTGCCGTCGAAGAGGCCGTCGAGGGTGCGGCGCATCTCGGCAGGCGCGACCCAGTTGTTGGTGGGACCGGCGTCGTCGCGCGACGCGCTGCAGATGAACGTGCGGTCCTCGACCCGCGCGACGTCCGACGGGTCGGAGCGCGCGAGGAAGCTGCCGGGGCGCTTGCCCTCGTCGAGCTTGACGAGCGTGCCCGCGTCGACCATCTCGGCGCACAGGCGGCGGTACTCGGCGTCGCTGCCGTCGCACCACTCGATGCGGTCGGGCTTGGTCAGGGCGGCGATCTCCCGCACCCAGCCCAGGAGGCGCGGGTGGCGGACGTACGACGGCGCACCCACGGAAGCTGCGAGGGTGGCAAGGGATTCGATCTGGTTCATCGTGACGGGACAGTGGCCAAGGAATTCGCTGCTTGCGCTCGCCGTCTTCTTGTCGTTCGTCGCCGCGGCGGGGTCCCGGATTGTACCCGCGCACATCGGGGTATGCACTGGTCAAGCGGCCTTACCGATTTTCAGCGTTGCCGACCCCGATACCACGTGCGAGCGCGCACGAACACCGTCGGCATGATGAGCATCAACGCGACGAGTCGCGTGACCTGGAATGCGGTGACGAGAGGCACGCCGAGCTGCAGCACCTTCGCGGTCACGCACATCTCCGCGATGCCGCCCGGCGCGGTGCTCAGCACCATCGTGGCCGCGGGCTGGCCACCGACGAGCGCGAGCATCACGCCGAAGCCCGCCGACAGCGCCACCGACAGCACGACCGACACCGCCACGGCGGCGAGGAACGTGTGCGAGCCGCGCAGGAAGTCGCGCTGGAATCGCGAGCCGAGCGCGCAGCCCAGCATGAGCTGCCCGATGTTGGAGACGAGCGTCGGTACCGACGACAGCTCCACCTGCGCGGCGGTGAGCGGGATCGACAGCGCGAGACCGCCCAGCACGAACGCGTTGGGCACGCGGAAGCGCTGCAGCGCGAAGCCGGCCGCGAGGGTCATCGCCATGAGGATCGCGAGCCCGCCGGGGCGGAACACGGTGGTGCCCTGCACGTACGGGTCGGCGCCGTGCGCGCCCGATGCGGTGATCGCGGCGGGCACGAGCGCCACGACGATGAGCACGCGGAGGCTCTGCGCGGCGGCGATGCGGTCGACGCGTCCGCCGTAGCGCTCGCCCAGCACGCCCATCTCCACCGCGCCGCCGGGCACGCTCGCGAAGATCGCGGTGGTCTTGTCCATCTTGCCGAGATAGGCGAGCGCGAGCCCCGTGACGTAGCCGAGCGCGATGGCGAAGAATGCCGCGACCACGAGGAGCCACCACAATCCCGCGACCTCGCGCACGACGTACGGCGTGAAGTACAGCCCGAGCGCGGTCCCGATGATCCATTGCCCGATGTAGCGCGATACCGGCGCGGCGGCGATGTCCACGCCCGAGATTCGCAGCATCGCGATCGAGAAGAGCGGCCCCAGCATCCACGGGATGGGGGTGTGCAACAGCATGCAGAGGTAACCGGCCGCAGCGCCGATGGCGAGCGCGGCGACCCACCGCACCGGGCGCAGGCGCCAGGCGCGATGACGGAGAGGCGTGCGCGGGTGGCCCGGGGACGTCAAAACACCCACAGGTCCCGGCGCGGGATCTCGAGCCAGTGCTCGCCTTGAGGCAGGGGCTCGGCGCCGTAGGCGCGCAGGCGCAGGTCTCCGAGCTGGAAGAGGTGCTCCCAGCGATCGCCCAGGAACATCGACGTCACGAGCGGCAGGCGCAGGTGGTTGTCGCCTTCGCCGCCGGCCACGCGCACGCGCTCGAGGCGCACCATGCCGGTCGCGGAGTCGCCCGTGGCCTTCGCACCGCGCGCCGTGCCCCACAGGCTCCAGCCCGGGCCGTCGATGCGCGCTTCACCGCCGCGAACCTCGCCCACCTTGCCGGCGACGGCGTTGTTGCTGCCCATGAACTCGGCGGTGAAGAGCGTCGCGGGGCGTCCGTACATCTCCTGCGGCGTGCCCTGCTGCTCGATCACGCCGTTGTTGAGGAGGAGGATGCGATCGGACATCGCCATCGCCTCGTTCTGGTCGTGCGTGACCACGAGCGCCGACAGCTGCAGCCGCAGGATGAGCTCGCGCAGCCACGCACGCGCCTCCTCGCGCAGCTTGGCGTCGAGGTTCGACAGCGGCTCGTCCATGAGGATCACGGGCGGGTTGTACACGAGCGCGCGGGCGATGGCCACGCGCTGCTGCTGGCCGCCGGAGAGCTGGTGCGGCAGGCGCTCCGCCAGGTGACCGAGCCCCAGGTTGCCGAGGGCGCTCGTCACGCGCGTGCGGATCTCGTCGGCGGAGACGCCGCGGAGCTTGAGGCCGTAGGCCACGTTGTCGAAGACGGTGCGATGCGGCCACAGCGCGTACGACTGGAACACGAGGCCCAGGTTGCGCTTCTCGGCGGGGACCTCGACCTTGGAAGCGCCGTCGAAGACCACCTTGTCCTCGATGCGGATCTCGCCCTTGTGAGGGACCTCGAGGCCCGCGACCGCGCGCAGGAGCGTCGTCTTGCCGCTGCCCGAGGGGCCGAGGAGCGACACCACCTCGCCCTGGCGAAGTTCCATCGACACGCCCTTCAGGATGGCGTTGTCGCCGTACGCGAGATGGAGGTCGGATACCGAGAGCTTAATCATGGAGTTTCACCCCGAAGCGCAGCGCGATGACGAGGCCCACGGCCACCAGCACGACGTTGATGAGCGACAGCGCCGCCACCTGGTCGGCCGCGCCGGTGCCCCACAGCGAGACGAGCAGCGATCCGATCACCTCGGTGCCGGGCCCCAGGAGGTACACGCCGGTCGAGTACTCGCGCTCGAAGATCATGAACACGAGGAGCCAGCTCGCGAGGAGGCCGTAGCGGATGAGCGGCAGCGTGACGTGCCGGCTCACCTGCGAGCGCGTGGCGCCCGCGCTGCGCGCGGCCTCCTCGAGCTCGGGGCCCACCTGCAGGAGCGAGCTCGACACGAGCCGCATGCCGTACGCGAGCCACACCACCGTGTAGGCGAGCCACACGCTGAAGATGGTGGTGCGCAGCGGCGCCAAGGGCGGGAAGAACAGGAACACCCACAGGAACGCGAGGCCGGCCAGGAGGCCCGGCACCGCGCGCGGCACGAGCACGAGGTAGTCGACGAAGCGCGACCAGCCGTCGTTCACGCGGTGCGTCGCAAGGCCGATGGCGGTGTAGCACGCGACGGCCAGTGCGCCGCCCACCACGCCGATCAGGATCGTGTTGAGGATGCCGCGCACGAGCGTGGGCTGCTCGAACACCTCGCGGAAGTGATCGAGGGTCAGCACCTCCGACAGGACCACGCCCTCGCCCCAGCTCGACACCACGGCGCGAAGCGCAATGCCCGACAGCGGGACGATCACGGTCACGAAGAGCCACACGAAGAGGATGGCGACCGCGACCCATCGCCACTTGCCGAGCGGCAGCGGGCGCTGGCGCCCCGCCTTGCCCTTCACCGTGACGAACTTGCCCGCGTTGCGCAAGAGATAGCGCTGCAGGATGACGAGCGGAAACGTGATGGCGACGATGCACACCGCGACGGCGGCCATGAGGTGGTACGACGGCGTGCCGAGCTTGTTGGTGAGCTTGTAGAGGTACGTCGCGAGGACGAGGTGGCCTTCCGGGTCGCCCAGCACCAGCGGCAAGCCGAAGATCTCGAAGCCCAGGAAGAAGACGAGCACGCCGGAGAAGAGGAGCGAGGGCGTGACCATGGGCAGGCTCACGTCGCGCGCGACGCGGAACGGCGAGGCGCCCGTCATGCGCGCGGCTTCCTCCACGTCCGAGCCCAGGCTCTTGAGCGCCGACGACGAATACAGGTAGACGTGCGGCACGTGGGTGAGGCCCGCGATGATCGCGATGGCCGTGAGCGAGTACACGTTCCACGGCACCACGCCCACGAGGTTCTTGGCCCACACCGAGTAGAAGCCGACCGGCCCGGCCGCGACGACGTAGCCGAATGCGAGCACCATCGGCGACACGAACACGGGAATGAGGAGCATCGGCTCGAGCCAGCGCCGCCCGGGAAGGTCGGTGCGCACCATGAGGAACGCGAGGATGCCCCCGAGCGGCACCGCGATGAGCGCCATGCCGGCGGCGATCACGAGCGAGTTGCGGAACGCGTCCCAGAAATCGCCGTCGGCGAAGATGAAGGCGAAGGCGCCGAGGCCCAGCGTCTTCTGGGGGGAGAAGAACGGCGCGTTGAGCAGGCTCTGGTAGACGATGAGGCCGAGCGGCAGGAACACCGCGATCGCCGTCAGGCTGATGACGGCGATGCGCGGTGCCGAAGCGCGATTCACTTGCCGCCTTTGATGGCGGCCTGCCACTGCTTGATGAACTCGAGGCGCTTGGCCTGGTCGAGGTAGACGAGGAGGTCGGCGCTGACCGGGATGGGCCGGACGGTGTTGCCGAGCGTCTTGGCGAGCGAGGACGCCGTCATCTCGCCTTCGACGTCGTTGCGGATGGAGCCCAGGTCGGCCTGGCTCGCGATGATCTGCTGGCCGCGCTTGCTCAGGATGTAGTCGAGCCAGAGCTTGGCGGCGTTCGGGTTCTTGGCCTTGGCGCTGATGAACTGCACGCGCGACATCACGAGCGTGTAGTCCTTGGGCAGCACGTACCCGATGCCGGGGTCCTTCTTCATGCGCAGCACCGCGTAGCTCGCGAAGATGTTGTAGCCGATCGAGTTCTCGCCCGAGCTCACGCGCTCCATCATCGTGCCCGAGCTCGACTGGAAGCGCGGGCCCACGCCGCCCATCGCCTTCACGAAGTCCCAGAACTGCGGGTTCTGCTTGCTGTCCTGCGTGATGAGCATGAAGCCGACGCCGGACTTCTCGATGTCGTACGTCGTGAACTTGCCCTTGAACTTGTCGGGGGTCGCGAGCAGCATCTTGGTCAGGTCGGCGTGGCTTTGCGGCACGTCGGCGGGCTGCATCACGCGCTTGTTGTAGACGAAGGCGATGGGCTCGTACGTCGTGCCGTACGCGGTGTTCTTGAAGTTGGCCCACGCCGGCACCTGCGGCAGCTCCGGCGAGTTGTACGCAAGGCCGTTGCCCTCGTTCGCGAGCTTGATCTGCAGGTCCATCGACGAGCTCCACAGCACGTCGGCGGAGCCGCCGCCGGCGGCGCTCTCGCTGATGAAGCGGTTGTAGATCTCGGTCGTGTTCATGTCGTTGTACTCGACCGTGATGCCCGGGTACAGCGCCTGGAAGTCCTTGATGAGCGGGTTGGCGGCGACCGTGTCGGTCGAGCTGTAGATGACGACCTTGCCTTCCTTCTTGGCCGCGGCGATGGTGTCGGCGTAGTTGGCGGGATAGCCGGCCGGCACCTGCGCACCGGCGACGATACAGACGAGGCCTGCGGCAACAGCCGCGGCGGCCTTGCGGAATGCGGTCATGACAGACGAGCCTCCAGGGAAACCGCTCATGGGTCGCGATACGCGCCGCGACCTTGCGGGGCGTTGAAGCTTGCCTTCGCCGGCCGGCGCCGTCAATCGCGGGCGCCGCGGCGATGCGCTCACTTCCCGATGCAGAAGCGGCCGAAGATCGCGCCGAGGAGATCGTCCGCGGAGAACGCGCCAGTGATGGTCGCGAGCGCGTCCTGCGCCTCGCGCAATTCCTCCGCGAAGAGCTCGATGGCGGGCGGCGCGGCGGTGACGTGGGCGTGGGCGCGCTCGAGGTGTTCGGAGGCGTCGCGCAAGGCCGCGACGTGCCGCGCTCGCGCGAGATACGTGTCTTCGGTGTTTTCCCCAGTGGCGCCGACGAGATCGAGCACGGCGCGCGTGAGAAGGTCGACGCCGTCGCCGCTTCGAGCCGACAGCCATACGTCCCGCTCGGTGGCGCGCGGGACGAGCCCCGGGGCCAGGTCGACCTTGTTATGGACGACGAGGCGCGGCACGCCCGGGGGCAGCTTCGCGAGGATGGCGCGGTCCTCGTCGGACATCGCGGCGTCGCGCGCGTCGACGAGCAGCAGCACGAGGTCGGCACGCTCGACGGCGCTCCCCGTGCGCTCGATGCCCATGCGCTCGACCGTGTCGGAGGTGTCGCGCAGGCCGGCGGTGTCGATCACGGTGAGCGGGATGCCCGCGATCTCCACGCGACGCTCGACGGGGTCGCGCGTGGTGCCGGGCAGCGGCGTCACGATAGCCGCCTCCTCGCGCACGAGCCGGTTCATGAGGCTCGACTTGCCGACGTTGGGACGGCCCGCGAGGACCACCGTGAGCCCTTCGCGCAGGAGCGCGCCGGTGCGGGCGCGCGCCAGGACGCGCGCGACGCCCTCGGCAAGCGCCGACAGCCGCGCGTGCACGTCGCCCTCGCGGAGGAACTCGATGTCCTCCTCCGGAAAGTCGAGCGTGGCCTCCGTGTACACGCGAAGGTCGGTGAGCGCCTCCACCAGCGCGTGGACCTCGCGCGAGAACTCGCCCGCGAGGCTCCGCGCGGCGGCGCGCGCGGCCGTGGCGGTGGCCGCGTCTATCAGGTCGGCGACGCTCTCGGCTTGCGCGAGGTCGAGCTTGCCGTTCAGGAAGGCGCGCTTCGTGAACTCGCCGGGCTCCGCGAGGCGCGCGCCCAGCTCGACGCAGCGCGCCACCAGGAGGCGCATCACCGCGGGCCCGCCGTGGCCGTGAAGCTCGACCACCGATTCGCCGGTGTACGAGTGGGGCGCCGGGAAGTGGAGGACGAGGCCCTCGTCGATCACGCGTCCGGCGGCGTCGCGGAACGTCGCGAGCGTGGCGGCTCGCGGCGGCGGCACCACGCCCGCCACGCCCTCGATCAGCGCCCCGAGGTCCGCGCCCGACGCGCGCACGATGCCGATGCCGCCGCGCCCGGGGGGCGTCGCGATGGCGGCGATCGTGTCGCTCTCGGGCATGACGCGAAGCTTAACCTCTCGTCAAGCGGTCGATGCGAAGCGCCGCGCCGCCGCGATCGACCGTGGCAAGCGCGCAAGAAATAAGTAGGGTCGGAGTCGACTTAATTTGAGTCGCGCATCGGGCAGGCCTACTTAATCAGCGCCTCGTGGCGGCTTTGGCGGCCGCCTCACGCTCGAGGAGGCGGTTCATGTGCCACTGCTGCGCGATCTGCAAGAGATTGTTGACGAGCCAGTACAGCACGAGGCCCGACGGGAAGAAGATGAATAGCACCGAGAAGGCGATGGGCATGATCTGCATGACCT
This sequence comes from Casimicrobiaceae bacterium, assembly GCA_044225355.1. Lineage (GTDB taxonomy): Bacteria > Pseudomonadota > Gammaproteobacteria > Burkholderiales > Casimicrobiaceae > VBCG01. Next base: position 1,403 of record JBGAIS010000070.1, on the reverse strand, counting down.
TCGCCTGCATGGGATCGCTGATCGGCGTGGGCGAGAGCTTGACCTGCAGGTACGCGGTGATGGCGTAGATCACCGGCAGCACGAAGTAGGGGTCCGGCGCCGAGAGGTCGTGGATCCACAGGATCCAGGGCGCCTGGCGGAGCTCCACCGCCGACAGGAGCACCCAGTACAGCGCGAGGAAGACCGGGATCTGCACGACGATGGGCAGGCACCCGCCGAGCGGATTGATCTTCTCGGTCTTGTACATCTCCATCATCTTGACCTGAAGCTGCTGCTTGTCGTTCGCGTACTGCTCCTGCAGCGCCTTCATCTTCGGCGCGATCAGCTTCATCTTCGCCATCGAGCGCGCGGCGGCCGCGTTGAGCGGGTAGAAGGCGCCCTTGATCATGATCGTCATGACGATGATCGACCAGCCCCAGTTGCCCAGGATGCCGTGCAGCCACTTGAGCAGGACGAACAGCGGCACCGCGATCACGGTGAAGAAGCCGTAGTCGACGACGAGGTCGAGGCCCGTCGCAGTCTTGGCCAGGACATCCTGGTCCTGCGGGCCGACGTACAGCGACGCGCGGAGCTCGCCGGTGGCGCCCGGGGCGATGGTGCCCTCGGCGTAGCGCACCCCCGCGCGATAGAGGCCGCCGTCGAGCTTGTCCCAGTAGAACTTGCGCTGGATCGAGACGTTCGCGGGCGGCACCCAGGCCGTCACGAAGTAGTGCTCGATCATCCCGATCCACCCGTTGTCGGTCTCCTTCGTGAGCTTCGACTTGCGGGTCGGGTCGGCGGCCTGCTTGTCGATCTCGCCGAATTCGATCTTGCTGAACTTGTCCTTGTCGTTGTACAGGACCGGGCCGACGTACGACGCCGGCGCCATCGAGCTCTGCACCACCGCGTGCTTCGAGTCCCGCGTGAGCTGGAAGTAAGCCTCGGGCGTGATCGGCGCCGTGCCCGTGTTGGTGACGTCGTAGGCGACGTCGATGACGTAGCTGCCGCGGTGGAACGTGAGGACCTGCTCCACCTTGCTGCCGTTGGCGGCGGGCGCCACGAGTCGCAGGACGACGCGATCCTGGCCGGGCTCGAGCGAGCGCGGGCCGGGCAGCGCCTCGTACCGCGTCTGGTGGTTGGGCAGGCCTTCGCCGATGAGGCCGGTCTGCGCGACGAACGTGCGCTCGCCGTTGCGCTGAAGGGCGAGGTAGGGCTTCGTGTGATCGGTCGCGTCCTGGTGCTTCGCGAGCTCGACGAGGGAGATGACGCCGCCGGCGGTGTCGACTTCGGCGGTGTACAGGTCGGTCTTGATGGTGACCTTGGGGGCGTTCGCCACCGCGGCGGCGGGCGCGGGCGCGGGCACGGCGCCGGCGGGCGCAGGCGCCGCGGCCGGCACCTCCGCCGTGCCCGCGGTGCCCGCGGGG
>JBGAIS010000069.1:0-19054 GCA_044225355.1 Casimicrobiaceae bacterium | reverse complement strand
TGCTCTTCATCATCGCCAACCTCATCATGATCCCGCTCGGCTGGTGGTGCATCAAGGTGAGCAAGCAGATCCTCCGCGTGCCGCGCACGCTCCTCATGCCCATCATCATGCTGTTCTGCGTGGTGGGCTCGTTCGCCATCTCCGAGATCATCCGCTTCGCGGTGGACACCAACCCGCCGCTCAAGATCGTCGATCACCCGCTGGGCAACGTGTTCAAGGGCATGTGGGCCCTCACGAAGAAGTATCCGAAGCAGATCCTTCGCGGGAGCGCGCTCGGCACGCTCGTGGGCGCGCTGCCCGGCGCGGGCGCCGATATCGCGGCGTGGATGTCCTACGCCGTCAGCAAGAAATTCAGCAAGGAGCCGGAGAAGTTCGGCACCGGCCACGTCGAGGGCATCGTCGAGTCCGGCTCCGCCAACAACAGCGCGCTGGCGGGCGCGTGGATCCCCGCGCTCGTGTTCGGCATCCCCGGCGACTCGATCACGGCCATCGTGATCGGCGTCCTCTACATGAAGAACATGAACCCGGGGCCGACGCTCTTCACCAACAACCCGCAGAACATCTACGCCGTCTACCTGCTCTTCATCATCGCCAACCTCATCATGATCCCGCTCGGCTGGTGGTGCATCAAGGTGAGCAAGCAGATCCTCCGCGTGCCGCGCACGCTCCTCATGCCCATCATCATGCTGTTCTGCGTGGTGGGCTCGTTCGCCATCAACAACACCGCGTTCGACGTCACGGTGATGCTGGTCGCGGGCATCGCGGCGTACGTCCTCGAGGACAACGGATTCCCCATCGCGCCCGCCATCCTGGGCGTGGTCCTGGGCGGCATGCTGGAAGAGAATTTCGTCTCGTCGGTGATCAAGTCGGACGGCAGCGTCGCGGCATTCTTCACGAGGCCGGTGGCCTCGGTGCTGGCGGCGCTCACGCTCGCGGTGTGGTTCCTGCCGCTCGCGATGCGGCGCCTCCGCCGGCTCGCCGGCGCCTGACGCTGCCTGGCCCACCCTCACCGGCGCGTGACGGTTGCGGGCGGCTCCCGCTCCCCGGGGCGTGACGCTCGCCGGCGCCTGACGCTCGCCGGCGCGTGACCCTCGCCGCCGCGCGGCGCCCGGGGCACGGCGACGGTTGCCCCGGGAAAACATGCGGTTTTGCGCGTCCGTTGACCCCCGGTGGTGCGCCGCGGTAAAATCCTTAGGTTTTGGTGGTTGCACGTGAAGGCGCCATGCGCGGCAAGCTCGTCGTGGGTAACTGGAAGATGAACGGCGGGCTCGCAGCCAACGCGTCGCTCCTCGTCGCGCTCGCCGCGGGCTGGAAGCCGCGGCCCGACAGGCAGCTCGCGGTGTGCGTGCCGTTCCCGTATCTCGCGCAGGCCCGCGATGTCCTCACGGGCTCGCCCGTGGCGTGGGGCGCGCAGGACGTGAGCATGCATGCGCCAGGGGCTTACACGGGCGACGTGGCGGGGTCGATGATCGCGGAGTTCGGATGCCGTTACGCTCTCGTCGGCCACTCGGAGCGGCGTGCGCAGCACGGCGAGACCGACGCCATCGTCGCGGCCAAGGCCAAGGCGGCGCTGGCCACGGGGCTCACGCCGGTCGTGTGCGTGGGCGAGACGCTCGCCGAGCGCGACGCCGGGCAGTGGCACACCGTGGTGGCGCGACAGCTCGAGGCGGTCACCTCGGCGCTGGGCCGCGATACCAACCTGACCGTGCTCGCGTACGAGCCGGTGTGGGCGATCGGGACGGGCCGCACGGCCTCGCCCGATCAGGCGCAGGAGGTGCATGCGTTCCTGCGAGCGAGGCTCGCGGAGGCTGGCGCCGAGGGCGTGCAGGTGCTGTACGGCGGCAGCGTGAAGGCCGCGAATGCGGCTGCGCTGTTCGCGCAGCCCGATGTCGACGGGGGACTCGTCGGCGGTGCGTCGCTCGATGCGACGGAGTTTTTGGCGATTGCGGGTGCCTGATGTCATCGTCGGGCACCGGAGTGTGAAAAGCGATGTCGATATTCGAATCTCTACTGCTGGTCGTGCACCTCGTCGTCGCGGTGGCGGTGTGCGGCCTCGTGCTCCTGCAGCACGGCAAGGGCGCGGACATGGGCGCGGCATTCGGCAGCGGGTCGTCGGGCAGCCTCTTCGGCGCCGCGGGCTCGGCCAATTTCCTGTCGCGCACGACCGCGATCCTGGCCGCGGTATTCTTCCTGTCGAGCCTCGGCCTCACGTATCTCGGCGCCATGCATGGGCCGGCGAAGGACGTGATGCAGCAAGGCGTGATGGGCGACACGCCCGCGACGCCCAAGGGCGCGGACATTCCGAAGGGCGCGACGCCGCCGGCATCGACGCCGGCGCCGGCGGGCTCCGCTCCGGCTGGCGGCATCCCCACGGGTGATGCCGCGCCGGCGAAGCAGGCAGACATACCCAAGTGAGCTCCATGAGGTACCGAACCAGCAGGTGAAGTGACGCACACCGCCGACGTGGTGAAATTGGTAGACACGCTGTCTTGAGGGGGCAGTGGGGCAACCCGTGGGAGTTCGAGTCTCCCCGTCGGCACCATATCCAGAGCGCGGGGGCGCGACATGCGCTCCCGCACTGCAGCAGTCGCGGCGTACAATTGCGGTAGTCGAGAAAAGGCGCAGTCAGGAAGGCCGCAACCGATGCTGGAACAGTACTTTCCCGTTCTCCTCTTCATCATCGTAGGCTTGGCGCTCGGAGGGCTCCTCCTCTCCGTGGGCTCCCTCCTCGCGCCGAACCGCCCGGACCCCGAGAAGCTCTCCCCGTACGAATGCGGCTTCGAGGCCTTCGAGGATGCGCGCATGAAGTTCGACGTGCGCTACTACCTCGTCGCCATCCTGTTCATCCTGTTCGATCTCGAGATTGCCTTTCTCTTTCCGTGGGCCGTGGTGCTCCCGGACATCGGCTTCGAAGGCTTCGTGGCGATGATGCTCTTCCTCCTGATCCTCGTCGTCGGCTTCGTCTACGAGTGGAAGAAGGGCGCGCTCGAGTGGGAGTGACGGACTGACATGGCGATCGACGGCGTACTCGAGAAGGGCTTCGTCACGACGACGCTCGACAGCGTCATCAATTGGGCGCGCAACGGCTCGATGTGGCCGATGACGTTCGGCCTCGCATGCTGCGCGGTCGAGATGATGCACGCGGGCGCCGCGCGCTACGACCTCGATCGCTTCGGCGTCGTGTTCCGGCCGAGCCCGCGGCAGTCGGACGTGATGATCGTCGCCGGCACGCTCTGCAACAAGATGGCGCCGGCGCTTCGCAAGGTGTACGACCAGATGGCCGAGCCGCGCTGGGTCATCTCCATGGGCTCGTGCGCCAACGGCGGCGGCTACTACCACTACTCGTACTCCGTCGTGCGCGGCTGCGACCGCATCGTCCCGGTCGACATCTACGTCCCGGGCTGCCCGCCCACGTCCGAGGCGCTGCTCTACGGCATCCTGCAGCTCCAGAACAAGATCTGGCGCACCAACACGATCGCCCGCTGATGGCCACGAAACTCGAGACCCTGGCCGAGGCGCTCGCGGCGGCGCTCGGCGATGCCTGCAAGAGCGTCGTCACGGATCGCGGCGAAGTCACGATCGTGCTCGCGGCCGACGGCCTGGCCGCGCGCATGCGCGACCTCCGCGACCGCCCGGAGCTGCGCTTCGAGATGCTCGTCGACGTCTGCGGCGTCGACTACCTCGCGTACGGCGACGGCGCGTACGAAGGCCCGCGCTTCGCCGCGGTCTATCACCTGCTCTCGCTCTCGCACAACTGGCGCCTTCGCGTGCGCGTGTTCGCCCCGGACGACGACTTCCCCGTCGTGCCGAGCATGATCGACGTGTGGCCGGTGGCCAACTGGTTCGAGCGCGAGGCGTTCGATCTCTACGGCATCGTCTTCGAGGGCCACCCGGACCTTCGACGGCTCCTCACGGACTACGGATTCGTCGGGCACCCGTTCCGCAAGGACTTCCCGCTGTCGGGCTACGTCGAGATGCGCTACGACCCCGAGCAGGGCCGTGTCATTTACCAGCCCGTCACGATCGAGCCTCGCGAGATCACGCCGCGGATCATCCGCGAAGAGCATTACGGAGGCACCAAGTGAGCCTGCGCGACGACGCCGGGCGCCTTGCGCGCGAAGCCGCCGAAGCAATGGCAAGCAAGGTCGCATTCCCGTACGTCGCGCTCGCCGTGTCGTCGGCGGTGCTCGGCTTCGAGCTTCTGAAGTAGCGGGCGCGACATGGCGGAGATCAGGAACTACACGATGAACTTCGGGCCGCAGCATCCCGCTGCGCACGGAGTGCTCCGCCTCGTGCTCGAGCTCGACGGCGAGGTCATCGAGCGCGCCGATCCGCACATCGGCCTCCTGCACCGCGCGACCGAGAAGCTGGCCGAGCACAAGACGTACATCCAGTCGCTGCCCTATATGGACCGGCTCGACTACGTCTCCATGATGTGCAACGAGCACGCGTACTGCCTCGCGATCGAGCGCCTGCTCGGCATCGAGGTGCCGGTGCGCGCGCAGTACATCCGCGTGATGTTCGACGAGATCACGCGCATCCTCAATCACCTGCTGTGGCTCGGCTGCCACGCGCTCGACGTCGGGGCGATGACGCCCTTCCTGTACGCGTTCCGCGAGCGGGAGGATCTCTTCGACGTGTACGAGGCGGTGTCCGGCGCGCGCATGCACGCGGCCTACTACCGGCCGGGTGGCGTGTACCGCGACCTGCCGGACCGGATGCCGCAGTACCAGCCGTCGAAGCTCAAGAACGCCCGCGCGCTCGAGGTGATGAACGAGGCGCGGCAGGGTTCGCTCCTCGATTTCATCGCCGATTTCACGCGGCGCTTCCCGAAGTGCGTCGACGAGTACGAGGAGCTCCTCACCGACAACCGCATCTGGAAGCAACGCACCGTCGGCATCGGCGTGGTCACGCCGGAGCGCGCGATGGCGCTGGGCTTCACGGGCGCGATGCTTCGCGGCTCGGGCGTGGCGTGGGACCTGCGCAAGAAGCAGCCGTACGAAGTCTACGACCGCATGCAGTTCGAGATCCCGGTCGGGGTCAACGGCGACTGCTACGACCGCTACCTCGTCCGCATGGAAGAGATGCGCCAGTCGAATCGCATCGTCGAGCAGTGCGTCGCGTGGCTGAAGGCCAACCCGGGCCCCGTCATCATCGACAACCACAAGATCGCGCCGCCGCATCGCGAGTCGATGAAGTCGCACATGGAAGAGCTCATCCATCACTTCAAGCTCTTCACCGAGGGCATGCACGTCCCGCCGGGCGAGGCGTACGCGGCCATCGAGCATCCCAAGGGCGAGTTCGGCGTGTACATCGTGTCGGACGGCGCCAACAAGCCGTATCGCGTCAAGCTGCGCGCGCCGGATTACGTGCACCTGGCGGCGCTCGACGAGATGTCGCGCGGGCACATGATCGCGGACGTGGTGGCCATCATCGGCACGCAGGACATCGTGTTCGGATCGATCGACCGATGAGGGCGGCGCGACTCCTCTGCGGCGTCGTGATGGCCGGGATGACGGCGGGCGCCGTCGCGCAGCCGGTCTCCCCCGCGCAGCGCGAGGCCCTCAACGGCGCGGAGCGCTGGCTCGCCGTCGTCGACCAGCAGCGCTACGCCAACGCCTGGGCCATGGCCGCCGAGCCGTTCAAGGCCACGGTCACGCGCGAGGCCTGGCGCGACGGCATTCCCAAGCTTCGCGGCGAATACGGGCGCGTCGTGTTGCGCAAGGCCGACAAGGTGGGATACGTCGGCGAAGCCCCCGACCCGAGCGACGCGGCGGCGCAGAGCAAGCCGGGCGCGCGCATCGCGATCCTCTTCGCCACCAAGTTCGCCGGCAGCAAGAAGTCCGCCACCGAGGAAGTCACGATGATCCTCGAGGACGACGGCCTGTGGCGCGTCGCGGGGTACTACATCAAATGAGCGTCCTTTCCGCCGCCGTCCGCGGCAAGATCGACCACGAGCTCACGAAGTATCCGCCCGACCAGCGGCAGTCGGCGGTGATGTCGGCGCTCGGCTTCGCGCAGGATGAGCACGGCTGGCTGTCGACCGAGGTCATGGACGCCGTCGCGGGCTACCTCGGCATGCCGCCGGTCGCCGTCTACGAGGTCGCCACGTTCTACACGATGTACAACCTGCGGCCGCAGGGGCGCTTCAAGGTGACGATCTGCACGAACCTCCCGTGCGCGCTCTCGGGCGCCAACGAGGCGGCGGCGCATCTCAAGGAGAAGCTCGGCGTCGACTTCAACGAGACGACCGCGGACGGCAAGTTCACGCTGAAGGAAGGCGAGTGCATGGGCGCGTGCGGCGATGCCCCGGTGCTGATCGTCAACGATCGCCGCATGTGCAGCTTCATGAGCCGCGCGAAGCTCGACGAGCTGGTGGGCGACCTCTCGCAGGCCGCCGATCGCGGCGAGGGCCGCGCCGGCCTCGATCCGCATCACGGGACGCAAGCGAAATGAACGCGCCCTCCGAATTCCTGAACTACGGGCCCGATGCAGTCCTCATGACGGGGCTCAACGGCAGCAACTGGCGGCTCAAGGACTACGAGGCGCGGGGCGGTTACCAGGCGCTGCGCCGCATCCTCGAGGAGAAGATTCCACCCGACCAGATCATCGCCGAGCTCAAGAAGTCGGCGTTGCGCGGGCGCGGCGGCGCGGGCTTTCCCACCGGGCTCAAGTGGAGCTTCATGCCCAAGAACTACGTGGGCGACAAGTACGTCGTGTGCAACTCCGACGAAGGCGAGCCGGGCACGTTCAAGGACCGCGACCTCCTGCGCTACAACCCGCACTGCGTGTTCGAGGGCATGGCCATCGGCGCGTACGCGATGGGCGCGAACCGCGGGTACAACTACATCCACGGCGAGATCTGGGAGACGTACCTGCGCTGCGAGGAGGCCATCGCCGAGGCGTACGCGGCCGGGCTCCTCGGATCGAACATCCTCGGCACCGATTTCTCGTTCCACCTCCACAATCACCACGGCTTCGGCGCGTACATCTGCGGCGAGGAGACCGCGCTCCTCGAGTCGCTCGAAGGCAAGAAGGGCCAGCCGCGCTTCAAGCCGCCGTTCCCCGCTTCCTTCGGCGTGTACGGCAAGCCCACGACGATCAACAACACCGAGACGTTCGCCGCGGTGCCGTGGATCATCCGCAACGGCGGCCAGGCGTTCCTGGACCTCGGGCGGCCGAACAACGGCGGCACCAAGCTGTTCTCGGTCTCCGGCGACGTCGCGCGACCCGGCAACTTCGAGGTGAAGCTCGGCACGCCGTTCACGACGCTGCTCGAGATGGCCGGCGGCATGCGCGACGGCCGCAAGCTCAAGGCTTGCATTCCCGGCGGCTCGTCCATGCCGGTGCTGCCGGGCGACGTCATGATGCAGACCGACATGGACTACGACTCCATCGCCAAGGCGGGCTCCATGCTCGGCTCGGGCGCGGTGATCATCATGAACGACACGCGCTGCATGGTGCGCTCGCTGCTGCGCCTGTCGTACTTCTATTACGAGGAGTCCTGCGGGCAGTGCACGCCGTGCCGCGAAGGCACGGGCTGGCTCTGGCGCATGGTCGACCGCATCGAGAAGGGGCAGGGCCGCAACGAGGACCTCGACAAGCTCCTGTCGGTGTCGGGCAACATCGCCGGCCGCACCATCTGCGCGCTGGGCGATGCCGCGGCGCTGCCGGTGCAGAGCTTCCTCAAGCATTTCCGGGACGAATTCCAGTATCACATCGACCACAAGCATTGCCAGGTCGGGCCCTACGTTTGAACATGAAGCGCCTCCTCGACACCGTTGCCACCGCCGCCTCCGGGCGAGGCGATCGCGCGCGGGCGGGCCTTCGGAACTGACATGCTGAACATCGAGATCGACGGCAAGGCGACGCAGGTCGCGCCCGGCACCACGGTGATCGAGGCCGCGAACCGGCTGGGCATCTACGTGCCGCACTTCTGCTATCACAAGAAGCTGTCGATCGCCGCCAACTGCCGGATGTGCCTCGTGCAGGTCGAGAAGGCGCCCAAGCCCTTGCCCGCGTGCGCCACGCCGGTGACGGAAGGCATGAAGGTGTACACGGCCTCGGCGCAGGCCGTCACCGCCCAGAAGGGCGTGATGGAGTTCCTGCTCATCAACCACCCGCTCGACTGCCCCATCTGCGACCAGGGCGGCGAGTGCCAGCTGCAGGACCTGGCCGTGGGGTACGGTGGCTCGTCCTCGCGCTACCAGGAAGCGAAGCGCGTCGTGTTCCACAAGGACCTGGGGCCGCTCGTCTCCGCGCAGGAGATGACGCGCTGCATCCAGTGCACGCGCTGCGTCCGCTTCGGCCAGGAGATCGCCGGCGTGATGGAGCTCGGCATGATCGGCCGCGGCGAGCACTCCGAGATCGTGTCGTTCGTCGGCAAGACGGTCGATTCCGAGCTCTCCGGCAACTCGATCGACGTGTGCCCCGTGGGCGCGCTCACCTCGAAGCCGTTCCGCTACGCGGCGCGCACGGGGGAGCTCGCGCGCCGCAAGTCGGTGTCGCCGCACGATTCGCTCGGCAGCAATCTCATCGTGCAGGTGAAGGGCGACCGCGTGATGCGCGTGCTGCCGCTCGAGAACGAGTCCATCAACGAGTGCTGGATCTCCGACAAGGACCGCTTCTCGTACGAGGGCTTGAACGGCGACGATCGCCTGCGCTCGCCCATGGTGAAGCAGGGCGGCGAATGGCGCGAGGTCGACTGGCAGACGGCGCTCGACGTCGTCGCGCAGGGCTTGACGGACATCGTCGCGCGCCACGGCGCCGGCGCGCTCGGCGCGCTGGCCTCTCCGCACGCCACGCTGGAGGAGCTCGCGCTGCTCGCGCGCCTCGTGCGTGGCCTCGGCAGCGACAACATCGACTTCCGGCTTCGCCAGTCCGATTTCCGCGGCACCGGCCAGGCGTCGGGCATTCCGTGGCTCGGCATGCCCGTCGCCGAGGTGAGCGCGCTCGATCGCGTGCTCGTCGTCGGCAGCTTCCTGCGCAAGGACCATCCGCTGGTGGCGCAGCGTCTGCGACAGACGGCCCGCAAGGGCTGCGAAGTGTCGATGCTCCATTCCGTCGATGACGAGTGGCTCGTCAAGGTGGCGCACAAGGCCATCGTGCCGCCGTCGAAGCTCGCGCTCGCGCTTGCCGGCATCGCGGTCGCGGCGGGCGCCACGGTCGACGGCGTCACGCCTACCGACGAGGACAAGGCGATCGCCTCGAGCCTCGCGTCCGGCAAGAAGACCGCCGTGCTCCTCGGCAACTACGCCGTGCAGCATCCCGATTTCTCGCAGATCCACGCGCTCGCGCAGCTCGTCGCCGAGCGCACGGGCGCGACCCTCGGCTTCCTCACCGAGGCCGCCAACACCGTCGGCGCGCACCTGGCAGGCGCGCTGCCTCAGGCGGGCGGCATGAACGTGCAGGCCATGCTGGCCGATCCCCGCAAGGCGTACCTCGTGCTGCACGCCGAAGCGGAGTTCGACTTCGCCGACACGCCCGCCGCGCGCAGCGCCATGCGGCAGGCCGACCTCGTCGTCGCGTTGAGCCCTTATCGCCACGCGTCGGCATACGCCGACGTGATGCTGCCCGTGTCGCCGTTCACCGAGACGGCCGGCTCCTTCGTCAATTGCGAAGGGCGCCTTCAGGAGTTCCACGGCGTGGTGCGTCCGCTTGCCGACACGCGCCCGGGCTGGAAGGTGCTGCGCGTCCTCGGCACCATGCTGAAGCTCGCGAATTTCACCGCCGAGTCCGCCGCCGACGTGCGCGCCTCGATCGTGCCGGGCGCGGGCGAGATCGCCGCCAGGCTCGGCAACCGCACGACCGTGGCGCCCGCGAAGCCCGTCGCCGACGCGGCGTCCGTGGAGCGCGTCGCCGACGTCCCCATCTATTTCGCCGACCCGCTGGTGCGGCGCTCGGGGCCGCTGCAGCTCACCCGGGACGCGCATCCGCCGAGGGCCCGCATGCACCGCTCGCTCCTCGCCACGCTGGGACTCGCCGAAGGCGGCCAGGTCAAGGTGAAGCAGGGCGGCGGCGAGGCCGTGCTCACCGCGGTGGTCGACGCGGCGGTCCCTCCCGGCGTGGTGCGCATCGCCGCCGCGCACGCATCCACGTGCAGCCTGGGCGGCCTGTCCGGCCCCGTCACGCTCGAGCGGGCGTAGGAAGCGCATGGACATCCTCGCGCCCGTGCAAGCGCTCCTCGGTCCCGCGTGGATCGTGGTGTGGACGCTCCTCAAGATCGTGGCGATCGCGATCCCGCTCATCCTGTCCGTCGCGTACCTCACGCTCGCCGAGCGCAAGGTCATCGGCTTCATGCAAGTGCGCATCGGCCCCAATCGCGTGGGTCCGTTCGGGCTGCTGCAGCCGTTCGCGGACGTCGCGAAGCTCGTGTTCAAGGAGATCGTCGTCCCCTCGGGGGCGAATCGCTATCTCTTCTTCATCGCCCCCATGCTCGCGCTCGGGCCGGCGCTCGCCGCGTGGGCGGTGATCCCGTTCACGAGCTCGCTCGTGCTCGCGAACATCAACGCGGGACTGCTGTACGTGCTCGCGCTGTCGTCGGTTGGCGTGTACGGGATCATCCTCGCCGGCTGGGCGTCGAACTCGAAGTACGCATTCCTGGGCGCGCTGCGCTCCGCCGCGCAGATCGTCTCGTACGAGATCGCGATGGGCTTCGCGCTCGTCGGCGTGCTCATGTGCGCCAACAGCCTCAATCTCTCCGAGATCGTGAAGGGGCAGGAGGGCGGCGCGCTGTACTGGTACGTGTGGCCGCTCCTGCCGCTCGCCGTCGTGTACTTCGTGTCGGGGCTCGCGGAGACCAACCGCCATCCGTTCGACATGGCGGAAGGCGAGTCCGAGATCGTCGCGGGCTTCCACGTCGAGTACTCGGGCGTTGCGTTCGCCGTGTTCTTCCTGGCCGAGTACATGAACATGATCCTCATCGCCGCACTGACGACGATCATGTTCCTGGGCGGCTGGCTCGCTCCGCTGCCCGTGCTGAACGACCTGCGCATCGGCGCTGCGGCCCCGCTCGGCGACGGCTTCATCTGGTTCGCCGCCAAGGTGGCCTGCGTGCTGTTCTGCTTCCTGTGGGTGCGCGCGACGTTCCCGCGCTACCGCTACGACCAGGTGATGCGCCTCGGCTGGAAGGTGTTCATTCCCGTCACGCTCGTCTGGATCGTCTTCATCGGCGCGATGATGCAGACGCGCTTCGCCTATCTCTTCCACTGACGGGGCACCGAAGATCATGTTCGCTCGCGTCAAGACGCTGTTCGACACCTGGTTCCTCGTGGAGCTCCTGAAGGGCATGACGCTCACCGGCCGCTATTTCTTCGCGCGCAAGGTGACCGTCCAGTTCCCGGAGGAGAAGACCCCCCAGAGCCCGCGCTTCCGCGGCCTGCACGCCCTGCGCCGCTATCCCAACGGCGAGGAGCGCTGCATCGCGTGCAAGCTCTGTGAGGCGGTGTGCCCGGCTTTGGCCATCACCATCGAGTCGGATCAGCGCGACGACGGCACGCGCCGCACCACGCGCTACGACATCGACCTCACCAAGTGCATCTTCTGCGGGTTCTGCGAAGAGAGCTGCCCGGTGGACTCGATCGTCGAGACGCGCGTGCTGGAGTACCACGGCGAGAAGCGCGGCGACCTCTACTACACGAAGGACATGCTCCTCGCGGTAGGCGACCGGTACGAAGCCCAGATCGCCGCCGACCGCCAGTCGGACGCCCCGTTCAGATGACGTTCGATACCGCCACCTTCTACGTATTCTCCGCGATCCTCGTGTTCGCGGCGCTGCGCGTCATCACGACGCGCAACCCCGTGCATGCGGCGCTTTGGCTCGTGCTGTGCTTCTTCAGCGCGGCCGCCATCTGGCTCCTGCTGCGGGCCGAGTTCCTGGCCATCGCGCTCGTCCTCGTCTACGTCGGCGCGGTGATGGTGCTGTTCCTGTTCGTCGTGATGATGCTCGACGTCAATTTCGACAACCTGCGCAAGAATTTCCGCAGCTACATCCCGGTGGGCGCCACCGTGGGCGTGCTGGTGCTGATCGAGATGGCGCTCGTGGTGTTCGGCAGCAGGGTCGGCGCCGACGTCGCGCCGGCCGCCGCCGGGGGCAGCAACACGAAGGCGCTGGGCAAGCTCCTGTACGTCGACTACGTCTATCCGTTCGAGATCGCGGCGGTCGTGCTGCTGGTGGCCATCATCGCGGCCATCGCGCTCACCCATCGCACGCGCAAGGAGACGAAGCACCAGGACCCGGGTCGCCAGGTCAAGGTGCGCCGGCAAGATCGCGTCCGGCTCATCGACCTGCCGGTGGACAAGAAGGACTAGGGCGCCGCGGCGCCTTGGCACAAGGAAGAGAAAGGGAGCACGCGTGTCACTGCTGACCGCGCCGACGCTGGCGCATTACCTCGTGCTGGGCGCGATCCTGTTCGCGATCAGCATGGCCGGCATCTTCCTCAACCGGAAGAACGTCATCATCCTGCTGATGGCGATCGAGCTCATGCTCCTCGCGGTCAACCTCAACTTCATCGCCTTCTCGCGCTATCTCGGCGACATGAGCGGCCAGGTCTTCGTGTTCTTCATCCTCACGGTAGCCGCGGCCGAGTCGGCCATCGGCCTCGCCATCCTCGTGCTGCTGTTCCGCAACGCCGGGTCCATCGACGTCGATGACCTCGACAAGCTCAAGGGCTAGGCCATCGTGATGCAGCCGACCTTCCTCGCACGCGATACGGAATCCCGCCGATGACGATGCAGCAGCTCTACCTCGTCGTCCCGCTGGTGCCCCTGGCGGCGGCGATCATCGTCGGCCTGTGGGGCCGGAAGATGCCGCGCGCCGCGTCGCACTGGATCACCATCCTCGCGGTGGCGACGTCCTTCGTCGCGTCGGTCGTCATCTTCCGCGACGTCCACGCCGGCAACACGTTCAACGGCGACCTGTACGTGTGGGCCAACACCGGCGGCGTCAAGATGGCGATCGGCTTCCTGATCGACCCGCTGACGGCGCTGATGCTCATAGTCGTCACCTTCGTCTCGCTCATGGTGCACGTGTACACCATCGGCTACATGGCGGAGGACGACGGCTACTCGCGCTTCTTCAGCTACATCTGCCTCTTCACGTTCTCGATGCTCATGCTCGTCATGAGCAACAACTTCCTCCAGCTCTTCTTCGGATGGGAGGCGGTGGGCCTCGTCTCCTACCTGCTGATCGGCTTCTGGTTCAAGCGGCCGACGGCGATCTACGCCAACTTGAAGGCGTTCCTGGCCAACCGTGTGGGTGACTTCGGCTTCATCCTCGGCATCGGCCTCGTGCTCGCGCACTTCGGCTCAATGGACTACGCGCCGGTGTTCGCCAAGGCCCCCGAGCTCGCCAACGCGACGATCAACCTGTGGGGCGGCGCTCCCTGGTCGCTCATGACCGTGACGTGCATCTGCCTCTTCATCGGCGCCATGGGCAAGAGCGCGCAGGTTCCCCTGCACGTATGGCTCCCGGACTCGATGGAGGGCCCCACGCCCATCTCCGCGCTGATCCACGCCGCCACCATGGTGACGGCCGGCATCTTCATGGTCGCGCGCATGAGCCCGCTGTTCGAGCTGTCGGACACCGCGCTGGGCTTCGTGACGGTCATCGGCGCCACCGGCGCTCTCTTCCTCGGCATCCTCGGCATCGTCGCGTTCGACATCAAGCGCGTCGTCGCCTACTCGACGCTCTCGCAGCTCGGCTACATGACCGTCGCGCTGGGCGTCTCGGCCTACGCCGGCGGCATGTTCCACCTCATGACGCACGCGTTCTTCAAGGCGCTGCTGTTCCTCGGCGCGGGCTCGGTCATCATCGCGATGCACCACGACCAGGACATGCGGAACATGGGCGGCCTGCGCAAGTACATGCCCATCACGTACGTGACCATGCTGATCGGCGGCCTCGCGCTGTGCGGCATCCCGCCGTTCGCCGGGTTCTTCTCCAAGGACTCGATCATCGAGGCGGTGCACCTCTCCCGCGGCTGGGGCCACACCTACGCGTACGCGTGCGTCGTGATCGGCGTCTTCGTGACGAGCTTCTACACGTTCCGCCAGATCTGCATGACGTTCCACGGCGAGGAGCGCTTCCGCAATCCGCCGTTCCCGGGCGAGCACCACGCGGACCACGACGAGCACGGGGAGCACCACGACGAGCACGACGCCCATCACGGCGATCCCAAGGAGAGCCCGTGGGTCGTGACCATCCCGCTCATCCTCCTCGCGGTGCCTTCGGTGGTGGCGGGCTGGATCGCGATCGAGCCGCTGCTGTACGGCGGCTACTTCGGGTCGTCGATCTTCGTGCTGCCGGATCATGACGTCATCGGCAAGCTCAAGGAGGAGTGGCACGGCACGGGCGCGTTCGTCCTGCACAGCCTCACCTCGCCGGTCCTCTGGATCGCCCTCGCGGGCGTGGCCTCGGCCGTGTACCTGTACCTCTTCAATACCGCGCTGCCCGCGAGGATCGCGAAGGCGCTGGGCGGCGTCTACACGCTGCTCGTCAACAACTACTACCTCGACCGCTTCAACGAGTGGTTCTTCGCCGACGGCTCGCGCAGGATCGGCCGGCTCTTCAGCAACGTGGGCGACGGCAAGATCATCGAAGGCGTGGTCAATGGCTCCGCGCGGCTCGTCGGCTGGTGGGGCGGCGTCCTGCGCCAGGTCCAGTCGGGCTACGTCTATCACTATGCGTTCACGATGATCATCGGGCTCTTCGCGCTCCTCACCTGGTGGGTGATCCGATGATCTCCTACCTCTCGCTCGCCATCTGGGTGCCCATCGCCGCCGGCGCGTGCGTGCTCGTGCTCTCGCGCGACCGCGACGCGAAGGAGGCGCGCTGGACCGCGCTCGTCGGCGCGCTCGCGGGCTTTCTCGTCACGATCCCGCTGTACACCCACTTCGACGCCACGACCTCGGCGATGCAGTTCGTCGAGGAGCGCGAGTGGATCCCGTACTTCGACATCAAGTACCACCTGGGCGTCGACGGCATCGCCATGCCGTTCGTCCTCCTCAACAGCTTCATCACGGTGCTGGTGGTCTGGGCAGGCTGGGAGGCGATCAAGGTCCGCGTCGCGCAGTACATGGCCGCGTTCCTCATCATGTCGGGCCTCATCAACGGCGCCTTCGTCGCGCTCGACGGCATCCTGTTCTACGTCTTCTTCGAGGCCATGCTGATCCCGATGTACCTCATCATCGGGATCTGGGGCGGCACCAACCGGGTGTACGCCGCCATCAAGTTCTTCCTGTACACGCTGCTGGGCTCGCTCCTGATGCTCGTGGCGTTCATCTACCTCTACCAGCAGACGCGCAACTTCTCGATCCAGCAGTGGTTCGACCTGCCGCTGTCGCTCAACACCCAGATCCTCATCTTCTTCGCGTTCCTCGCGGCGTTCGCGGTCAAGGTGCCGATGTGGCCCGTGCACACGTGGCTGCCCGACGCCCACCCGGAGGCGCCGACCGGCGGCTCGGTCGTGCTCGCGGCCATCACGCTCAAGATCGGCGCGTACGGCTTCCTGCGCTTCATCCTGCCCATATTGCCCGACGCGAGCCGCTACCTCGCGGGCTTCATCGTCGTGCTGTCGCTCATCGCCATCGTGTACATCGGCTTCGTGGCGCTCGTGCAGGCGGACATGAAGCGCCTGATCGCGTATTCGTCGATCTCGCACATGGGCTTCGTCACGCTGGGCATCTTCCTGTTCAGCGCGCAAGGCATGGAAGGCGCGATCGCGCAGATGATCTCCCACGGCTTCGTGTCGGCGGCGATGTTCCTGTGCGTGGGCGTGCTGTACGACCGCATGCACACCCATCTCATCGCGGACTTCGGCGGCGTGGCCAACACCATGCCCAAGTTCGCCGCGTTCGTGATGCTGTTCTCGATGGCCAACGCGGGCCTTCCGGCCACGTCGGGCTTCGTCGGCGAGTTCCTGGTCATCCTGGCGGCGGTGAAGGCCAACTTCTGGGTGGCCTTCCTCGCGGGCATCTCGCTCATCCTCGGCGCCGCGTACACGCTGTGGATGTACAAGCGCGTGGTGTATGGCGAAGTCGCCAACGCCCACGTCGCGGCACTCACCGACTTGAGCCGGCGGGAGTTCTGGCTCCTGGGCACGCTCGCCGCCGCGGTGCTCGTGATGGGCGTCTGGCCGCGCCCGGTCATCGACGTCATGCACACGTCGGTGGTCGACCTCCTGGCGCACGTCGCCCGTAGCAAGATAGAAGCAGGCGCCCCATGATGCCGCAACTGATGCCCGTGATGCCCGAGATCGTCGTGATGACGGGGGCGTGCATCGTCCTCCTCGTCGACGTCTGGCTGGACGACGACCGCCGGCACGTGGGCTACTGGCTGTCCCAGTTCACGCTGCTCGTCGCTGCCTGCGTGACGGTCGCGACGATGGAGGCGAGCGTGGTGCGCGCGTTCCACGACCTCGTGGTCGACGACATGGTCGCCGACGTCATGCGGCTCTTCAGCTTCTGCGCGGTCTCGGTGGTCCTCTTCTATTCGCGCACGTATCTCACGCTGCGAGGGCTCTTCCGCGGCGAGACGTTCGTGCTGATCCTGTTCTCACTCCTGGGGATGCAGGTCCTCATCACCGCGAGCAGCTTCCTCACGCTCTACCTGGGCCTCGAGCTCATGTCGCTGTCGCTGTACGGCCTCGTGGCCATGCAGCGCGACGAGCGCGCGGCCTCCGAAGCCGCGATGAAGTACTTCGTGCTCGGCGCGCTGGCCTCCGGGTTCCTCCTGTACGGCATGTCGATGATCTACGGCGCGACCGGATCGCTCGAGATCGACAAGGTCACGCAGTCGGTGCTTACCAGCAGCGCCAATCCCACGCTCATGATATTCGGCCTCGTGTTCGTGGTGTCGGCCGTCGCGTTCAAGCTTGGCGCGGTGCCGTACCACATGTGGGTGCCCGACGTTTACCAGGGCGCGCCCACGGCGATGACGCTCCTCATCGGCACCGCGCCCGAGTTCGCGGCGTTCGCGATGATGCTGCGCCTCCTTGCCATCGCCCTCGTCGGCGTCGAGGTCGACTGGCAAGGCATGCTCGTGGTCCTCTCGCTGCTGTCGGTCACGCTCGGACACATCGTGGCCATCGCCCAGACGAACCTGAAGCGCATGCTCGCGTACTCGACCATCGCGAACATGGGCTACGTGCTCATGGGCTTCCTGAGCGCCGACCTCCGCGGCTATTCCGCGGCGCTGTTCTACATGGCGGCTTACGTGCTGTC
Organism: Casimicrobiaceae bacterium; assembly: GCA_044225355.1. GTDB lineage: Bacteria > Pseudomonadota > Gammaproteobacteria > Burkholderiales > Casimicrobiaceae > VBCG01. The sequence goes on along the minus strand of JBGAIS010000069.1, from coordinate 1,834 downwards.
GAGCCTCGCGTCGTGGGGCATCGTGCTGCTGCTGTCGCGGCGCGGCTTCGAGTCCGACCGGCTCGAGGACCTGAAGGGCCTCAACGCGCGCTCGCCGTGGTGGGCGTTCATGATGCTCCTCGTCATGTTCTCGCTGGCCGGGCTGCCGCCCACCATCGGCTTCTACGCGAAGCTCATCGTGCTCGAGGCGGCGGTGGAGGCGGGCTACCTCTGGCTCGCGGTCGTCGGCGTCGTCGCCGCGCTGATCGGCGCGTTCTATTACCTGCGCATCGTCAAGCTCATGTACTTCGACGACCCTGTCGACCGCTCGCCCATCGAGGCGCGCGGCGACACGCGCGTCCTGCTGTCTGCCAACGGCCTCGCGCTGCTGTATTTCGGCGTCCTCCCGCAGCCCCTCATGGGCCTTTGCACCATCGCACTCAGCCAGTCGCAAGTCCTGTAACCGGCGGCGCCCGCCGCCTCGCGTGCTAAGATGGTTCAAACCATCGGCCCCGTCATGCGCGTCGGATTCTTCGTCACCTGCCTCGTCGACCTGATGCGGCCGTCGATCGGCTTCGCGGCGATCAAGCTCATCGAGTCAGCCGGCGCGCAGGTGTACGTGCCGCCTACCCAGACCTGCTGCGGCCAGCCGGCCTACAACTCCGGCGACCGCCCCGACGCCATCGCGCTCGCGCGCAAGCTCGTCGACGAGTTCGAGGGCTGCGACTACCTGGTGGCGCCCTCGGGCTCGTGCAGCGGCATGATCCGCACGCACTACCTCGATCTGTTCGCCGACGACCCGGCGATGCTCTCGCGCGTGCAGGCGCTCGCCGGGCGCACCTACGAGCTCACCGACTTCCTGGCCAGCGTGCTGAAGCTCGATCGCGTCCCGGGCGCATTCCAGGGCACGGTCACGTACCACGATTGCTGCGCGGGACTGAGGGAGATGGGGGTCAAGCGCCAGCCGCGCGATCTCCTCGCACGGGTCCCGGGCCTCGAGCTTCGCGAGATGGCCGAGCCCGAGACCTGCTGCGGCTTCGGCGGCACCTTTTCGATCAAGTTCGGCGACATCTCCACGCGGCTCGCGGACAACAAGTGCGAGCACGTCGCACGGAGCGGCGCGAGCGCCGTGGTCCTGGGCGACCTGGGCTGCATGCTCAATATCGAAGGCCGCTTGCGCCGGCGCGGCGACGTGACCACCCGGGTGCTGCACGTGGCGGAAGTGCTCGCGGGCGAGGCGAAGGGGTAAGCGATGCAGATCGCGTCGATGCACTTCAAGGCTCGCGCCCACGAGAAGCTGGGCGACGAGCTGCTGCAGAAGAACCTCGTCAAGTTCAAGTCGAAGTTCGTGCCGGCGCGCAAGTCCGGCATCAGCGAGCTCGACGACTTCGAGGGCACGCGCGATGCCGCGCGCGCCATCCGCCAGCGCGCGCTCGACGACCTCGACGCGTGGATCGAGACGTTCGAGGCCAACGCCTCGGCGCGCGGCGCCACGGTGCTCTTCGCGCAGACGCCCGCCGAGGTCAACAAGCTCGTGCTCGACATCGCGGCGCGCCACGCCGTGCGCAAGATCATCAAGTCGAAGTCGATGGTCTCCGAGGAGTCCGCGCTCGACCACGCCATCGAGGGCGCGGGCATGACCGTCGTCGAGACCGATCTCGGCGAGTACATCCTGCAGATCAACGACTACGAGGCGCCGTCGCACATCATCGGGCCCGCGCTGCACAAGAGCAAGGACGAGGTGGCGGACCTCTTCGCGCGCAAGCACGGAACGCCGCGCAAGGACGTCATCGAGGACCTCTGCCTCGAGGCGCGCGGCGTCCTGCGCGATCACTACCTCACCGCCGACATGGGG
>JBGAIS010000068.1:0-19872 GCA_044225355.1 Casimicrobiaceae bacterium | reverse complement strand
CGACTCGAGCGTGACGAGCGCGTCTTCAGCCCTGACCGCGTCGCCGGGCTTCACGAGCACCTCGATGACCGGAACGTCCTTGAAATCGCCTATGTCGGGCACGCGAACCTGCGCCACGCCCGCCGGCGCGCTCGTGGGCGCGGGCGGCGCCGACACCGCCGCCGTGTGATGCTCGCTCGCGGCCGTCACCGCGGGCGCGCTCGACGCGAGGACGAGCACGACGCTGCCCTCGCTCAGCCTGTCGCCCAGCTTCACCTTCACTTCGGCGACCGTGCCTGCGAACGGCGCGGGCACGTCCATCGTGGCCTTGTCGGACTCGAGCGTGACGAGCGAGTCCTCGGCCTTCACGACGTCGCCGGGCTTGACCATGATCTCGATCACCGGCACGTCCTCGAAGTCGCCGATGTCGGGCACTTTCACTTCGACGTTGTTCATGCTTGCGTTGAATCCCTGGGTACGGAAGGCGAATGGGGCGTGCGGAGCCCAGCGTCAGGCGCGATGGCGCGAAGCCTCGTCGAAGCGCAGGGACATCCGGCGGGCTTTCCCGGCTAGACGGTCCACGGATCGGGGCGGCCGGTATCGAGGCCGTACTTGGCGATGGCCTGCGCGACGACGTCGGCCTTGATCTCGCCGTCGTCGGCGATCGCCTTCAGCGCCGCGACGGCGACGTAGTGGCGATTCACCTCGAAGAAGCGGCGCAGCGCCACGCGGAAGTCGCTGCGGCCGAAGCCGTCGGTGCCGAGCGTCACGTAGCGGCGCGGCACGTGGCTGCGTATCTGGTCCGCGTAGTTGCGCATGTAGTCGGTGGCGGCGATCACCGGACCCGCGTGGCCCTCGAGCGCGACCTCGACGTAGCTCTTGCGCGGCGCCGCGGTGGGATGCAGGAGATTGTGACGCTCGACGCTCATGCCGTCGCGACGGAGCTCGTTGAAGCTCGTGGCGCTCCACACGTCGGCGTTCACTTTCCAGTCGTCCTTCAGGAGATCCGCGGCGGCGATCACCTCGCGCAGGATCGTCCCCGATCCCATGAGCTGCACGCGCGGACCCTTGCCCTTGGCGCCTTCGCGCAGGAGATACAGCCCCCTCACGATGCCGGCCTCCGCGCCCGCGGGCATGGCCGGGTGCGCGTAGTTCTCGTTCATGAGCGTGATGTAGTAGTACACGTCCTCCTGCGCCTCGTACATGCGGCGAATGCCTTCGCGCACGATCACGACGACCTCGTACGCGAACGTCGGGTCGTAGCTGATGCAGTTGGGGATGGTGGACGCGAGCACGTGGCTGTGGCCGTCCTCGTGCTGCAGGCCCTCCCCGTTCAGCGTGGTGCGGCCCGCGGTGCCGCCCATGAGGAAGCCGCGCGCACGCATGTCGCCCGCGAGCCACGCCAGGTCGCCCACGCGCTGCAGGCCGAACATCGAGTAGTAGATGTAGAACGGGATCATCGGCACGTCGTTCGTGCTGTACGACGTGGCCGCGGCGATCCACGAGCTCATGGCGCCGGCCTCGTTGATGCCTTCCTGCAGCACCTGCCCCGACTTGTCCTCGCGGTAGTACATGAGCTGGTCGGCGTCCTGCGGCTTGTAGAGCTGGCCCACCGCCGAGTAGATGCCGAGCTGGCGGAACATGCCTTCCATGCCGAACGTGCGCGACTCGTCGGGCACGATGGGCACGATGTGCCTGCCGATCGTCTTGTCGCGCACGAGCGTGCCCAGCATCTGCACGAAGGCCATCGTCGTCGAGATCTCGCGATCGCCCGACGACTGAACGAGGCGGTCGAACGCGGACAGCGGCGGCGCGGGCAGCGGCGTCGACTTGCGCCTGCGCTGCGGCAGGTAGCCGCCGAGGGCGCCGCGGCGCTCGGCGAGGTACGTGGCCTCCACGCTGTCCTTCGCGAAGGATATGAAAGGCATGGCGTCGATGCGCTCGTCGGGCATCTGGATGTCGAAGCGATCGCGGAACTGCCGGAGCGCGTCCTGCGTCATCTTCTTCGCCTGGTGCGCGATCATCTGGCCTTCGCCCGACTCGCCCATGCCGTAGCCCTTCACCGTCTTGGCGAGGATGACCGTGGGCTGGTCCTTGTGCTTCACCGCGGCCGCGTACGCGGCGTACACCTTGAAGGGATCGTGGCCGCCGCGGTTGAGCTTCCATACCTGCTCGTCGGAAAGGTCCTCGACGAGCGCCTTCAACTCGGGCGTGTTGAAGAAGTGCTCGCGCACGTACGCGCCGTTCTTGCTCTTGAAGTCCTGGTACTGGCCGTCGACGCACTCCTCCATGCGCTTCAGGAGGATGCCTTCCTGGTCCTTCTCGAAAAGCTTGTCCCAGCCCGAGCCCCACACGACCTTGATGACGTTCCATCCCGCGCCGCGGAAGACGCCCTCGAGCTCCCTGGATGATCTTGCCGTTGCCGCGCACCGGGCCGTCGAGGCGCTGCAGGTTGCAGTTGATGACGAACACGAGGTTGTCGAGGCGCTCGCGGCCCGCGAGCGAGATGGCGCCGAGCGACTCGGGCTCGTCGCATTCGCCGTCGCCCAGGAACGCCCACACCTTGCGGTTCGCGGTCTTCGCGAGGCCGCGGCCCTCGAGGTACTTGAGGAAGCGCGCCTGGTAGATGGCCATGAGCGGACCCAGGCCCATCGACACCGTGGGGAACTGCCAGAAGTCCGGCATGAGCCACGGATGGGGATACGACGGAATTCCATGACCCGCCGCTTCCTGCCGGAAATTGAGGAGCTGCTGCTCGGTGAGCCGGCCCTCGACGAACGCGCGGGCGTAGATGCCCGGCGAGACGTGTCCCTGAACGTAGAGAAGATCGCCGCCGTGATCGGCGGAAGGCGCATGCCAGAAGTGCCCGAACCCGATGTCGTACAGGAGCGCCGACGACTGGAAGCTCGCGATGTGCCCGCCGAGCTCGGACGACTCCTTGTTCGCGCGCAGGATGATCGCGACGGCGTTCCAGCGAATGGCCGAGCGGATGCGATGCTCGATCTCGCGGTTTCCCGGGGACGCCTCCTCGCGCTCGGGAGGAATGGTATTGCGATAAGGCGTGGTCAGCGTGAACGACGGCGGCGCACCTGCGCGGGCGGCCTCGTCGCGCAGCAGCGAAAGGAGATAGCGCGCGCGCTCGACGCCCTGGTAATGGACGACGGCCCGCAGGGAGTCGATCCATTCCCGCGTCTCGACCGGGTCGTGATCGTTGGCGATGCCCATGGACTCCTCCTCGTGTTCGAAGTGCAGCCTCGAGGACGGGCATCGTTCGCGCCCGTCGTGCGAATCGCCGCATCGTTCACAAGCGATGCGTACGATCCGCGGCTGCGAAGTACGCAGACACAATACCACCGTTGTTCACGGTGAGCGCAAGCGCCTTGAACAGCTCGCCCATCTCCGCGGGCGAGAGCAATCGCTGCACCGACGCCGCCTCGCGCATGTACGCCGGCGACGACGGATCGCCCGCTTCCGCGAGGCGATCGAGGATGCCCGATCCCACGAGGAATGCGGCGAGCGACGTGTAGCCCGCGACCGTGAGCCCCGCCCGATCGCCCGCTTGCGCGATCGCGGTGAAGTCGACGTGCGCGGTGAGGTCGGACAGTCCCGGCCACAGGAACGGATCGTCGTGCGAGCGATGCCGGTAGTGGCCCATCAGCGTGCCGGCGCTTCGTTGCGGATGGTAGTACTCGCGCTGCACGAAGCCGTAGTCGAGCACGAGCATCGCGCCGCTGCGCATCCGGCGCGCGACAGTCTCGACGAGCGCCTCCGCGTCGGGGTTGATCTCGCTCGTGTAGTCGCCCTCCGCGGGAAAGCGCTCCTCCGCGAGCGCGCGCAGCGCACCGGGCCCGAGCGGCCGGTCGGACCACGCGAGCGCGCCTTCGACCACCGACACGCCGCGCTCGAGCCACTCGCCGCCGCGGCGGCTCACGACGTGCGGGGCGATTGCGTCGAGCACCTCGTTCATGACGACGACGCCGTCGATGCGGTCGGGAACGCGGTCGAGCCACGCGGCGACGCCGGGCGCCGTCGCGCGCTGGCGCTCGCGCAGGTCGGGGCTCACCTCGAGGATCGAGTAGCGCGCGTCGATGCCGCGCGACGCGAGCGCGCGCAACAGTCCCGCGGCGAGCGCGCCGCTGCCGGCGCCGAGCTCCAGCACCCGGTCGCTGCCCGATTCGCGCAACACCGCTTCGATGGGCGCGGCAAGCGCGGCCGCGAAGAGCGGCGTCATCTCGGGCGCGGTGACGAAGTCGCCCGCCGCGCCGAACTTCCGCGCGCCCGCGACGTAATAACCGAGTCCGGGCGCGTACAGCACGTCCTGCATGTACTGCGCGAACGGGATCCACCCGCCGCTGTCGGCGATGCGGCCCCGGACCGCGGCGACGACCCGCGCGCTGTGGGCGAGCGCGTCGGGGTCGGGCATCGGAAGCGCGGGCGCGGCGCGCGTGGGCACGGCGAGGGCGATGTGCTAGATTGGCTGCGGGAAAACCAAGTCTACCGCCGGAGAGGTAAGGTGCAAGGCAAGGTCGTCTTGATCACCGGCGGCGCCAAGCGCGTCGGCGCGGCGATCTGCCGCCGCCTGCACGGCGCCGGCGCGAGTCTCATGCTGCATTACCGCGCGTCGGGCGGCGAGGCGCGCCTGCTGTCGGCCGAGCTCAATCACACGCGCAAGGGCTCGGTGGCGCTCATCCAGGCCGACCTCCTCGACATCGCGAAGCTCCCATCGCTCGTCGACCAGACCGTGCAGACGTTCGGGCGCCTGGACGGCCTCGTCAACAACGCCTCGTCGTTCTTCCCCACGCCGCTCGGCGAGATCACCGAGGCCAACTGGCATGACCTCGTCGGCACCAACGTGATGGCGCCGCTCTTCCTCGCTCAGGCCGCGGCGCCGGCGCTGCGCAAGACGCAGGGCGCCATCGTGAACCTGGCGGACATCCACGCCAAGCGGCCCCTCAAGAACTACGTCGTGTACTCGATCGCCAAGACCGGGCTCGTGGGCCTCACGCGCTCGCTCGCCCGCGAGCTCGCGCCCGACGTTCGCGTCAACGCCGTCGCGCCGGGCCCGGTGCTGTGGCCCGACGACGAGTCGTTCGACGAGCTCTCGCGCCAGCGGATCATCTCGCACACGCCGCTGCGGCGCGAGGGCACGCCCGACGACATCGCGGGCGCGGTGTATTTCCTGCTCGCGCAGGCGAGCTACGTGACCGGCGTCACGCTGGCCGTCGACGGCGGCCGCAACATCGCCATTTGACGACAGGACTCTATCCCGCGCCGCGCAGCGCCACGACCTTCGCGGCGATACGCTCGAGATACGGGTCCACGATGCCGTGCGTGACGAGCGCGACGCGCGTGCGCTCGAGGTAGTCGCGCGAGGTGCCGAACGCGCCCTCCGCGCTCGCGATGATGCGCGCCTGCGCATCGAGGTCGAGCTTGCCCGAGTACTGCGGATGCCCCTGCTTCATGGTGAACGCGAGCGCGATCATCCTCCGCCCCCCGGCCTGCACGGTGACCCACTTCGGCCGGTACGCGCCCGTCACCATCTCGCGCCGCCACAAGAGATGAAGCTCGTCGATGGCCGCGGGCGCGGGCAGGCGGTACACCACGCCGGTGCATGCGCCACCGCGATCGAGGCCCAGCACCAGGCCGGGCGATTCGCGCGTGCCGCGCGAGGCCATCGAGTAGAGGCAGAAGCGCCGGTGCAGGCCATGCAGCGTCGCCGGCCGCGACTCGGCGAACGGGAACAGCGGATTCCATAGCAGCGAGCCGTATGCGAAGACCCACCATCCCGCGCCCTTCGGCTTCGCGGCAAGCGTGGACGTGAGGGACTCTGAGAGCTGGATGTCGTCGAGCGCCTCGCCCTTCCCGCCGAGCGCTTCCATGTAGAGCGCGCGCATGCGGCCCGACTCGAGGTCGTCGCGGCAGAGCTTCGGAAGGTCACTCTTCGACATGGGGCTCCCGCGCGAGATTCCTCGTCTCGACGTTGGCCTCGCGACGCCTCGCGCGCGTCGTCTTGCCGTGCGGTCCACCCTTGCCGAGGACCGGAGCGCGCGCGACGGGATTGCGCACCTTCGGCAACGGCGGCTTCTTCGCGCGCTTCACGACGCGAGCCCCGCGAACGGCAGCCGCGCCTCGCACCACGCGGCGGCCGCGAGGAGCGAATCGTCGCGTCCCTGCGGCGCCGCGAGCTGCAGCCCCACCGGAAGTCCCTGCACCATGCCCGCCGGCAGCGACACCGCGGGAAATCCGAGAAGCGACCACAGCGAGCAGCACGAGGGGTCGCCCGTGGTGTCGAGGCCGCGCGGCGCCACGCTCGGCGCCGAAGGCGAGAGCACGGCGTCGTACTCGTCGAGCCATCCGGTGAAGAACGCGATGGCGCGCTCGCGGGCGAAGATCGCGTCGCGGAACTCAAGCGCGGTGATCGCGCGGCCGTCGTCGATGGCCTTGTTGAGCGCCGGCGTGAGCCGCGCGCGCTCGCGCACCTGCAGGTCGCCCAGGACGTCGGAGCCCTCCTTCAGCATGAGCGTGCGGTGGACCGCCTTCGCGTCTTTCCAGGCGGCAGGCACCTGGACCGGGACGATCTCCGCGCCATCGCCCAGCGCCTCGAGCGCTTGCGCGAGCGCGCGGAGCGAATCGAAGTCGGGCTCGACCCAGGGGAATTTCGCGAGCCACGCGAGGCGCGGCCGATGCTGGGGGATGGCGACGTCCGGGTCGATGCGGGACGGCTCGGCCATCGCGCTCGCGACGCGCGCCGCGTCGGCGACGCAGCGTGCGAAGGCGCCGACCGTGTCGAACGTCGGCGCGAACGGGTGCACGCCGCCGATGGGTACGAGCCCAAGCGTCGGCTTGTACCCGACCACGCCGCAGTACGCGGCCGGGCGGATGATCGACCCGTTGGTCTGCGTGCCGATCGCCGCCTGCACGTGTCCCGCCGCGACCGCCGCCGCGGAGCCCGACGACGAGCCGCCCGGCGAGTGCGCGCCGTTCCACGGATTGCGCGTCTTCGACGGATCGACGAACGCGAACGGCGTGGTGACCGTCTTGCCGAAGACGTACGCACCCGCGGCGCGCAGCCGCTCGACGCACGTCGCGTCCTGCGCCGGCCGATGGTCCGCGTAGATGGGCGAGCCCGCGGTGGTCACGTGGTCGGTGGTGGCGATGATGTCCTTCACGCCGATGCCGATGCCGCCGAGCGGACCCGGGCAACGCGCCTCGTCGGCGCGGCGCGCCTCGCGGCGCACGCGCTCCGGGTCGAGGCTCTGCCACGCGCCGATCGCGCCGTCGGTGGCGTCGATGCGCTCGAGCTGCGACTCGGCGATCTCGAGGGCCGTCGTGCCGCCCGACGCGAGCGCGGCGCGCGACTGCACGATGGTCGCGCGGGTCATCGCGTGACGCCCGTCGTCGCGATCTCGACGATGGGCACCGACGCCTTTCGTCGCGCCGGAAGGAAGAGCTCGAGGAGGTCGTTCTGGAAGCGGCGGCCGAGCTCGGTAGGCACGAGCCGCGCGGGGTCGGGCTCGACGAGGCCCTTTCGCGTGGCGGCTTCCAGCGCATGCGCGACGAGCGCCAGCGGATAGCCCGTGCGCTCGGCGAAGAGCGACGACGGCACGCCCTCGGTGAGCCGCAGCGCGTTCAGCATGAACTCGAAGCCCACGTCCTCGCGCGCGACGTCGTGGCGCTCCTGCACCGGCGAGCCCTCCGCGACCTTCGCCATGTACTGCTTCGGCTGCTTCCAGCGGAGCTCGCGAACGATGCGATCGGCGAACGAGATCTTGGAGTGCGCGCCGGCGCCCAGGCCCAGGTAGTCGCCGAAGCGCCAGTAGTTGGTGTTGTGGACGCACTCGCGCCCCTGCCTTGCGTACGCGGACGTCTCGTAGTGGACGTAGCCCGCACGCGCGAGCGTGGCGTGCACCGCACCCTCGATGTCCGCCGAGGTGTCCTCGTCCGGCAGCGTCGGCGGACGGCGATGGAACAGCGTGTTGGGCTCGATGGTGAGGTGGTAGAACGAAAGGTGCGGCGGCGCGAACGCGAGCGCCTGCGCGAGATCCTGCGACCGAGCGCGCGGAGCATCTCGGGGTCGAAGCTCTGGATGCCGAGCGAGAGGCGGTTCACGCCCGCGGCGAAGAAATCCGCGAACTTCTGGCGCTCGAACGTGCCCGGGTTCGCCTCGAGGGTCACCTCCGCGCCGGGCGTGATCGGAAGCCGCGCGCGGATGCTCGCGAGGAGCCGGTCGATGGCGCCCGCCGAGAAGAGGCTCGGCGTGCCGCCGCCCAGGAAGATGCTCACCACCTTGCGGCCCCATACCGACGGCAGCGCGCTTTCGAGGTCGGCGATCACCGCGTCGACGTAAGCGTCCTCGGGCACGTCGCCGCGCGCCTCGTGCGAGTTGAAGTCGCAGTACGGGCATTTGCGCACGCACCACGGCACGTGCACGTACAGCGCGAGCGGGGGAAGCGCGGTGAAGTGCGGATGCGCGAGCGCGGCGCCGATCACGTCGCGAGCCTCGCGATCAGCTCTCGCATCGCCTTGCCGCGATGCGAGAGCTCGTTCTTGCGCGCGAGCGGAAGCTCGGCGCCGGTGAGGCCGGTCTCGATGTCCTCGAAGTGCGGGTCGTAGCCGAAGCCGCCGTCGCCCCGCGGCGCGTCGACGATGACGCCGTGCCAGCGGCCCTCCGCGATGATCGGCTCGGGGTCGTCGGCGTGACGCACGAGCACCAGCACGCACGCGTAGTGCGCGCGCCGGTCCGCGACACCCGCGAGCGCCGCGACGAGCTTCTCGTTGTTGCGCGCGTCGGAGCGCGGCTCGCCGGCGTAGCGCGCCGAATGCACGCCCGGCGCGCCGCCCAGCGCGCTCACGCAGACGCCGGAATCGTCGGCCAGAGCGGGCAGCGGTAGGCGCTCGCGTGCCGCGCCTTGGCGAGCGCGTTCTCGACGAACGTGACGTGCGGCTCCTCCGCGTCGTCGATGCCGAGCTCGCGCTGCGCGATCACCTCGATACCGAGCGGCGAGAGAAGCCGGCGCATCTCGCGCAGCTTGCCCTCGTTGCCGGACGCGAGGACCAGCCGGTCCATCAGCGACCCAGCGCGGCGCGCGCGCGGCGACGATGCGTTCGATGCCGCCCGTCGCGAGCGCGATGCGAGCTCGTCCACCTGCGAGCGCGTGAACGGCGCGCCCTCGGCCGTGCCTTGCAGCTCGACGAACCCGCCGCCCGCCGTCATCACGACGTTCATGTCCGTATCGCAACCCGAGTCCTCGGCGTAGTCGAGGTCAAGCAACGGCACGCCGTCCACGATGCCGACCGACACCGCGGCGACGAGCTCGCGCATGGGGTCGCCCGTGACGAGGCCCCGCTCGCGGCACCACGAGATCGCGTCGGCAACGGCGACGCACACGCCGGTGATGGACGCGCAGCGCGTACCGCCGTCGGCCTGCAGCACGTCGCAGTCGAGCTTGATCGTGCGCTCGCCGAGCGCCGCGAGATCGACCACCGCGCGCGCTGCGTCCGACGAGGCGCTGGATCTCCTGGGTGCGCCCGCTCTGCTTGCCCTCCGCGGCCTCGCGCCGGCCGCCGCGTGCGTCGCGCGCGGCAGCATGCCGTACTCGGCCGTCAGCCAGCCCTCGCCGCGGCCCTTCATGAAAGGCGGGACGCCCTCCTCGACGCTGGCCGTGCACAGGACGCGCGTGTCGCCCATCTCGACCAGCACCGATCCCTCGGCATGCTTCGTGAATCCGCGCGTGAATCGCAAGGGGCGGAGCTCGTCGGCACGGCGGCCGCCAGAACGGGGAGTCATCGAGGGCGTGAAGGCGTACGGGAAGCCCGGGATTATAGCGGCGCCACCGCCTCCGCCAGGCCCTCCTCGAGCGTCCGGGGCGGCGTCCAGCCGAAGCGTGCGCCGAACGACGTGGTGTCGATCTCGAGCGAGTCGGCGAGCCGCGCCAGCGCCTCGCCGCGACCGGCGTACCCGGCCGCGACCCGCAGCGCCCCCAGCGGAAGCGGCCACAGGCGCGCCGGCACGCGCAGCGCCCGCGCGATCGCTCGCACGAGCTCCGGCGTGGACACGGCGTGCGCATCGGCCACGAAGTACGGCATGAGGCGCCCGCGATCCGGCCCGGGATCGCTGTCGATGACCGCGCGCAACGCGGAAGCCAGGTTGCCGGTGCCCAGAAGGCTGCGCCGGTTGTCGATGGACGCCAGCGGCAGCGGGACGCCGCGCGCCACCGCGCGCACCAGCGCCGCGAAGTTCCCCTTGGCCCGCGGGCCGTACGTGAGCGGCAGGCGAAGCGCGGTCGCGCGGATGCCGGTCTCCTCGGCGACGGCGTCCACCATGCGCTCGGCGGCCCACTTGCTCTCTCCGTACGCGTCGCGCGGCACGGGGGCGTCGCTCTCGCGCCACGGCATGCCCGGCATCGTCGAGTCGCCGTGCACCTTGACCGAGCTCGCGATCACGACGTGCGTCGCGCCGCACGCGGCCGCGGCGCGCGCGACCCGCCCGCTCGCGTCGACGTTGATGCGGCGAAGCGCCACTTTCGCCTCGTCGCTCGCGTCGATCGGGCGGTGCGCTTGCGCGGCGAAGTGGACGACGACCCGCGCGCCGCCGAGCAGCGTGCGAAGCGCGTCGTCGGGGAGGGTCGTGAGGTCGCCGCACGCCACGAACTCGCGCCGCGCGGCGGTATCCGCGTCGAGCGTGCGCACGAGGCCGCGCACGTCGTATCCCGCGGCGGCGAGATGCTCGACCATCGCGTGCCCGATGAACCCGCCGGCGCCGGTGACGACGACGGCGCCCGGCATCAGAACCACTTCCAGCCGTGCAGGCGATAGAAGCGGAACCCGCTGCGCACGAAGAGCCGGATGTGCCGCAGCCCCTTGCGCGCGGCATTGCCGCCGTGATGGCCGATCTCCACCGAAGGCACGAACGCCGTCTTGGTGATGCGATTGAGGCGCACGCTCCAGTCGAAGTCCTCGAAATACAGGAAGAACTTCGGATCGAACCCGCCCGTGCGATCGATGGCGAGGCGCTTGACCAGCATGAACGCGCCCGACAGCGCGGGAATGCCGATCACGTCCTTCGGGTGCTCGACGTCCATGATGTCGCGAAGCTCGTAGCGATCGAGCCTTCGCCTGAAGAGCCGCCGCAGGAGACCGGGTGCGAAGCCGCGCAGGAAGAGGTCGAAGATCGCGGGATACCGCTTGCACAGGAACACGCGCCGGCCCGCGCCGTCGCGGGCGAGCGGCGCGAGCGCGCCCACGTCCTCGTGCGCGTCGAGCCAGCGCACGCCGTTGGCGAGCGCGTCGGGCGCGAGCTCGACGTCGGGATTGAGCACGAGGTGATAGTCGGAGCCCGTGCCGTGGAGCACGAGATTGTGCGCGGCGCCGTAGCCGATGTTGGCGTGCCCGTGAAGGTAAGTGACGTGCACGCCCGTGTCCTGGAAGCGCGCCTTGCCGAGCTTGGTCACGGCCTCGGCGACCGTGCGGTCCTCGCTGTTGTCGATGAGCGCGAGGTGGACCGTGCGCATCGCGCCCGCCTCGCGTCCCGCCGCGATCGCCAGCGCGAGCTTGCGAAGGCAGCGCTCGAGGAGCTTGAGATCGGGGTAGAAGGTGACGATGCTGATCTGCAGCGAGGACGGCAGCACGTGGCGTTCTTGTCGTTGTTCGAGGCTGGCGAGGCGGCGCTTGCGAAGGCGTGGGTTGGCGTCGGGCCCAGGCGAGCGGGCACGCGCCATTATCCGGGCTAGAATCGTGGAATCGCCCCTGCCCGTCAATCATGACACGCTACGCCGCTTCCGCCCTCGTCGACTTCGCTCATGCCCTCTTCGTCCGCGCCGGCGTGCGTGACGACATCGCTCGCGACACCGCCGGCATTCTGGTCGACGGCGACCTCCTCGGGCACGACACGCATGGCCTCGGGCTCCTCGCGCCCTACCTCGCCGAAATCGAGAGCGGCTCGATGGCCCGCTCCGGCGAGCCCCAAGTCATCGGCAAGCGTCCCGCGGCGCAGACGTGGGACGGCGGGCGGCTGCCGGGGCCGTGGCTCACGCTTCGCGCGCTCGACGCGGCGTCGGAGATGGCCGCGACCTACGGCACGGGCACCGTCGTCATCCGACGATCGCATCACATCGCGTGCCTCGCGGCGTACCTGAAGCGCGTCACCGACCGCGGCTTCATGGCGATCCTCATGTGCTCCGATCCGACGGGCCGCAGCGTCGCGCCGTTCGGCGCCGTGTCGCCGGTGTTCACGCCCAATCCGCTCGCGGCGGGTATCCCGACGTCAGGGGATCCCGTGCTCCTCGACATCTCCGCGAGCATCACGACCAACGGCATGTCGCAGCGTCTTTACGCCGCGGGCAAGCCCCTGCCGCACGCGTGGGCGCTCGACGCGCAGGGGCGGCCGACGAGCGATTCGGCGGTGCTCTTTCGCGAGCCGAAGGGCACGCTCATGCCGCTGGGCGGCGTCGAGGCCGGGCACAAGGGCTACGCGCTCGCGCTCCTGGTCGAGGCCGTGACCGGCGCGCTCGCGGGGTACGGGCGCGCGGACGCGGCGCAGGGCTGGGGGGCCACCGTCTTCGCGCAGGTGCTCGATCCCGCGGCGTTCGGCGGCAGCGACGATTTCGCGCGACAGATGGACTGGCTCGCGCAGGCGTGCCGCGCTGCAGCCCCCGTTCCCGGAACCGCGGGCGCGCGCATGCCGGGCGAGCAGGGCCTTCGCCGCTATCGCGACCAGCAAGCCAACGGGGTCGCGCTCTTCGACGGCATCATGGCGTCGCTTGCGCCGTGGAGCGAGAAGCTCGGCGTCGCGATGCCCGGAGCATTGTCATGAAGCATCGGATCATCGCCGCGGCGATCGCCGCGTTCGCCGGGGCGCCGGCCTTCGCGGCGGACTGGAAGCTCGACTGCCCGCAGCAGCTCGCCACCACGCAGAGCGCGAGCGGCGCGGTGCCCGCCGGGTGGGCGCCCATCTCGCGCACGCCGTCGGCCGTCCACGAATCCACCGCGCCCTCCACGGACCTCTCGCCGCCCATCTCCGTGAGCGTGTTCGACGGACCGCCGTCGGAAATGGCCGACCTCGTCCCCGACGATCCCAACGCGCGCATCGTCCGCTGGACGTTCGCCAAGAATCGCACGCGCGACCTGTACATCGTCTGCCACTACGCCGACACGCGCATCGCGCTCGCGCAAAAGGCGCCGCCCGGCATCGCGTCGTGCACGCTCGGCGTCACGGCGCCGGGCGTCACGTGCCGTTGAGCGTCGACCTGAACCAGGTCGATTCCGACTCCATTTAGCGGCCGCCGGCGACGCGCGCGATACCCGCGAGGTCGCGGCGAGCCTCGATGCGCTCGAAGCCCGCGTCGCGCAGCATCGACTGCACCGCGTCCGACTGGTCGTAGCCGTGCTCGACCGCAACGGCGCCCCCGATCGCAAGACGGCGGCGTGCGCCGGAGACGATCGTGCGCAATGCCGCGAGACCGGCGTCGCCCGCCACCAGTGCCGCCCACGGCTCGAACCTCACGTCGCCTTCCGCGAGATGCGGGTCGCCCGGCGCGACGTACGGCGGATTGCTCACGATGACGTCGAAAGCCTGCGCGGGGACGCCCTCGTACCAGTCCGCGTGCGCGAGCTCGACGTTGCGTATCGCGAGCCGCGCGGCGTTCGCGCGCGCGACGTCGCGCGCCGCGGTCGACGCGTCGGTCGCCACCACGTGCGCGAGCGGCCGCTCGCGGGCGATCGCGAGCGCGACGGCCCCCGACCCCGTGCCGAGGTCCAGCACGCGCGCCGCGCGGCCGACCGGCAGCCACGACAGCGCGAGCTCGACCAGCGTCTCGGTCTCGGGCCGCGGGATCAGCACGGCCGGCGTCACGCACAGCGGCAGCCCGTAGAACTCCCTCATGCCGGTGATGTAGGCGACGGGCTCGCCGTGCCGGCGACGCGTCGCGACCTCCCCGAACGCCTGCGCCCCGTCCTGCGAGAGCGCGTCATCGCGATGCGCGACGAGCCACGTGCGATCGCGCCCGAGGGCGTGCGCGAGCAGCACCTGCGCGTCGAGGGGCGCGAGCCCCGAGCGCGCGAGCGCCTCGCCGACGGTCATGGCGCGACGAACGTGCGCATCGCGCGACCGTAGTGCACGGCCTCGCCTTGCGCGCGCATGCCGATCTTCTCGAGCACGCGCTGCGACGGCACGTTCTCGGGCCACGTGAGGCCCACCACGCGGGCGAGGCCGAGCGTGGCGAGCCCGTGCGCGAGGACCGCGCGCGCCATCTCGGTCGCGTAGCCCTTCCCCCAGCACGCGAACGGCAAGCGGTAGGCGATCTCGACGTCGTCCGTCCCCTCGAGCGCGAAGAGACCGCAGCC
This sequence comes from Casimicrobiaceae bacterium, assembly GCA_044225355.1. Lineage (GTDB taxonomy): Bacteria > Pseudomonadota > Gammaproteobacteria > Burkholderiales > Casimicrobiaceae > VBCG01. The sequence continues at coordinate 5,553 of JBGAIS010000068.1, read as the reverse complement.
GCCGACGAAGGCGCCGCCCTCGCGCAGGCTCGCATGCAGTAAACCGTAGCCCGGCTTCTCCGCCGCCCGCAGGACGATGCGCGCAAGCGTGCGGTCGACATCCTCGCGCGAGCGCCCCGTCAGGCCCGAGCCCAGGTAGCGCATGACGCGATCGTCGCGATCCATGGAGTACAGGTCGTCGCCGTCGCCGGGCGCGAAGTCACGGAGGACGAGCCTGGGCGTGGCGAGATGCACCGTCATCGATAGGGATTCTCGGCGGCGAACAGGCGCAGGCGCAAGTCGTAGTAGCGGCCCCATCCTCGATCCTCGAGGCCCGCCTTCATGAGCACCTTCTGCGACGCGCGATTGCCGGGATGCGTCACGCCGATGATGCGATCGAGGCCCAGGTCCGCGAACCCGTAGTCGTGCATCGCCGTCGCGCCCTCGGTCGCGAAGCCGTGTCCCCAGGCTTCGGGCAGCAGGCGATAGCCGATCTCCACGTCGGGACTCTTTCCCGCGTACTTGAGCGAGAACCATCCGATGAAGCGTCCCGTGTCGCGGCGCACCGTGTACCACGCGCCCAGGTCGGGATACATGCGGTAGTAGCGCGTCACGCGACGGACGGTCGCCTGCGCTTCCTCGAACGTCGCGGGCTTTCCGGTAATGTACTTCATCACGCGCGGGTCGCGATCGAGGCGGTGGATCTCGTCCAGATCCTCCGGCACGAACTCGCGCATCGCGAGGCGCAGCGTCTCGAGCCAGAACGGCTTCGCGGCCGCGGCACGCGGGCTCGATTTCACGCGCCCTCTCCCGACAATGCCGCGAGCTGCTCGGCCTGGAACTCCTGCGCGAGCGCGCTCACCACCTCGTCGAGCTCGCCGTCCATGATCGCGTCGATCTTGTACAACGTGAGGTTGATGCGATGGTCGGTGACGCGACCCTGCGGAAAGTTGTACGTGCGAATGCGCTCGCTGCGATCGCCGGACCCGATGAGCGACTTGCGGTGCGCGGCCTCCTTGCTCTGCCGCTCCTGGCGTTCCCGGTCGAGCAGCCGCGACGCGAGCACCGACATCGCCTGCGCGCGGTTGCGATGCTGCGAGCGGTCGTCCTGGCATTCGACGACGAGGCCCGTCGGCAGGTGCGTGATGCGTACCGCGGAGTCGGTCTTGTTGACGTGCTGGCCGCCCGCGCCCGACGCGCGGAACGTGTCGATGCGAAGGTCCGCGGGGTTGATCGTGATGTCGGCGATGGGGTCGGCTTCCGGGATCACCGCGACCGTGCAGGCGGACGTGTGGATTCGTCCCTGCGCCTCGGTCTCCGGCACGCGCTGCACGCGATGCCCGCCCGACTCGAACTTGAGCTTCGAGTGCGCGCCCTGCCCCACGACGCGCACGATCACCTCCTTGTACCCGCCGAGCTCGGACTGCGACGCCGAGACGATCTCGGCCTGCCAGCGATGACGCTCCGCGTAGCGCACGTACATGCGCAGGAGATTGCCCGCGAAGAGCGCGGACTCGTCGCCGCCCGTGCCCGCGCGAATTTCCAGGAAGACGTTGCGCTCGTCGTTCGGGTCCTTGGGCAGGAGCGCCGCCTGGAGCTCGGTCTCGAGGCCGGCGATGCGCGACTGCGCGGCGGCCCGCTCCTCGTCGGCGAAGTCGCGCATCGAGGGATCGGCCGCGAGCTCCTCGGCCGCGGCGAGGTCGGCCTCGGCGGTCTCGAAATCGTGAAAGCGGGCGACGACCGGCCCCAGGTCCGCGTGCTCCTTCGTGAGCGCCCGATAGCGGTCCATGTCGCGCGTGACGTCGGGCGAGCCCAGGAGGCCGTCGAGCTCCGCGAGGCGGGACGAGAGCTGGCCGAGTTTGGTGCGAAGCGAGGATTTCATGCGGCGATCACATTGTCTGCCCGTTGGCACGGCGTCGGCCAGTGCCGCCCGGCAACGCGAAAAATGAGCGAAATGGGGTCAGACCCCAATTCCCGACCATCGAACAATGGGGTCTGACCCCATTTCCTGACGACTCGAGGCGATGCAAAAATGGGGTCTGACCCCATTTCCCGCGTTGACGCGGCAGGGCGACCCCGATCGGACGTGCGGAAGCTACGACTCGCGCTCGGGCGCGTCGAAGCGATACATGCGCGAAAGCGCGAGGATGAGCTCCGCGCGCTCCGCCTCGCCGGCGGCGTTGAGCGCCGACAGGGGCGCGTGCAGGAACTTGCTCGTGAGGCCGCGCGCGAGCGCCTCGATGACCACGTCGGGGGATTCACCGGCGGCGAGCATCTTGCGCGCACGCTCCAGCTCCAGCGCGCGCAGCCCGTCGTGATGCCCGGACAGCGCCTCGATGGTCGGCACCACCGCCCGGCCCTCGAGCCAGCGGAGGAAATGCGCGGTCTGGTCGGCGATCATCTGCTCGGCCTGGACCACCGCCTCCCGCCGGACCTGGAGATTCTCCTTGACGATGACCTGCAGCTCGTCGATCGAATAGAGGAACACGTCGTCGAGCAGCGCGGCCTCGGGCTCGACGTCACGCGGCACGCCCAGGTCGACGATGAACACCGGCGCATGCTTGCGCTGCTTCACGACGCGCTCGAGCATGCCCTTGCCGATGATAGGCAGCGTGCTCGCGGTGCACGTCACCACGATGTCGAACTCGTGCAGGCGATCGGGAAGCTCGTTCAGCGTGATCGCCTCCGCGCCCAGGCGACTCGCGAGCTGGCTTCCGCGCTCGAGGGTGCGGTTGGCCACCGTGACCGACGCCGGCTGCCGCGCGATGAAATGGCTGGCCGCGAGCTCGATCATCTCGCCGGCGCCGACGAGCAGCAGGCGCCGCCCCGCGATGGACGGGAAGATGCGCTCCGCGAGCTTGACCGCGGCCGCGGCCATCGAGATGGAAGCGCTGCCGATGTCCGTCTGCGTGCGCACGTCCTTCGCCACCGCGAAGGACCGCTGGAAGAGCCGGTTGAGGACGAGCCCCAGCGAGCCCGCGGACTCCGCGGATCGCACCGCCTGCTTCATCTGTCCCAGGATCTGCGGCTCGCCCAGCACCATCGAGTCGAGGCCGCTCGCCACGCGGAACGCGTGCGTCACCGCCTTGTCCCGCGGCAGCGTGTAGTAATACGGATCGAGCGACTGCTGCGGCACGCCGTGGAAGCCCGCGAGCCACGTGGCCACCTCCGCAGGGTCGCCGCCTTCGAAGTAGACCTCGGTCCGGTTGCACGTGGACAGGATGGCCGCTTCCTTCACGCGACGGCCCAGGGCGAGGTCGCGCAGCGCGTCCGTGAGGTCCTCGGGCTTGAACACGACCTTCTCCCGCACGTCGAGGGGCGCGGTCGTGTGGCTGAGGCCGAGGGCGAAAAGGGGCATGGGAGTCGATCGTCCGAGGGCGGATTGTACCAACCGAGGCGCCGGGCGTGCCCGGGGCGGCTTTGATCCTGGTCAGGCGGGCGCCACATCCGCCGACCGGCCGCCCTATTGCGACGAGCACCCACCACGTCCGATCCGCCGCAAGCATCGTGCCGGGTGGCCGCCGGGTCACGGCCCGGCAGCCTCGTCGAACGATCGTTCTGTCACCGCCATCGACGCCCGGCATGGACGTTGCTGGGACAATTGCGAAATGAGTTCCGCGCTTTACGCCGTACTGGTGGCGTGCGTCGCCGTGGGCATGCTGCCGACCTTCGCGTTGTTCATCCAGTTCCTCCTCGTCGGCTGGCACGGCGTGCGCAATCACTACGCCCGCTGCGCCGACGTCACGCCGCGCGTCGCGTTCATCCTCCCCGCGTGGAACGAGGCGGACGTGCTCGAGGCGAGCATCGACTCGCTCATGCACCTCGCTTACCCGGTGGGCGCCTGGCGCATCTACGTCGTCGACGACGCGAGCACGGATCGCACCCCCGCCGTGATGCGCGAGATGATCGCCCGCTACCCGGGCGCCGTATACCACCTGCGGCGCGAGGCCGGGGGCCAGGGCAAGGCGCACACGCTCAACCACGGGCTGCGCGAGATCCTGGCCGACGACTGGGCGGAAGCCGTGATGATCATGGACGCGGACGTGCTCTTCGAGCCGCTCGCGCTGCGCCGCATGACGCGCCACCTGGCCGATCCCACCGTCGGCGCCGTCACCGCCTACATCAAGGAAGGCAGCCACCCCGGCAACATCGTCAACCGCTTCGTCGCGTTCGAGTACGTGACGGCGCAGGCCGCGGCGCGGCGCGCGCAGAACGTGATCGGCACGCTGACGTGCCTCGCCGGGGGCGCGCAGCTCCACAGCCGCGAGAACCTCGTGGCGCTCGGCGGGCGCATCGACACCACGACGCTCGCCGAGGATACCTACACCACGCTCAAGACGCAGATCGCGGGCCGCCGCGTGGTGTTCGACGGCAGCGCGGTGGTGTGGGCCGAGGAGCCCGACAATCTCGTCGGCCTGTGGAAGCAGCGCCTGCGCTGGGCGCGCGGCAACCTGCAGATCACCGCCGCGTTCCGCCACCTGTGGTTCCGGCCGCTGCGTCACCGGGGGATCGGCGGCATCGGCTTCGGCATCCTGTGGTTCAGCATCGTGCTCGCGCCGCTCTTCATGATCCTGTCGTCGATCGGCCTCCTGGGGCTGCACGCGGTCGACCCCGCGGGCGCCTGGAAGAGCTTCACCCTCGTGTGGCGCATCACGATCGTCGTATACGTCTTCGAGACGCTGTTCTCGTTCCTCATCGACCCGCCGACGGCGCGTCGCGCCTGGCTCGAGGGCCTCGCCTATCCCGGACTGGTCTCGCTCGCGATCATGGCGATATTCTTCCTGCCGCCTGAGCTCGTGCCCTTCGCCGATCGCCTCGCCGAAGGAGCCGACGGACGCACGTGGCGCGACCTCATCACGCTCTTCATGTACGTGTGGGTCAGCGCCGGCATGCTCGCGTCGTGGGGCGTCTACCGCCTGGACAAGGCCGGAATCCCGCGCTGGCTGCGCGACGCGCTGCTCCTCGTCGTCGGCTACGGCCCGCTCATGAGCGCGATATCGCTCGCGGCCATGGCGGCGCAGTGGCGCGGCGCGGACTCGCGATGGGACAAGACGATCAAGTCCGGCAAGGCGAGGATCCTCAAATGAAGCCCCCCAGCGCCGCCTTCGCGCGCATGATGGCCGACGACCGCAAGGCCGAGCGCCGCCTCTTCTGGAGCGAGGTCGCGGTCCTCGCGTTCGTGATCGCGCTCGCGGCCTGGCGACTGCACGCGGGCTCGTGATGCCTCCACCCCATTTGCCAACCGGAAAGATGCGATGCGAATTCTCCTGACCGGCGCCGGCGGGCCCTCCGCCATTAGCGTATGGAAGAGCCTCGATGCCGCGCACGAGCTGCACATGGCCGACATGGACCCTTGCGCCGCGGGGCTCTACCTCGTGCCGCCGGAGCGCCGGCTCCTCCTGCCGCGCGGCGACGATCCCGCGCTGGCCGATCGCATGCTGGCGGCGTGTCGCGAGCGCGCGATCGAGCTCGTCATCTCCACCGTCGACGCGGAGCTCATCCCGCTTGCACGAGCACGCGACCGCTTCGACGCCCTGGGCGTCGCGCTTCCGCTCGCGCCCCTCGCGTGCCTCG
>JBGAIS010000067.1:0-22164 GCA_044225355.1 Casimicrobiaceae bacterium | reverse complement strand
GACCGCGAGGTGATGGGCAGCATGTTCTACGTGATGGGCTTCGTGCCGGGTCGCGTGCTGTGGGATCCCGCGCTGCCGGACGTGCCGCGCGAGTCGCGCGTGGCGCACTACGAGGCGCTCGTCGCCAACCTCGCGGCGCTGCACGACGTCGACGTCGCTGCGGCGGGCCTCGCCGACTACGGGCGCGCGGGCAACTACTTCGAGCGCCAGATCGCGGTGTGGACCAAGCAGTACCGGGCCTCGCAGACGGACGACCACGCCGGCATGGAGCGGCTCATCGAATGGCTGCCCGCGAGCTGCGTCGCCGACGAGGGCGCGCCGTCGCTCGTCCACGGCGACTACCGCATCGACAACCTCATCTTCGACGCGAAGGCGCCGAAGGTGCTCGCGACGCTCGACTGGGAGCTGTCGACGCTCGGCAGCGGCCTCGCCGACCTCGCCTACTTCTGCATGTGCCTTCGGTTGCCGCCGGGCGCGTCGATCCGCGGCCTGGGCGACCAGGACCGCGCGGCGCTCGGCATTCCGGACGAGCGCGCGATCGTCGAGCGCTATTGCGAGCTGCGCGGCATGCCCATGGTGGCGCACTGGAGCTTCTACCTCGCGTTCAGCTACTTCCGGCTGGCGGCGATCCTGCAGGGGGTGAAGAAGCGCGCGCTCGACGGCAACGCGTCCGCCGACAACGCGCGCGACATGGGCGCCATGGCCTACACGCTCGCCGACACGGGCGCCTCGCTCACGCACGCCCCGTAGCGATCCGCCGGCGCGCCCGCCGGCGAGCACGGCGCGGCGGATGGGGGACGCGTCGACCCGCCGCCCGTTCAGGCGGACCTCGACCTCCACCGCCGCGGCGGAACGCCGAACTTGCCCGTGAACCAGCGCGAGAACGCGCTCTGGCTCGAGAAGCCCAGCATGAGCGCCAGGTCGGCCAGGGTCCGGCCGGGGCTTGCCACGTGCCGCTGCGCCGCCTCCTTGCGCGCGTCGTCGAGCAGCGCGCGGAACGTCGTGCCTTCGGCGTCCAGGCGACGGTGCAGCGTCCGGCGATCGACGCCGAAGCAGCGCGCCACCGCGTCCGCGGTGCACCGTCCGCTCGGCAGGAGCCCCAGGATGAGGCGCGTCGTGCGCTCCGCGTGGGTCGGCTGCTGCGCCGCCGCGGCCGCGAGGTACTGCTGGATGATCCGCTGCGACGCCGGGTCCGACGCCGGCATCCTGCGATCGAGGTCGCGGCTGCGGCAGGTGAGGCCGTTGAGCACGCTGTCGAACTGGACGCTGCACGCGAAGGCCTTGCGATAGTTCGAAAGGTCGCGCGGGGGTCCGTGCGTGAAGCACACGGCCATCGGCGTCCAGGTCCCGCCCAGGAATTCGCGGACCACGCCGTACAGCACGGCCACGGCAAGCTCGATCGCCTGCCGCGCGGGCCCCTGCACCTTCGCGAGGATCTGCTCGCGCAGGATGCCCACGCCGTCGACTTCCTCGACGTCGATGTGCATCGCCTCGTTGTGAAGGTGCATGCTGCGCTGGAGGCAGCGCAGCGCGTCGCGCACGGTGGGCTCCTCGCGCGCGGCGAGCGCGATGAGCCCCAGGTTGGACGAGCGGCGCGACATGGCCATGCGAAGGCCGAAATCGTCGATGCCCGCGGCGTGCGCGGAAGCTTCGAGCAGCATGCTGACGCGCGCGACAGGAATCTTGCGCTCGGGATCGTGGAGCATGCGGGCGTCGAGGCCCGCGGCGCGAAGCTGCGCGGAAGGATCGAGCCCCACGGCGCGCGCGACCTCCGCGTAGTTGGTGAGTGCCGCGCTGCGGACATGGGTGAACGGCATGTCCCAAAATGTATAGTCGACGTCCCCGATTGTCAAAAACCGATGGTGGGATACGCCCACAATGCGCCCGGAACTGCCCGACTTACCTCCGGAGAACGCGCCATGCACTATTTTCAGGATTCGCTGCTGCCCGAGAACCAGGAAAAACTCCTCATCACCGTGGCCCCTTACGGACCGGGCTTCCTGCCCGGCGATTCGGACGACATTCCCGTGACGATGGACCAGCAGGTGCAGAAGGCGGTCGACTGCTACGACGCCGGCGCGCAGATCCTGCACATCCACGTGCGCGAGGACGACGGTCGCGGCTCGAAGCGCATGTCGAAGTTCGAGGAGATGCTGGGGCGCCTCCGCGACGCGGTTCCCGACATGATCCTGCAGGTGGGTGGATCGATCTCGTTCGCGCCCGAGCCCGGACAGCAGGCGGAGTGGCCCGGCAACGACGTTCGCCATGCGCTCGCCTCTCTCGATCCCAAGCCCGACCAGGTGACGATCGCGATCGGGACCACCGGCATGAACATCCTCGAGATCATGAGCGAGCGGGACGTTGCCGGCACCTCGCTCGCGCTGCCGCAGATGCAGGCCGCGTACCGCGACATGTACCTCGAGGCCGGGCCCACGTTCTACGAGACGCACCTCGCGCTGCTGCGCGAGGCAGGCATCCAGCCCTACTTCATGCTCGGGCACGTGCACCAGCTCGAGACGGTCGAGCACATCGTGCGCACGGGCAAGTACATGGGCCCGCTCAACCTGACCTACGTCGCGATCGGCGGCGGCGCGGCGGCGCGCCACCCGTCCGACCTCGTCGAGTTCGCGGTGAGAACCCCGGACGGCGCCGTGCTGACCAACGAGTCGCTCATGCGCACCATGCATCCCACGAACGCCATCGCGATCGCGATGGGCCATCATGTGCGCGTGGGCATCGAGGACAACCTGTACGGGCCCGCGTACGAGCGCATGACCTCGGTGGCGCAGGTCGAGTGGTGCGTCGACATTGCTCGCATGCTCGGGCGGGACGTCGCGACGGCCCGCGAAGCACGCGAGACGTACCGCATCGGCGTGACGTACGACAGCGTCGACGAGACGCTGCGCGAGCTCGGCATGCCGCCCAATCGCGCGCCCGGGCAGCGCGGCCGCCCCATTCGCAAGTGATCCCTCCGCGACGGATCCGCCGATGCACCCGCACCCCGTAGCCGCGACCGCCGCGACACGCCGGCCCGGCGTGTACGCCTGGGTGGCGTTCGCGCTCCTCGTCGGGCTCATGCTGTCCGACTACCTGTCGCGGCAGGTGATCAGCGCGATCTTCCCGCTTCTCAAGGCGCAGTGGTCGCTCAGCGATGCCCAGCTCGGCTCGCTCGCGAGCATCGTCGCGCTGATGGTGGGACTCATGACGTTCCCGATATCGCTCGTCGCCGACCGCGTCGGGCGGGTGAAGAGCGCGACGGCGATGGCGATCGTGTGGGGTCTCGCGACCGTCGCCTGCGGGCTCGCCGGGAACTTCACGACGATGCTCGTCGCGCGCGCCGTCGTCGGGCTGGGCGAGGCGGGCTACGGCAGCGCGGGCGGCGCCATTCTCACGCACCTCTTCCCGAGCCGCCTCCACGGGACGGTCATGGGCGGCTTCCTGGCCGCCGCGCTCTTCGGCTCGGTGCTCGGCGTGATGCTGGGCGGCATCATCGCGAACGCGCTCGGCTGGCAGGCGGCGTTCGTCATCGTCGGCGCCGGAGGGTTGGTCCTCGCGCTCGTGTTCCCGATGGTCGTCAAGGAGCCGCCGTCGCAGCGCGCGCCGGACGCCGCACCGCCGGCGCTGCGGGAGGTGATCCGCGATCTCTTTCGAAGCCGCACCGCGAACTGCACGTACGTCGCCTCCGGCCTCATGATGTTCGTGCAGGGATCCGTCATCGCATGGATGCCGAGCTACCTCAACCGCTACTACGCAATGGACCCCGCGCAATCGGGCGTGCGCGCAGGCTTGCTGGTGCTCGCCGCGGGCATCGGCATGACGCTCGGCGGCATCGTCGTCGACCGGCTCTGCGCCGCGCGGCCATCGAACCGCTCGCGGGTCTCGTCGCTGTACGCCATCGTGTCGGGCGCGGCGCTCCTCGCCGCCTTCGTGCTCCCGCCCGGTCCCGCGCAGTTCGGGCTCGTCGCGCTGGGACTTCTCGTGGGGGCGGGATTCGCGGGGCCGGCGGGCGCGGTCGTCGCCGACGTCACCCCGCCCGCCATCTGCGCGACCGTCTTCGCCACGCTCACGCTCGCCAACAACCTCATCGGCCTCGCGCCGGGACCGGTCGTCACGGGGTTGCTCGCCGACTGGCGCGGACTCGACGTCGCGATGCGCGTGGTGCCGTTCGCCAGCATCGTCGCCGCGGCGTTCTTCGTCGTCGCGGGGCGGAGCTACGAGCGCGATCGCGCTCGCGTTCCCGGCAAGGTCGTCGCGATGGCCGAGGCGGCCGCATGAAGCACGTCGTCGTCACCGGCGCATCGTCGGGGCTCGGGCTCGAGACCGTTCGCGATCTCGCGGGACGCGGCTATCACGTATTCGGCAGCGTGCGCCGGGCCGCCGACGGCGACGCCCTGCGCGCGGAGTGGGGCGACCGCGTGACGCCGCTCGCCTTCGACGTGACGGACGCCCACGCCATCGACGCCGCGGTGGCGCAGGTGAAGTCCGCCCTCGGCGAGGCGAACCTGTGCGCGCTCGTCAACAATGCCGGCACGAACGCCGTCGGCCCGATGATGCACATGCCCGTCGCCGAGGTGCGGCGCATCTTCGACGTGAACGTCTTTGGGCTGCTCGCGGTGACGCAGGCCTTCCTCCCGCTCCTCGGCGCCCGCCGCGACGCGCCCCACCCCAGGGGTCGCATCGTCAACGTGAGCTCGCTGAGCGGCGGCGTCACCTTCGCCTGCCTCGGCGCGTACTCCGCATCGAAGCACGCCGTCGAGAGCTTCACCGACGCGCTGCGGCGCGAGCTCGTGCTCTACGGCATCGAGGTCGTGGGCATCGAGCCGCCGAGCGTGCGCACGCCGATCTTCGACAAGATCGCGGCCATCGATACGCGCTACGCGAGCACCGACTACGCGCCGACGCTCGAGGCCATGCGCCACGCCATGGCGCGCGAGTGGAAGAATGCCCTGCCGCCTGACGTGGTGGCGCGGGCGATCCGCCGCGCCATCGAGGGCCCGCCTCGCGCGCGATACCCGCTCTCGAAGCTGTGGCACCTGCGCGCCGTGCTCGGCATGCGCGCCTTCGACGGCCTCCTGAACGGCATGACAGGCGGGCCGAAGCGACCCGTCCGCGCCCGGGCATCGCCGCCGGCCTGAGGCCCGCGCCCGACGCCCCTCATGCGCCTCTTCGCCGCGCGACCTGGCGCACCTCTCGTTGCAACCGCAGTTGCCGGCGCCGGCGCCCGTGCGTCATCATTGCGGTCGATGACGTCCCGCGCCCCGCGCCTCGTTTCGACCGTTGCCTGGGCGCTCCTGGCTCTCCTGCTCGCGCTCGACGCGCAGGCGTCCACCCCCAAGCGCATCCTCATCGTGCATTCCTTCGGGCGCGACTTCGCCCCTTACGACACGATAGCCTCCGTATTCCGCACCGAGCTCGCGCGACGCGACGCCGAGCCCATCACGTTCTTCGAGCTCAACCTCGATTTCCGGCGCTCCAACCACAAGGAGGAGCGCGCCTTCGTCGAATTCCTGGGAGCGCGATTCGACGAAGGGCCGCCCGACATCGTCGTGACGCTCGGCCCTCCTGCGGCGAGCTTCTACCTCCGCCACCGAGCGGAGCTCTTTCCCGGCGTGCCATGGGTCGCCGGCGCGCTGGACGAGCGCTTCGCCAAGCCTCTCGGGCTCGCCCCGGGCGACGCGGTGGTCGCGAGCAAATTCGATGCGCCGACGCTCGTCGACAACATCCTCCACCTCCTCCCGCGAACCCGGACCATCGCCGTGGTGCTGGGCGCGTCCGAGCTCGAGCGCACGTGGCTTGCCGAGGTCAAGCGGGAGCTCGCGCCGTACGCGGGCCGCATCGAGTTCGAGTGGCTCGACACGCTCTCGCTCACGCAGATGCAGGAGCGCGTGGCGAGCCTTCCGCCGGACTCCGCCGTTCTCTATGGCTTTCTCGTGGTCGACGCCGCGGGCGTGCCGCACGAGCGCCTGGATGCCCTCGCGAGCCTGCGCGCCGCGACCAGCGCACCCATCTTCGGCGTGTACGAGAGCGAGCTCGGCAATGGCGTCGTGGGCGGGCCCTACCTCTCGCAGCGCGAGCGCGGGGAGCGGATGGCCGCCGTCGTCCACAGCATGTTGGAAAAGCCGGGAGCGCCCTTGAAGGTCGACACCGTCGGATTCCAGCCGGCCGCCTACGACTGGCGGGAGCTCAAGCGCTGGGGCATCGACCCGTCGCTCCTGCCGGCCGGCAGCACCGTGGACTTCAAGCCGCCTTCGGTCTGGGAGGAGCACCGCGTCGCGGTGATCGCCACCACGGCCGCGCTCCTGTTGCAGGCGATGCTGATCTCCGCGCTGCTGCTGCAGCGCGCGCACCGCCGCCGCGCCGAGCTCGAGGCGGAGGGCCTCGCGGGGCGCCCTCGTCACCGCGCACGAGGACGAGCGCCGAGACTCGCCCGCGAGCTTCCGCGACGACGTGACGCAGCGCATCGCGGGCCTCGCCATCGAGGCGGCTGAGCTCAAGGGCCGCGCGGCCCAGACGCCGGGCGACGACGCGTATTCGATCCGCTCGGGCCTGGTCGAGCTGGGCGAGGACGTGCACGCGCTCTCGTATCGCCTGCACCCCTCGGTGATCGAGGACCTGGGCCTCGTCGAGGCGCTGCGCATCGAGTGCGACCGCGTCGCGCAGCAGCCGTCGCTGCGCGTGCTCTTCGACTGCGAGGGCCTGCCGCGCCGCGTGCCCGCCGGAGCGGCGCTGTGCCTGTTCCGCGTCGCGCAGGAGGCCCTGCGCAACGTGGAGCGCCACGCCCAGGCGACGCGGGTCGACGTCGCGGTCACGCAGAAGGACGGCGGCATCGCCCTCGACGTGCGTGACGACGGCGCGGGCTTCGGATCCGTCGCGCGCGCGGGAACGGGCAAGCCTCGGCTTGGCCAGCATGCGCGAGCGGGCGCGCTCGTCGGCGGCCGCGTGCGCATCGAGAGCGTCGAAGGCGGCGGCACGTCGCTGCACGCCTGGGTTCCGCTGGCGGAGGCGGCATGAGCCGTCCGCGCGTCCTCCTCGCCGACGACCACCGCGTCGTGGCGCAGGGATTGAAGAGCATGCTCGCGCCGACTTCGACCTGGTCGGCGTGGTGGCGGACGGCCAGGCGATGCTGGACGCGGCGCGCACGCTTCGGCCCGACGTCATCGTCGCCGACGTGTCGATGCCCGGGCTCGGCGGCATCGACGCCCTGGAGATCATGCGCCAGGAAGGCCTCGCCATGCCGGTCGTCTTCCTCACGATGCACAACCAGCCGGGGTACGCGCGCCGCGCGCTGCGCGCCGGGGCCGCCGGCTATGTCCTGAAGCTCGCGGCGCCGGAGGAGCTGGTGCAGGCCATCCGCGCGCGCGCTGGACGGCGGGACCTTCGTGAGCCCGTCGCTCGCGCGCGCCGTGTTCGACCCGAAGGACGGCGTGTCGGCGCCGCCGCCGACCGCGTCGGCCAGCTCACCGCACACCAGCGCGAGATCCTGCGCCATTTCGCCGACGGCCTCTCGGCGAAGGAGATCGCGAAGAAGCTCGACATCTCGTCGCGCACCGTCGAGTCGCACAAGTACCAGATCATGGAGTCGCTCGGCGCGCAGAGCAGCGCCGAGCTCGTCCGATCGCGATCAGGCACGGCATCGTCGATCCGTGACCGCGGGCGCCTCGGTGCCCTGCTCGTAATTTCCGGCGCCGTCCCCGAAAAAAAATACGCAGTGACGGCGGACGCCCCGGCGGCGATCCTTCCTGCCTGCTTGCCCGAGACAGGTCGATGGCCCCGGCTTCATCCCAATGCGTACTCCTGGCCGATCGGCACCATCGCCTGAGCGAGGGCGTTCGCGGGCTGCTGGAGACGGTCTTCGACAAGGTCTTCATGGTCGCCGATTCGACGTCCCTGATCGAAGGCGCGCAGCGGCTCTCGCCGGCACTCCTGATCGTGGACGTCGCGATCGCGCAGGGCGACATCGGCGACCTGGTCCGCACGCTGCGTGAGAGTGCCCCCGCCGCGAGGGTCCTCCTGCTCGAGCGTCTACGACCAGCGCGGCGTGGCCGACGCCGTCTTCGCGGCCGGCGCCGACGGCCTCGTCCTCAAGCGCGCGATCGCCAACGACCTGCTCCCCGCCGTCGATGCCCTTCTCTCCGGCGGTCGCTACATCTCGCCGGCCGTTCCGCCTTGATTTCCCTTACCCGACAGGAGATGCCCATGACCCGCAAATCGCTCTCGATCGCCGCCTCCACCCTCGCTCTCGCCGCGGTCGCCGCCTACGCTCAAATGCCCGTCGTCGACGCGATCGCCGGCAAGGTCGTGCAGAAGTACCAGTCCGCGACGTGCGAGCAGCTCTGGCAGAACCGCGGCAAGGCGCCGTCGCCCGAGGAGGCGCGCGTGCTCGGCTTCCTCAAGCAGGATGCGGCGGCCCGGCAGGAGTTCTTCAACAAGATCTCCGGCCCGGTCATGAACAAGATGTTCGAGTGCGGGATGATTCCTTGAGCGGACTTCGCATGACGATCGATTCCACCCGGGCCATCATCGCGCTGGCGGCGGCACTGTGCGTCGGCGCCGCGCACGCCCAGCAGGCCGCCAAGCCGCCCGCGAGGCCCGCCGCGAAAAAGGCGGCCGCATCCCCGTACAAGCCCGTCGTCGACCCACGCGCGATGGCCCTCATCAAGGCCATGAGCGACACGCTCGCGGCCGCTAAGTCGATGTCGTTCACCGCGATCGTGGGCTACGAGTATCCGAGCAAGCTGGGGCCGCCCATCGTCTACACGACGCGCTACGACGTCTCGATGCAGCGGCCGGACAAGCTTCGCGTGCTTACGCTCGGCGACGGGCCGATCTCGGAGTTCTACTACGACGGCAAGACGATGACGGCCTATGCGCCGGTCGAGAACCTCGCCGCCGTCGCGCCCGCGCCGCCGGTCCTCGACGACGCGATCGTCGCCGCGCAGAAGAGCGCCGCGATCTTCTACCCGTTCATGGACGTCATCGCCTCCGACCCTTACAAGGCCTTCACGAACGGCGCGGTCGAGGCCTTCGTCATAGGCAAGTCGGGCCAGGTGGGCGGCGTCGTCACCGACATGGTCGCGTGGGCAAACAACGACGTCTTCCTCCAGATGTGGATAGGCGCCGACGACAAGCTGCCGCGGCGCATCCGCGCGACGTTCCGCGCGGACACGCTGCGCCTGCGCCACGAGCTCGAGCTCTCCAACTGGAAGCTCGATCCCGTGTTCCCGCCGGACACGTTCGCGTCCGCGAAGGCGCAGTCGGCCGGCCGCATGAATTTCGCCGCGCCCGCGCCGCCGCCCAAGGGCGTGAAGTCGATCGTGCCGGCCAAGGCGTCGAAATGAGGAGAACGACCATGAAGAGGACGATCGCCGGCGCTCTCCTGCTCGCGTCGGCGTGCGGCTTCGCCGCGCAGGCCCATGCGTGGGCCCGGTCCGGCGGCTTCGGCGGCAGCATGGAGCACACCCCGGGCCAGACGAGCCACGAGAATCGGTGGGGCGGAAGCACCGACCACGTGGCTGGCGAAGGCACGGAGCACACCAACGTCTACGGCGGCAACACCGCGCACGCGTACGGCGGCGGCACCGAGCACACCAACATGTACGGCGGAAGCACGTACGGCAAGTACGGCTCCGGGGCGTACCACACGTATCCCGGCGGCGCGACGGCCTACCATCCCCCCGGCTATCCCGCGTATCCCACCTACCCCGCGTACCACCCGCCCGTCGCGGTGCCGTACTACGCGTCGGGGTGCTACGGATGCGCCGCGGCGGCAGGCGCCGTGGTGGGGATGGCCGCGGGTGCGGCGGTCGCGTCGGCGACCACCGCGGCCGCCACGTCGAATGCGTACACCGCGGGCGTCGCGGCCGGCACCGCGAGCACCGCTGCGGCAACCAGCGCGGCGTACAACGCGGGGGTGGCCACGGGCGTCGCCGCGACGTCGCCCTCCGCGATGCCCGCGTCCGGCACCTGGGTGATGGGCATGAACTACGCGACGATCCCGTCGGGATGCGCAACGCCCAACGTCCAGGGCCAGCAGTATTACCTGTGCGGCAACACGTGGTTCAAGCCTTCGTACGGCGCGAACGGCGTTTTCTACACGACCGTTCCGACGCCGTGAGTCGAGTCAATACGAGACCGGTCGCCGCACCCTCCAGCGGCCAAGCCGGCATGTCGAGATCTCTCCTCGGGGCGGGCCGCACTCGCGGCTCGCGTTTCTTTCCCGGCGCGCTCCACGACGCGCGATGCGAGTCGTCGTGAGCGCAAGCGACTCGCGTCGCGCCGCATGCCTTGGGGCGCGCATACTGCGTTGAATACCCGCCGGCGCTGGCCGGCGCCGCTCGACCTGTAGGCGCTCTCGCCCGCCGCCATCGTGCGCGTGCAGGCGGACAGGGTCGAGAGGACGAAAGCGGATTGGAGATGGCTCACGCGGGGCCGCGAGAGGACTCGCGGCGGGCGGGACGAAAGGAAGCGATGGGCAAGGTCACACTCTTTCTGGCACTCGCGGCCGCGATCGTGCTGGCCGGCTGCGCCACGCGGCCCGTCAACGCGCCGCTGACGCGCGTCGATCCCGAGAAGGGCTACACGTTCCAGACCCGGCAGCAGCATTTCAGGAGCGACGAGAATCTCGTCGTGCTGGCGTTCTCCGGCGGCGGAACGCGCGCCGCGGCCTTCTCGTTCGGCGTGCTCGAGTTCCTGAAGCGGACCGAGGTGGTCGGTCCGAAGGGCAACACGGTCAGGCTCCTCGACGCCGTCGACGTCGTGACGGGCGTGTCGGGCGGCAGCTTCACGGCGCTGGCGTACGGCTATTACGGGGACAAGCTCTTCGACCAATACGAGCGCCGGTTCTTGAAGCGCGACGTCCAGGGCGAGATCATCGCCAGGGCGTTCAGCCCCGCGAATTGGGGTCACCTCTCGTCGACCGCCTGGGGACGCTCGGAGCTCGCCGCGCAGCTGTACGACGAGATCCTGTTCGAGGGCGCGACGTTCGGCGACCTCGATCGCGGGACCGGCCCCCTCATCATGGCGTCGGCCACCGACATCTCGACCGGCGGCCGCGTCGTCTTCACGCAGAATTTCTTCAATGCGTTCTGCTCCGACCTCGACAGCGTGCGCCTGTCCCGAGCGGCCGCGGCGTCGTCGGCCGTGCCCGTCGTGCTGTCGTCCGTGACCATCGACAATTACGGCGGGAGCTGCAACTACGAGCTTCCGCCGTGGGCGCAGAAGTTCGTCTCTTCCGCCAATCCGCCGAGGCCCGCCGCGCGCGCGATCCGCGAGCTGCGCGACATCGAGCCGTATTTCGACGGCAAGGAGCGGCGCTACATCCACCTGGTCGACGGCGGCGTCTCCGACAACCTCGGCATGCGCAGCGTGCTCGATGCCTTGCAGCTCCTCGAAGCGCTGCACGGCGCCGGGCAGCCGACGCCGCTCGACAGGGTGCGGCGAGTCGTGGTCTTTGTCGTCAACTCGCTGTCGACGCCCGCCACGGACTGGGATCGCGTCGAGTCACCCCCCGGCACGCTCGACATCCTCGTCAAGGCGACGGGCGTGCCCATCGACCACTATTCGTACGAGGCGGTCGAGCTCCTGAAGGACATTTCCGCGCGATGGGAGACCGGCCGGCACCTGCGCGACCTCGCGGGTTGCGCGTCGACACCCGATACGCCCGTCTGCAAGGCCATCCGCGTTCCCGCCGCGGAAATCTACGCCATCGACGTGTCGTTTTCCGCGCTCAAGGACAAGGCGGAGCTCGCGTACCTCAACAGCCTGCCGACATCCTTCGTGCTCACGCCGGAAGCGGTGGACCGCTTGCGCGCGGCGGCGGGAACCATCATTGCCCAGTCCCCCGAATTCCAGCGACTGCTGAAAGACGTCGGCGCCACCCTCGTGCCCGCGACCCAGTAGGGTCGGGGTCGACCTGCTCCGGTCGACTCCGACGTCCAGCATCGGTCGTCGGTCACCTCCGACCCTGCGCGACTCAAGTCGACTCCGAAGCTGATCTTCGGGGTCATCCCACGCCTTTCCGGCGCGCGACGCGCCCCGGCACCCGGCAACGCGTCATGCAGGATTGGAGGCGAGACCGTCGCCGCTCATCCCGCCTCGACGCCACGCATCGCCCCCTCCGTTGGGACCGACTCCGAGTCTCCCCTTTCGCGTCTCGCCGCGGTGGGGTCGGGGCTTGACAATTGCGCCGCCTGTGCAATCATCAATGGACATTTGCATTCCATCCAGCCTTCCATCGAAACAATTGTCCTTATTTTGATGCTGCACAGCAACAATTGACCGCCATGACCCCCAAGCCTGCCCCCCTCGAAGGCATCCGCGTGCTCGACTTCACGCACGTGATCGCGGGGCCGTTCACGACCCAGATCCTGGGCGACCTCGGCGCCGCCGTCATCAAGATCGAGGGCGTGACGTCGGGCGACGTCGGCCGCGACATGGGGCCGATGCGCAACGGCCAGAGCCACTACTTCGTGACCTTCAACCGCAACAAGCGCAGCATCGCGCTCGACCTCAAGAGCGAAGCCGGCAAGGCGGTCGTCAACGACCTCATCGCGCAGGCCGACGTGCTGGTCGAGAACTTCGCGCCGAAGGTGATGGCGCGCCTGGGCTTCGGCTACGACGCCGCCCGGGCGCTCAATCCCGGCATCGTCTACGCAGCGTCAGCGGGTTCGGCCAGACCACGGCCCGCTCGCCGACAAGCGCAGCCTCGACATCGTGGCGCAGGCGCGCCGGGATCATGAGCACCAACGGCGACCCGGACGGTCCCCCGCTCAAGGTGGGCGTGCCGATGAGCGACACGGCGAGCTCGCTGTTCGCCTCCATCGGGCTTCTCGCCGCGCTCTATCGCCGGCGCGCCACCGGCGAGGGCGAGTACCTCGACGTCTCGATGTACGACTCGCTCCTGGACGCTGCTCGGCAATCACGGCGACCAGCACGCGCGCGACGGGCGCGCAGCCTGCGCGAGCCGGGTCGGGACACTACTTCACCGTTCCCTACGGCACGTTCGACGCCGCCGACGGCAAGATCGTCATCGCCATCATGACGGACGCCAACTGGCTGCGGCTGTGCGAGTCCCTGGGATTGCACGCGCTCGCCGCCGACGCGCGCCTGCGCACGCTCGCGGGCCGCGCCGAGCACCGCGACCACGTGTACGCCGAGCTGGGCCCGGTGCTGCGCCGTCACGACGTCGCGTCGCTCATCGATCTCTTCGGCCGCAACGACGTCCCGTGCGCGCCGGTCAACGACATCGCGTCCGCGCTCGCGCACCCGCATACCGCCGCGCGCGGCATGACGCTGTCGATGGCGCACCCCGGGTACGGCGACGTCGACGCCACGTCCCTGCCGTTGCGCTCGCTGATGCGCGAGCGCCACACGGCACCGCCGGTGCGCGGCGAGCACACCGTCGAAGTCCTGCGCGAGCTCGGCATGACGGAGGCCGCCATCGCCGCCCTCCTCGCCGACGGACAGGCGTGGCAGGACGCGACCGCGCCCGAAAGCGCGCCGGCTGCCGTCGCGGTGGCCTCGTGAGCGGAGCCGACAAGGCGCCGGCGGTGCGCACGACGCCCTGGCGGAGCTACGACGACGTGACCGTCGGCGACGAGATCCGCGGCTTCGGCCGGACCGTGAGCGACGCCGAGATCGTCATGATCACGGCGCTGACCACCGGCTTCCACCAGCCCATCCATACCAACGCCGAGCACGTGCGCGCCCACACGAGCTTCGACGGCCTGCTCCTGCCGGGACCCATCATCGTGTCGTATGCCATCGGGCTCCTGAGCGCCACGCTCGTGTACAGCGGCATCACCGTCGCCTTCCTCGGCATCGACAAGGTGCGCGCCAAGGCGCCCGTGTACGGCGGCGACACCATCACGTCCGTCGCCACCGTCGCGTCCAAGCGGCTCACGTCCGCCGGCGACAACGGCGTGGTCGAGCTCGCCATCGACGTGCGCAAGCAGGACGGCTCGGTCGTCATGACGTTCCTCTACACGCTCATGGTGAGGATGAGCGTGGCGGCTGCGACATGAACGACGTCGTGGGCCACGCCGCGGCGCCGCGCGCCATCCTCCCGCTCGACCCGGTGGATCGGCGCATCCTGTCGTGCCTCGGCGCCAACGCGCGCGTGTCCGCGCGGTCGATCGCGCGCGAGCTGGGCGTCTCCGTCGGGCTCGTGCTCGACCGCATGCAGCGGCTCGAGGACCAGGGCGTCATCCTCGGCTATCGCGTGGAGGTCAACCACGAGGCCGCGGGCTTCGCGGTCAACGCGTTCGTGTGGATGCAGATCGACGGCCAGGCCGACGTGGATGCCACGCTCGACCACTGCATGTCGATCCCCGAGGTGCAGGTCGCGAACTGGACCACCGGCGAGTACCAGCTCTTCCTGACCATCCGCGTGCGCGACTTCAAGCACCTGCAGGACCTCCTCCTCGCCCGGCTTCGCGCGGTGCCGGGGTGCCTGCGCATCAACACGTCCGTCGGTCTCGCGCATCGGCGCCGGGCCGGCGGCCAGTACGCCTTCACCTGGAAAGACAACGAGAGCAAGGGAGACGAAGCGTGATCGACGTCGAAGTGAGCACGGAGTGCCCAAGATGAGCGAGTCGCCGACCCAGGAGCTTCGCGTCGAGACGCGCGGTGACGTGATCTGGATGACCATCGACCGGCCCGAGCGGCGCAACGCGATGAGCCCCGGCGTCATCGAGGGAATCGCTGACACCATCGCCCGCGCAAGCAAGGAAGAGAAGGCGCGGGCGATCGTGCTCACCGGCGCAGGCGACAAGGCGTTCTGCTCGGGCGCCGACCTCGCCACCGGAAAGTCGTTCAAGTTCGACTACGCAACGCCGAGCCTCGCGTTCGCGAACCTGCTGCGGGTGGCGAATCGCTCCACCGTGCCGCTGATCGCGCGTGTGAACGGCACGTGCATGGCCGGCGGCATGGGCCTCCTGTCGATGTGCGACATGGCGGTGGCGGCCGATCACGCGCTGTTCGGGCTGCCCGAGGTCAAGGTCGGCGTGTTCCCCATGCAGGTGCTGACCGTGCTGCAGCGAATCGTTCCTTCGCGCACGCTCTACGAGATGGCGTTCACCGGCGAGCCCATCAGCGCGGCCGACGCGAAGGCGGCCGGCCTCGTCAACTACGTCGCCCCGTCCGCCGAGCTCGATGCGAAGGTCGACTGGCTGATCGGGCGCGTCATCGACAAGGCGCCCTCCGCCCTTCGCCGCGGTCGCTACGCGATGCGCCGCATCGAGTCGATGGCGTTCGAGGAATCGATGTCGTTCACCGAGAGCCAGATCGGGCTCCTGTCGATGACCGCAGACGCCGAGGAGGGCCTCACGGCCTTTCGCGAGAAACGAAAGCCCGCCTGGACCGGGCGCTGACCCACACGCAGCACGCCAGGATCCTCAAGGTCTGCATTTCTCACAAGGAGGAAATGAAATGACTTCTCGAAAGACACTGCCCCCCGCCAACGGGCGAGCGATCCTGCGCCTGGCCGTGATCGCGCTCGCGTCGAGCGCGCTGTGCGTCAGCGCGTGGGCCCAGACGGAGCCGTTCCCGTCGAAGCCCATCAAGTTCATCTCGTGCTGCGCGGGCATCATCGACGCGACGGCGCGCGTGCTCGCCGACCAGATGTCGAAGACGCTCGGCCAGCCGATCGTCGTGGAAACGAAGCCCGGCGCGAGCGGGATGATCGCAGGCGACTTCGTCGCCAAGTCCAAGCCCGACGGTTACACCGTGTTCATCGGCACCAACTCCACCCACGCCGCGAACCAGAGCCTGTTCGTGAAGGTGCCTTACGACTACGTCAAGGATTTCGTGCCGGTCAGCGGCATCGCGCAAGGCGTCCTCCTGCTGATCGCCGGCCCCAACGTGCCCGCCGGCAGCGTGAGCGACCTGACCGCGCTCGCGAGGAGCAAGCCGGGCAAGCTCACGTACGGATGGGGCAGTTCTTCCACGCGAGCGGGCGTCGAGCTCTACAAGCAGCTCACGGGCGTCAACGTCGTCGACGTTCCCTACAAGACCAATCCGCAAGCCACCGCCGACGTGCTGGGCGGCCAGATCGACTTCATGATGGCCGACCCCGTCACGTCCGTTCCGCTCGCGAAGAGCGGCAAGGTCAAGGCGCTCGCGGTGTCGGGCCAGTCGCGCATCGCCGCGATGCCCGAGGTCCCGACCATGCAGGACGCGGGCGTCGCGGGCTACGACATGACGTGGTGGGTCGCGGCCTGGGTGCCCGCGGGAACGCCCCCCGACATCGTCGCCAAGCTGAACGCCGCGTTCGCGCAAGCCATCCCCACCCCCAAGACCGCCGAGTTCTTCCAGAGCGCCGGCCTCGAGCCGTTCGCCACCTCGTCCGACGACCTCATGAAGTTCCAGATGTCGGAATACGAGAAGTGGAAGAAGATCGTGACCGCCGCCGGCATCCAACCCCAGTGAGAGAAGCAATGAGCACGCTGCCCAAGTTCGTCGAGTTCCACGAGGAGGGCCCTCGCGAGGGCTTCCAGTTCGACAAGCGCATCTTTCCGCTGGAGGATCGCCGCGGCCTGGTCGAGGCCCTCGCGCGGTCCGGCTTGAGCCCGATCCAGGTGGCGTCGTTCGTGAGCCCCAAGCGAGTGCCGCAAATGGCCGACGCGGAAGCGCTGTTCGCAAGCCTCACGCGCTACCCCGGCGTGCTGTACACGGGCCTGTGGCTCAACGACCAGGGCTTCGAGCGCGCGCTCAAGGTCAGGAACATCGACCTCATCGGCTCGATGAACTTCTACGCGTCGACCGCGTTCAGCCAGATGAACAACAACTGCTCGGCCGATGAGATGCGCGACCGCCAGCGCGCGTGGATCAAGCGATACGCCGACGCCAACGTCCCGCTCGAGTCGGCGTACATCATGACGGCCTTCGGCTGCAATCTCTCGGGCGCCGTGCCCGCGCAGGCGGTCACCGATCTCGTGAAATGGATCAAGGCGCTGTGCGACGAGGAAGGCATCGTGCTGCCCAAGCTCTACCTCTGCGACACCGTCGGCTGGGCCAACCCCGAGAGCGTGCGGCGCGGCGTCGACGCCGTGCGCAACGTCATGCCGGACATTCGCGTGGGCCTGCACCTGCACGACACCCGCGGCCTCGGCGCCGCCAACGTCCTCGCCGCGCTGCAGATGGGCGTCGACCTCTTCGACAGCTCGGTCGCGGGGCTCGGCGGCTGTCCCTTCTGCGGGCACGGCGAGACGTCGGCTGCGGGCAACATCTGCACCGAGGACATGGTCTTCCTGTGCCACGAGTTGGGCATCGAGACCGGCATCGACCTGGAAGCGCTCATCGAGGCCGCCCGCATGGCGGAGCGGCTCTTCAAGACGCCGCTGACCGGTCACGTGATGCACGCGGGGTCGCTTGCGGCTTATCGGGGGACAAGGGCGACCGCGTCAACGGTCGCGGCGTAATGGCGACCTCCTATCTCGCAGTTGCCGTGCTTCCTGGCGCACCGAAACCATGGCTCGGCCTGCTGCGCCGGGGCATTGGATCGACGCGCAACGTCACGACACCTTGACCACGACCTTGCCGGCGGCGCGCCCCGACTCGGAATACGCAAGCGCCTCCCGCACCGGGTCGAGCGGGTAGATCCTGTCCGCCGAGGGCGTTCCACCGATGCTCACGACCGGGCCGCCCGGCTTGACGCAGGCGAATGACCGGACCAGCGTCTCGCCACCCGCGCCGTCCAGCACGACGTCACAGTCCCTCGCGACATCCTCGAAACGCGTGTTCCGGTAGTCGATGGCGCCGTCGGCGTCCAGGCGCTTCACGAGGTCGACGTTGCGCTGGCGGACCGTCGTCAGGAACCGTCGCCCCGAGGTGGCGCGCGATCTGGATGGCCACGCTGCCGACGCCGCCGCTTCCCGCGTGGATCAGGACGCGCTGGCCTTGCTTCAGGTGCCCCAGTTCCACGAGGCCTGCCACGCGGTCAGGGCCACCAAGGGCAGCGGAGCTGCTTCCTCGAAGCTGCCCATGACCAGGGGCCGCTCGTACTTGAGCAGAAGCTTGACCTGGCCTGCGCGCGTCTTCACGTCGAGCGGATTCACGCTGGCGGCGCGCACCTCGATGAGAATGTCGGTGTCCCCGATGGCCGGCGCCGAGACTTCCCCCACCTCGACGGCGCCGTTATCGCCGTATCGCGTGAGCAATGCTGCCTTCATGTCTCCAACTTTCGCCTTGCGGTCCGTGCCGCGCGGATCGACGGCATGCTCGCCAGCGGCGTTAGGGCCGCGCCGCACGTGATCGAGCAACCTTGGGAGCCGATGTCATCGCGATAAGAGACTATGATGGGTCGTCGGTCATAGATCGCCCTGCCGAGGCCATGCGATGAATCTCACTTCCCACGCCTTGTTGCCGGTGTCGGCCCTGTGCATCGCAACCGCCGTCAGCGGGTCGGCGATGGCAGACCCACTGGAGTCGCAGCTGATCCCACAAGGCGCGGTCTACGTTTGCGTCACTGGAAGCGGCAACGACCGCATCATAGAGCCGATCGAGATGCAGGCGAATGTTGCCTCGCTGTGTCGTCGCCATACCGAGATGGGGCCGTGCCAGAGTGCGCGCAATGCCTGCCGCGCCAGCGGCGGTCGCGTATATGGCGCCGATGGGATCGAAATCACCCAAGCCGACGAGGCGGAGTACGACAAGAGGGTAACGCGCGTTCGCGTAGGACCGTAAGTCGGGTCGTGTCGCATGCTCGCTGATCGTCCGTCCGGACGGCGCAGCGACCTGGACACAGGCCACGTGTCGATCGACTTCGAAGGTGCTGTCGAGGAATTCCACGCCTCGCTCGTCGGACTGTATTCGACCCGCGCGCAATTGCAGGAAGAGAGGGCTGGACCCGAAGATTTAACCCTTTGTGTGCTTATCGATGCACTGCCTAGTCGTCCACCGCACGGGCAGCCACCGTGTAGCGAGGTGTCCGCGTTGTGAGTGCTACGTAGGCTTCGACTCGCGTTGGTAAGGGACCAGACCCTCTGTGTTTCAACGGCCCACGCACCTCAACAACTCGCCGGCGATACCAGCAATCACCGTATCCTATGTGCATTGTTTGCGGCGAAGGTCCGCCTTGCGGCGCGTATTGCAACTTCCGCATCTGGCGGGCTGCGCATCCTTTCATCACGGAACAAAGTNATGGCCTCCGCGAAGGTCGCGTCCTCGACGGCGACGTCGAGCTCGTAGTTCGACATCCAGCTCACGAGGTTGAGGTTGGTGGAGCCCACGCGCGCCCAGCGGCGATCGGCCACCGCGGTCTTGGCGTGCAGCATGGTGCCGTTCCACTCGAACACGCGCACGCCGGCGTCGAGCAGCGCGCGATAGCCGGCGCGCGACAACGGCGAGACCGCGGGCACGTCGCTCGCGCCGGGCACGAGGAGACGCACGTCGACGCCGTCGCGCGCGGCGGCGCGCAGCGCCTGCGTGTAGGCCGCGGTGGCCACGAAGTACGCGTCGGTGAGCCAAAGGTGCTCGCGCGCGATCGACGCGACGAGGAGATCGGTGCGATACGTCGCGGCGGAGTTGGGCACGCCGGCGATCACGCGCACGCGCGTGTCGCCGACGGGTATGGGCGCGGCGGGCTCGACACCCAGTGCGTTGCCGCCGCACGCACGCCACACTTGCATGAACGCGGCCTCGATGTGTGCCACGGCTTCGCCGCGCACCTCGACACCCGTGTCGCGCCAGGGCTCGAGGCGGCGCGCGGGATCGCCGTTCCACGCGTTGCTGACGCACAGCCCGCTCACGAACCCGACCTCGCCGTCGACGACGATGGACTTCCGATGATCGCGCGTCAGCCACGCGAGCGGGCTGTCGACGCTGGGCGGATTGAAGCAGCGCATCTCCGCGCCGGCCGCACGCAGCGGCTCCCAGGGCCGGCTGATCTTGGTGGAGCCCAGCCAGTCGTACACGACGCACACGCGGACTCCGGCGCGTGCCCGTGCGGCCAGCGCGTCGATGAACTCGTGGCCAATCGTGTCGTCGGCGATGATGTAGCTCTCGAAGAGGATGTACCTCTTCGCGGCCGCGATCGCCGACAGCCAGGCGGGAAAGTTCTCGCGCGAGTCGAGGAGCAGGCGGACGGTGTTGTGCCGGGTCACCGGCGCGCCGGCGGCCCGGTCGAACGCCCGGTTGAAGCGATCCTCGGCGGTGGCGGGCACCCGCTCGACGGGCGGAACGATCGCCGGGGTGGGGGTGACCAAGTCCTCCATGGGGCCATTATCCCCCGCCACGGCGGCACCCCAGGGAGACGGCCGGAAGCCACGCACCCGCTATGCGTTTGGCATAATACGCCCCGCGGCGAGCCGCGGACGTCCGATGGCGTGAATCTTGCGTAATTCACGCAGGATATGTCCCGTGATCGCCCGAGAGATGCGTCTTAACCCAAGGATTCGTAAAATTTTTTGTCGGGCGCCCGCGGCCGGCCGCGGCACCCTCGGCGCGACGGTTCGCCTCCGCTGCGCGTCGCGCGTCCCCTTCCCGAGTCAATTCGCGGGTTTCCCGCCAGGACCTCCTCGCCATGTTGCGTGACCGTTCGCCCCTCATTTCCCGCCGCCCGTCGCGTGCGCTCGTCGCCGCCCTCGCGGCAACTTTTGCGGCGACAGCCCCGCTCGCCTACGGTCACGGACAACAGTCGCATCAGGACGAAATTCGCGGCGATTCGCGGGTGAAAGCTGCGCCCAAGATCGTGGAGCTGACCGGGCGCATGCAGCCCACCACGGTGATCACCGCGGGCGTGATCCGGCAATACCCCTTCCTGGTGACGGCCGACGGCCAGCGCTACCGGCTCGCCAACGGCGGCGCGGCGCCAGCCGGTGCCACCGTGACTGTCTCTGGCGCGATCGAGGGCCGCGTCCTGACCACGCAAAGCGTGCGCGGCGCGATGGCCGCGAGCGGCCTCGCGCCGCGGTCGACGGCGCGCAGCGAGCTAACGGGTACCATCCGCGTGTTCCACATCGACTATCCGAATGGGACGTCGGAATACGGCTACTCGCTCATCGGCGACAACGGCCGCACCAACGTCATCGACTTCGGCGTCCCGCTCCCCGGCATCGACAACGGCTCGCGTGCCATGGTGTCCGGCCCGATGGACACCAACGGCTTCATAGCGGTGGACACCATCGAGGTGCTAGGACCGCCGGCGCGCCCCACGGCCCACCCCGCGGCGGCCGCCGATGCAGTCGCGGCCGCCGTCACCACCACCAATTACGCGGTGGCGCCGCTGCAGTTTCCCGGCGGCTCGGCGCCGATCACCATCGCGTCGATCAAGTCGTCGGTGTTCGGTGCATCGCCCGTCAAGTCGGCGGCCGAGTACTACAAGGAAGTCTCGTACGGCGCGCAGCTACTGGGCGGCTTTGTCATCAGCAATGAGACCGAATGGCTGAAGCCCGCCGTGGACCGTCCTTCGGCGTGCAGTACGAACTCCGAGCTCGACGCGGTCCTCAACACGATCGAGACGCAGGCAAAGCTCTTGGCTGCGACCGCTTCGAGCAATCCCGTCACGGTGGCGCCGCCAACGATTCCGAACGGGTTGGATTGGAACACCTATCCAGGCGGCATTCTCTACGTCGTCGACGCGCTGTCGTGTGGCTGGTCCGGCCTCGGCTACATCGGCTATCCGCGGGCCTATACCAACGGCACTGCGAGCCTGCTCGTGGTTGGTCACGAGATGGGCCACAATTTCGGCCTCTATCACGCGGGCAGCGTCGACTGTGGTGCGAACGTGATCGCGTCTTCGTCATGCACGGTGACCGAGTACGGCGACCCGTGGGTCGTCATGGGCAACCAGCGCGCCGGCCACTTCAACGCGTACCAGAAGGGCGTGCTCAACTACATCTCTAGCGGTATCGCCACTCACACTGCCGGCACGGCGTCGTACACGCTCGGGCCTATCGAATCGCCCGGGCAATCGCTTTACGCCGTGCAGATCCCGACGTCGAAGAGCAATCGCACGTACTGGGTCGAGTTCCGACAGGGTATCGGCTTCGACGCGGGGATGACCGGCATCGATGCGCTCGGTGCGCAAATACGCCTGTCGTACCCCTTCGAGAACCAGGCGGCCGGGTATACCTCCTCCGACGAGTACGACGACACGCAGTTCCTCGACATGACTCCAGGCACGGCGTCGTTCACCGACGGCGCACTGCTCAACGGCCAGACATTCAC
>JBGAIS010000307.1:0-2473 GCA_044225355.1 Casimicrobiaceae bacterium | reverse complement strand
GACGCCGCCCGCGCTCTCGGGGGCCGCGAACGCGCTCACCATCGGGACGTGGCAGTGGCAGCGCACCGACCTCCCCGGCGCGCGCGCCGTCGTCGCCGCCGCGCCCGAGCGCTACACGCTCGAGTTCCAGGGCGGGGGACGCCTCCTGGTGCGCGCCGACTGCAACCGGGGCACGGGCGCCTACGAGGTCGACGGAGCGTCGATGAAGATAGCGCCGGTGGCCCTCACGCGCATGGGATGTCCCGCAGGCACGCAGGACACCGAGTTCGTGCAGCCGCTATCGCGCGTGACGAGCTACGCGGTCGACGGCCGCGAGCGCGTCCTCACCCAGTCCGACGGCGGCGCGATGCGCCTGCGCGGAATACCGTAGCGTGCCTTCGCAGGCGTATCGCGTCAGGACGCCTTCGCGGCCGGCAGCAGGTTGCGCGAGCGAAGCTGCGTGATGATGAGGTCGGCGTAGCCGGGGGCTTCCTGCGCGACCGTCTTGGGATTCACCGTCTGCGTCGTCGCCGCCCACACGAGCGTGTGCGTCGCCACCGCGTAGACGTTGGTCTCCACCGATGCGACGTCGTACTGAGTGATGTCGGGCACGGCGTAGAAGCCGCCGCCGTAGAAGCCCGGGCCGTAGAAGCCGCCCCACGGCCCGATCATCGGACCGGGCATCATCATGGTCGACACCTGCGTCTTGGTGTCGACGCGCAAGAGCCTCACGATGATGACGCCGTCGGCGCCGGTGGCCGCGACCGCCGCCGCGAACGGCGCTTCCGAGCGCCGCGCGTCCGGCGGCACGGTGGTGTAGCCCGGCACGGCCACGATCCCCGCGGCCTGGAGCTTCTGCACGAAGATGTCCTCGAACACGCGGCTGTCGGCGGTGGTGCCGTCGCTCGCGATCACGACCATCTTCTTGAAGGGACCGGCGCGATAGCTCGTGTCGAACCATGCGGACTGGATCGACGTGGTCTGGCATGCGCCCAGCAGCGCGACGGCGGCGAGTGCGGCAAGGGTTCGGGCAAGGGACATCGGGACGTTCCTGTCAGGACGGGTTGGGGGGCGCGGCGATCATGCGGTCCTTGGCCATGATGCCGACGAGCTTCAGCGTGTAGTCGGGAAGATTGCGCGCGATGTCGGCCGCGTCGTAAGAATTGGTGAAAGCGCTCCATACCTGCTTGCCCATCGACGGCAGGTAGATCTCGCTCGAGATGCGCGCGACCTTGTAATCGCCGGGCTGGTAGTCGTTCTGGCCCTTGAAGTAGTTGTAGTACGCCATCGTGTCGGGCGTGATCGAGCTGATGGTGGTGCCGGTGTTGGCCTCGAGCGACGAGATGCCGCGCACCTCGACCATCAGCACCCCCTGCGCGCCGCTGGCGGCGATGGCCTCGACGAGCGTGGGGCCGGGCTTGTCGGCGTCGTTGGACATGACCGTATGCGATGCGATGCCCGTCACGCCCGCGCTCGCGAGGCGCCGGACGATCGCGTCCTCCACGCCCGCGCGGCCGCCGGGCTCGATCTTCATGAGGCTGATCACGAAGATCCTCGTCATGGGCGGCGCGTCGTACTTCGGGTCCTTCCACGTGGACTCGACCTGCGTCGAGATGGTGAAGGCCGAAGGCTTCCATTCGCGCGTGCTGCCGGCCGAGCACGCGGCGAGCACGAGCACGGCGGCGAGGACCAGGATGCGCATGGCGCGCATTCTACTTCAAGGGGCGCGGAAGCGCCTTTGCAGGCCCTGCCAGCATCGGTGATATTCGTGCTGGAGCTGCGTGCACTCGAGCGCATGGCGCGTCGGCCGGATCACGAGGCGCGACTCGAACATGAACGCCATGGTGTCCTTGATGATCGTCGGCTTCGAGAGGTCCGCGCTCGAGGCCTTGTCGAACGTATCCGCGTCGGGACCATGGCCCGACATGCAGTTGTGCAGGCTCGCCCCGCCGGGAACGAAGCCCTCCGCCTTCGCGTCGTACGCGCCGTGCACGAGCCCCATGAACTCGCTCGCGACGTTGCGGTGGAACCAAGGCGGCCGGAAGGTGTGCTCCATCGCGAGGATGCGCGGCGGGAAAATCACGAAGTCGATCGTGTCCCATCCCGGCGTGTCGCTCGGCGATTGCAGCACGAGGAAGATCGACGGGTCCGGATGGTCGTAGCTGATCGACCCGATGGCGTTGAAGCGCGTGAGATCGTACTTGTACGGCGCGTAGTTGCCGTGCCACGCGACGACGTCGAGCGGCGAGTGGTCCATGGCGGCGGCCCACAGGTGGCCCTGGAACTTCGCGACGAGCTCGAAGCGGCCGTCGCGGTCCTCGTACCATGCACGGGGCGTCAGGAAGTCGCGCGGGTTGGCGAGGCCGTTGCTGCCGATGACGCCCAGGTCGGGCAGGCGAAGGTGCGCGCCGTAGTTCTCGCAGACGTAGCCGCGCGCCGCGCCGTCGGGAAGGTCGACGCGGAAGCGGATGCCGCGCGGGATCACCGCGATCTC
>JBGAIS010000066.1:0-20727 GCA_044225355.1 Casimicrobiaceae bacterium | reverse complement strand
CGCCGAAATGGTGCCAGGCCTGTAATGGGGTCTGACCCCATTTCGGCGGTTTATCTTCCGAAGGCGACGAGCGAACGACGCTCAGTTAACCGCTTCGCAAGGCCCCCAGCCATCCCATGCCGAAGTGGTGCCAGGCCTGTAATGGGGTCTGACCCCATTTCGACGGTTTGCACGAGCGACCCGGACTATCGCCGGCGGCCTAGAAATGAAGCTTGCGGTAAACGCCCTCGTGCTCGGGCTTATGGTGGGTGATGGCCGCGGCGGCGATCTCGAGGAACTGGAGCACCTTGCCGTTCGGCGGCTCCCACTGTTCGGCGCTGGCGATGGTGATGCGCAGGAGCGCGAGGTTGGGATCATCGGGTCCGCCGGGGAACCACGCTTCCGCGAGCTTCGACCACATCTCCTTCGCCTTCACGGGGTCGCGCAGGACCGTGCCGTGGCCACGCACTGCCACGTAGGCGCTGTCGGCCGTGTCGGCATACGTCAGGAGCACGTTGGGATTCGCCGCGACGTCGGTGACCGTCTCGCTGTCCGCGCCGAGGAACATCCAGATCTGGCCGGCATCCTCGGCAAGCTGCGTGGTCATGGGTCGCACGTGCATGCCGCCGGACACGTCGTGCGTGACGAGCATGCAGTACGGTGTCTTGTCGAGCCGCGCGAAGAACTCCTCGCGCTGCTTCGCCACGCTCTCCTCGCTCACACCGGGGGCGGTATCGGCCACGGCTTCGTTCATCGCGGTTCTCCTCGAAGTGTCTCAATGAAGTCGCATTGTCGCCGCGGGCACGACCCGTCGAAGCCGGACGCGAGCGCGAAGCCGTGTCGGCCGATGACCGACCCAGGCGCCGACCGCGCGACCGTCCGCCCGGAAGCGGCCGCGGCCTCTACAGCAGCGAAGGCTGCCGCTGCGTCGTCGAGTCCACCACCGTGAGCGCCGTCATGTTCACGATGCGTCGCACGGTCGCCGACGGCGTGAGGATGTGCACGGGCTTCGCGACCCCCAGCAGGATGGGGCCCAGCGTGACGCCGAACCCGGCCGCCACCTTGAGGAGATTGAACGAGATGTTCGCCGCGTCCACCGTCGGCATGATGAGGAGATTGGCCTCGCCCTTGAGCCGCGAGTTGGGGAACGCCGCCATGCGCACCGATTCATCGAGCGCCGCGTCGCCGTGCATCTCGCCCTCGACCTCGAGGTCGGGGTCCATCGCGTTGATGAGCGCGAGCGCCGCCTGCATCTTCTTCGCCTGCGGATGCGGCGACGAGCCGAAGCTCGAGTGCGAGAGCAGCGCCACCTTGGGCGTGACGCCGAAGCGGCGGATCTCCTCCGCCGCGAGGAGCGCGATCTCCGCGAGCTGCGGCGGCGTGGGATCGGGATTGACGTACGTATCCGCCATGAACACCGTGCGGTGCGGCAGCATGATCGCGTTCATCGCCGCGTAGTTGTTGATCCCGCGCCGCAGGCCGATCACCTGGTCGACGTAGTGCAAGTGCAGCGCGTGCGTGCCGAACGTGCCGCACAGCATGCCGTCCGCCTCGCCGCGATGGATCGCCATGGCGCCGATCAGCGTCAACCGCCGGCGCATCTCGATCTGCGCGTACGACTCCGACACCCCTTTGCGCTGCGTGAGCCGGAAGTACTCCATCCAGTAGTCGCGATAGCGGTCGTCGCGCTCCGGGTTGATCATCTCGAAGTGCTTCTCGGGCTCGAGCCGCAGCCCGAAGCGCTCGATGCGCTTCATGATCACCGCGGGGCGCCCCACGAGGATGGGCTTCGCGAGCCCTTCGTCGACCACCACCTGCACCGCGCGCAGCACGCGCTCGTCCTCGCCTTCCGCATACACGATGCGCTTGGGCGCCGCCTTCGCCGCCGAGAAGATCGGCTTCATGAGGAGGCCCGAGTGGTACACGAACTGCGTGAGCCGCTGCCGGTACGCGTCGAAGTCCTCGATGGGTCGCGTGGCGACGCCCGAGTCCATCGCGGCCTTCGCCACCGCCGGCGCGATCTGCACGATGAGGCGCGGATCGAAGGGCTTCGGGATGATGTAGTCGGGGCCGAAGCTCACGTTCTCGATGTTGTAGGCGTGAGCGACGATGTCCGACTGCTCGGCCATCGCGAGGTCCGCGATCGCGCGCACGCACGCGAGCTTCATCTCCTCGTTGATCGTCGTGGCGCCCGCGTCGAGCGCGCCGCGGAAGATGAACGGGAAGCAGAGGACGTTGTTGACCTGGTTCGGGAAATCGGAGCGGCCGGTCGCGATGACGGCGTCGGGACGCGCGGCCTTCGCCAAGTCCGGCATGATCTCAGGCTCCGGATTGGCGAGCGCCATGATGAGCGGCGACGGCGCCATCGTCGCGAGCCACTCCGGCTTCAGCACGCGGGCCGCCGACAGCCCCAGGAAGATGTCCGCGCCCGGCAGCACCTCGGCGAGCACGCGCGCCTTGGTGGGCTGCGCGTAGACGATCTTGTGGTCGTCCATGAGCGTGGTGCGTCCTTCATAGACCACGCCCTCGATGTCGGCGACGAAGATGTTCTCGCGCTTCATGCCCATCGCGCGCAGGAGGTCGAGGCACGCGAGCGCCGCCGCACCCGCGCCCGAGCACACGAGCTTGACCTTGTCGATGTCCTTGCCGACCACGCGCAGGCCGTTCAGGATGGCCGCGCCGACGATGATGGCCGTGCCGTGCTGATCGTCGTGGAACACGGGGATCTTCATGCGCTCGCGGCAGCGCCGCTCGATCTCGAAGCACTCCGGCGCCTTGATGTCCTCGAGATTGATGCCGCCGAACGTGGGCTCGAGCGCGCAGATCATGTCGACCAGCTTGTCGACGTCGCGTTCGGCGAGCTCGATGTCGAAGCAGTCGAGCCCCGAGAACTTCTTGAACAGCACCGCCTTGCCTTCCATCACCGGTTTCGCCGCGAGCGGTCCGATGGCGCCGAGGCCGAGCACCGCCGTGCCGTTGGTGACGACCGCCACGAGGTTGGCGCGCGCGGTCAGGCGCGAGGCCTCGCTCGGGTCGCGCACGATCTCGTCGCACGCGGCAGCAACCCCGGGCGTGTACGCAAGCGCCAGGTCGCGCTGGTTCACGAGGGGCTTCGTCGCCTGGAGGGCGATCTTGCCCGGCGGCGAGTGACGGTGATACTCGAGCGACGCTGCGCGGATGTCTTTGTCGGACATGGAAATGGGGCCGTGGGTCTGGGTAGTGCGGGGCGCCCATCATAATCCAACGCCCCAGGCGGCGGCGGGGGGTCTGCCCCAGGATGGGGACGGTATAATTCGAGGCCGCCATTGCTCCGGGCGGGCGGACTCGTCATGGCCTCCTCACCCCTGTTCTGGGTCATCGCGCTCGCGCTTTGCGCCGGCACGCTCGCCCTCCTCGTCGTCCCGCTGCTGCGGCGCGCCGCCGCACCTTCCGCGCCCGCGGACGACTCGGCGGCCACCGCCGTCTTCCGCGACCACAAGCGCCAGGTCGACGCCGATTTCGATGCGCGCATCATCACGGCCGACGAGCGCGACGCGGCCATTGCGGAGCTCACGCGACGCTTCGGCGAGGAGCTGTCGGCTCCGCCGGCCGGCACGAGCGAGGTCGGCGAGCGCACGCGATGGATCGCGGCACTCGTGCTCGTCGCGTGCCTGCCGGTGATCTCGGGCGTCCTCTATTTCACGCTGGGCAATCCCGCGGCCATCGTCGCCTCGGGGGCCAAGGCCACGCCGCAGGCGGGGGACCGCCCGCACGGAACGGAGGACCCGCAGATCGCGTCGATGGTCGACCAGCTCGCGAAGAAGCTCGAAGCGAACCCCGAGGACGGCGAGGGCTGGGCGCTCCTCGGCCGCTCCTATCGCGCGATGGGTCGCTTCGACGCTGCCGCCCTCGCCTACAGCCAGGCGGCCAAGCGACTGCCCAACGAGTCGTTCGTCTATTCGGACTGGGCCGAGGCGGTCGCGCTTGCGCAGGGCAGGAGCCTTGCGGGCCAGCCGACGGAGCTCCTCGAGCGCGCGCTGAAGCTCGACCCCGACAACGCCAAGGCGCTCGCCCTGCTGGGCTCGGCCGCCATGGAGCGCAACGACCGTCCCACGGCCGTCGCGATGTGGACGAGGCTGCGCTCGATCCTGCCGCCCGACAGCCCGCAGCGCGCGCGTCTCGACGAGGCGCTCGCGGCCGCGGGCGCGCCCCAGGCGCCGTCGGCCATGCCGCCCCCCATGTCCGGCGGGACCCCCGCCGCCGCGCCGCAGGGGACGCAGGCTGCGCAAGGATCGGCTGCGTCGGGCAAGTCGGTGGAAGGACGCGTCGAGATCGACCCGAAGGTCGCCGCCAAGCTCGCGCCGACGGACACCGTATTCATCTTCGCGCGCGATCCCGACGGCCCGCGCATGCCTCTCGCCGCGATGAAGGTCAGCGCGTCGGAGCTTCCGCGCGCGTTCGTCCTCACCGACGCCATGGCGATGAATCCCGCCGCGACGATCTCGAAGGCGTCCAAGGTGGTGGTGGAGGCGCGCGTCAGCAAATCGGGCGACGTGAAGCCGCAGGCCGGCGACCTCTCCGGCGCAAGCGCGTCCGTGGCGCCGGGGGCGCGCGGCGTACGCGTGGTGATCGACCGAGTCGTTCCATAAAAATCAACGGCTTATGATAGTGTTGCCGGATTGCGATGCTCGAAGCGACCGACCTCGCCGCCCGCCGCGGCTCGACGTACCTCTTCCGCCGCCTGGGGCTGCGGGTCGATGCCGGCCGGGCGCTGATCGTGAGCGGTCCGAACGGCAGCGGCAAGACGACGCTCCTGCGCATCCTCGCGGGGCTGACGCTGCCCGCCGAGGGCCGCGTGACGTGGCGGGGTGCGCCGATGGACGCCTCCCTGCGCGCGCGCTTCGTCTTCGCGGGTCACCTTCCCGCGCTCAAGGACGAGCTCACCGTGCTGGAGAACCTCCGCTCGCTCGCGGAGCTCGCGGGCGAGTCGCCCTCGCCCGAGACGCTGCGGACGGCGCTGGACGCCGTGTCGCTGGACGCTCGTCGCGACCTTCCGGCGCGCGTGCTCTCCGCCGGACAGCGCCGGCGGGTGAGCCTCGCGAGGCTCGCGCTCCTGCCCCGCCCCCTGTGGATCCTGGACGAGCCGGCCACCGCGCTCGACACCGCGGGGCTGTCGACGCTTGCACGCCTCCTCTCGCAGCGCCTTCGCGACGGCGGGACGGTGGTCGCCGCCACTCACCAGCCGCTCGACCTGCCGGGGGAGCT
Organism: Casimicrobiaceae bacterium; assembly: GCA_044225355.1. Classification (GTDB taxonomy): domain Bacteria; phylum Pseudomonadota; class Gammaproteobacteria; order Burkholderiales; family Casimicrobiaceae; genus VBCG01. Next base: position 15,504 of record JBGAIS010000066.1, on the reverse strand, counting down.
CGTCGACTCGCTCGCGCTGGTGCCGTCGCGATGAGCCCGGCGGCCCAAGTTGCCGGCGCCGAGCGCGACTACGGCGTGATCGCCGCCATGCGATGGGCCGTGGCTCGCGACCTGCGGATCGCGCTTCGCTCGCGGGCGGAACTCGCGGTGCAGCTTTCGTTCTACGTGATCGTGGTGAGCCTCTTTCCCCTCGCGTCGTCGCCCTCCCCCGCGCTGCTGACGGCGATGGGGCCGGGCGTGCTGTGGGTCGCGGCGCTCCTGGCCTGCCTCCTGTCGCTGCCGCGCCTCTTCGCCTCCGACTTCGCCGACGGCACGCTCGAGCAGATCGCGCTGTCGCCGTATCCGCTGCCGGCGCTCGCCGGGGGCAAGATCCTCGCGCACTGGCTGTCGACCGGCTTGCCGCTCGTCGTCCGCGCTCGGGCCTGCAGTACGCGCTCGAGCCGGCGGTGCTGGGCGTCGTCGCGGTGTCGCCCTGATCGGCACGCCCGTGCTCTCTCTCGTCGGCGCGATCGGCGCCGCGTTGACGCTCGGCATCCGCGGCGGCGGCAGCCTCCTCGCGCTGCTGGTGCTTCCGCTCTTCGTGCCGGTGCTGATCTTCGGTGCGCGCGCCGCCGACGCGTGGCGCGCGGGCCTTTCGGTCACGCCCGGGCTGTCGCTCCTGGCCGCGGGGCTCTTGGTGGCGCTCGTCGGCGCGCTTCGCCGCCGCGGCGGCCCTGCGCATCGCGCTCGATTAGGCGCGAACAGGCCTAGCCAGCGATGAGCCTCTACCGCCTCCTCGCCCGCCCCGTTCTACGGCCTCGCCGGGCGATGGGCGCCGTGGTTCGCGGGCGCGGCCGCGATCCTCGCGGCGGCGGGCGTGTGGATCGGGCTCGCGATGGCGCCCACCGACTTCCAGCAGAGCGAGGCGTACCGCATCATCTACATCCACGTGCCCGCGGCGTGGATGTCAATGTTCGTGTACCTCGTGATGGCGGGCTGGAGCGTGATCGCGCGTCGTTCAACACGCGATTGTCGGCGATGATGGCGCAGGCCCTCGCGCCCACCGGCGCATGGATGACGTTCATCGCGCTCTGGACCGGCGCGTTCTGGGGCCGGCCCACGTGGGGCACGTATTGGGCGTGGGACGCCCGCATGACGTCCGAGCTCGTGCTCCTGTTCCTCTACTTCGGGATCATCGCGCTTCGCAACGCCATCGAGGACCCGCGGCGCGCCGACCGCGCGTGCGGCGTGCTCGCCATCGTGGGCGCCATCAACATTCCCATCATCTATTACTCGGTCACCTGGTGGAACACGCTGCACCAGGGGCTCGTCGATCACGCCTACCTCAGCGCCGAAGATCGATCCCGTCATGCTGGCGGGGATGCTCGTCATGTCGCTCGCGGCGTGGTTCTATTGCATCGCGGCCGCCCTCTGGCGCGTGCGCGATCATCCTTGAGCGCGAGCGCGGATCGGCGTGGATCGAAAATGGGGTCAGACCCCGGATGGGGGCGAGCGGAAAAGGGGTCTGACCCCATTTTCTCGAGGGCACGATGGACTTTCTCGCGATGAACGGCTACGGCTTCTACGTGGAGCCTACGGCGTCACGGCGCTTTGCATCGTGATCGAGGTCGCGAACCTGCGCGCCCGCGCGCGCGCCGCGGCGCGCCTCGTCGCCGACGACGCATCGGGCACGCCATGAAGCCCCGCCATCGCAGGCTCGCATGGATCGGCCTCGGCGTGGCCGTGCTGGGTGTGGCGGCGGCGCTCGTCCTCAACGCGTTCCAGTCGAACCTCGTGTTCTTCTTCACCCCGACGCAGGTGGCGATGAAGGAGGCGCCGCAGGGCCGGCCGTTCCGCATCGGCGGCATGGTCGAGTCCGGGAGCCTGAAGCGCATCCCCAACTCCGTCGACGTGAGCTTCGTCGTCACCGACACCGCGCAGCGCGTGCCGGTCGTCTACAGCGGCCTCCTGCCCGACCTCTTCAAGGAGGGCAAGGGCGTGGTCGCGCAAGGCTCGCTCGGCCCCGACGGCACGTTCCGCGCCACCGAGGTGCTCGCGAAGCACGACGAGAACTACATGCCGCCCGAGGCCGCCGCCGCGATGGAAGCCGCCAGGAACCACAAGTCGATGAGCATGCCCACCCTCAAGGACAAGCCGTGATCCCCGAGATCGGACACTTCGCGCTGATCGTGGCGCTCCTCGTGGCCATCGCACAGGGCACGCTTCCTCTCTACGGCGCGCACCGGCGCGATCCCGCGCTGATGGCGCTCGCGCGTCCCGCCGCGCGCGCGCAGTTCGCGCTCGTCGTCATCGCGTTCGCGTGCCTCGCGTGGAGCTTCGCCACCAACGACTTCTCGGTCGAGCTCGTCGCGACGCATTCGAACACCCAGCTTCCGCTGCACTATCGCGTCGCCGCGACGTGGGGCTCGCACGAGGGATCACTGCTGCTTTGGGTGCTTATGCTCACCGGCTGGGCGTTCGCGGTGACGCTCCGCTCGGGCAATCTCCCGGCGCCCCTCCTCGCGCGCGTGCTCGCGGTCATGGGACTCGTCGGCGTCGGCTTCCTGCTCTTCATGCTCTTCACGTCGAACCCGTTCCTGCGGCTCGTGCCGGCCGCGCCCGAGGGCCGCGACCTCAACCCGCTCCTGCAGGACCCAGGGATGGTCATCCATCCGCCGATGCTCTACATGGGCTACGTCGGCTTCTCGGTGGCCTTCGCGTTCTCGATCGCGGCGCTCCTCGCGGGCAAGCTCGACGCGACGTGGGCGCGCTGGTCGCGTCCGTGGACCACGGCCGCGTGGTCCTTCCTCACCATCGGCATCGCGCTCGGGAGCTGGTGGGCCTACTACGAGCTCGGCTGGGGCGGGTGGTGGTTCTGGGATCCGGTGGAGAATGCCTCGTTCATGCCGTGGCTCGTCGGCACGGCCCTCCTGCACTCGCTCGCGGTGACGGAGAAGCGAGGCACGTTCAAGAGCTGGACGGTGCTGCTCGCGATCGTCGCGTTCTCGCTCTCGCTCCTCGGCACGTTCCTCGTGCGCTCGGGTGTGCTCACGTCGGTGCACGCGTTCGCGACCGATCCGACGCGCGGCGTGTTCATCCTCGCGTTCCTCGCGGTGGTGGTCGGAGGATCGCTCGCGTTGTACGCGTTCCGCGCGGGCGCGGTGGGCGGCGGCGCGGGATTCGCGCCCGTGTCGCGCGAATCGCTCCTCCTCGCCAACAATATCCTGCTCGTCGTCGCGTGCGCGAGCGTGCTCCTCGGCACGCTCTATCCCCTCGTCGTCGACGCGCTGGGCGCGGGAAAGATTTCCGTCGGCCCGCCGTACTTCGACTCGGTCTTCATGGCGCTCACCGCGCCTCTCGCGTTCCTCATCGCCGTCGGTCCCGTCGCGAGCTGGCGCCGGGCGACGCTGCCCGACCTGTGGACGCGACTGCGCTGGGCGCTCGCGGTGGCCATCGTGACGGCCGCCGTGCTGCCCTTCGTGATGGGAACGTGGACGCCGCTCGTCGCGGTCGGCCTCTTCCTCGCGACGTGGATCGCCGGCGGGACGATCGCGCTCGTCGTGCAGCGATTCCGTCACGCTCCGCAGGCCGGCCTCGCGGGCAAGCTCGCGGCGAACTCCGCCGCGTGGTACGGCATGGTCATCGCGCACATGGGCGTGGCGGTGTTCATTGCCGGCGTCACGATGGTGAAGGGTTACGGCATCGAGCAGAACGTGACCATGGACAAGGGCCAGGTCGTGAAGGTAGGCGGGTACGACTTCACGTTCCAGGGCGTGGTGCCCGTCAGGGGACCGAACTACGAGGGCGTGGCCGGCGTGGTGGAGATGCGCCGCAACGGCACGCTGCTCGACACGCTGCGGCCGGAAAAGCGCATCTACAACGCGAGCGGCCAGCCCATGACCGAGGCGGCCATCGACGCGGGGCTCTTCGGCGATCGCTACGTCTCGCTCGGAGAACCCGTGTCGGACAAGGGTATCGACGGCGCGTGGGCGCTCCGCGTGTACATCAAGCCGCTCGTCGACTGGATCTGGCTCGGCTGCTTCCTGATGGCGCTGGGCGGCTTCTGCGCCATGAGCGACCGGCGCTATCGCCTGGCCGTGAAGCAGAAGATCGCCTCGCTCGTGGGCGCGGCAGCGTAGCCGTCGCCCCAAGGGACACGCCATGAAGTCGCTTCGACTTCATCCCGCCGTCGTCTTCGTCGCGATCGTGGTGTTGCTGTATGCGGGCCTCGGGCGCGATCCGCGAGAGGTGCCCTCGCCGCTCATCGGCAAGGCCGCGCCGGCGTTCGAGCTCGCGCAGCTGCAGGATCCCTCGAAGAAGCTCACGCCCGCAGACATGAAGGGCCAGGTATGGCTCCTCAACGTGTGGGCCTCGTGGTGCGTGTCGTGCCGCGACGAGCATCCGCTGCTGGTCGAGCTCGCCAAGGCCAACGTCGTGCCCGTCATCGGCCTCAACTACAAGGACAAGAACGCCGCGGGCCTCGCGTGGCTCAGCCAGAACGGCGATCCTTACAAGCTGTCGATCGTCGACGCCGACGGCCGCGTGGGCATCGACTGGGGCGTGTACGGCGTTCCGGAGACGTTCGTCGTCGATAAGGCCGGCACCATCCGCTTCAAGCAGATCGGCCCCATCACCGTCGAGGTGCTGGAGAAGAAGATCCTTCCCCTCGTGCGCGAGCTGCAGAAGGCATGAAGCACCTCGCGTGCGTGCTTGTCTTCGCGGCGACCGCTGCCGTTGCGCAGACGGACGCGGCACTCGACGCGCGCTTGAAGAAGCTCGAGGAGGAGCTCCGCTGCCTCGTCTGCCAGAACCAGTCGCTCGCCGACTCGAGCGCGGGGCTCGCCGAGGACCTGCGCCGCGAGGTGCGCGCGCTCGCGGTCTCGGGCAAGAGCGACGCCGAGATCAAGGATTTCCTCGTCGCGCGCTACGGCGACTTCGTCCTCTACGACCCGCCGGTCAAGCGCAGCACGTGGCTCCTGTGGTTCGGGCCCTTCGTCCTGCTCGCGGGCGGTGTAGGCGCATGGTGGGCGATCGCGCGCAGGCGCAAGGGGGTCGACGACGCGCCGCGCGAGCCCGAGGGCACGCTCTACTCCCGAGGAAGGCGTCGCGAAGGCGCGCGCACCCTCGACAACCCGCCTGACTATCGCCGCGGCAACGTGTCGATCTACGGGCTCAAGCCCCGCTTCCAGGCGCTCCTGCGTCCGCTCACGACGTCGCTCGCGCGCGCCGGCGTGACCGCCAACCAGGTCACCCTCGCGGCATGCGTCGTATCGCTGGCGCTGGGCGCGTTCGTCGCGTGGCGCGCGCCCGATCGCTGGCCGTTCCTGCTCATCCCGCTGTGGATGTTTCTGCGCATGGCCTTCAACGCCATCGACGGCATGCTCGCGCGCGAGTTCGGGCAGAAGAGCCGCCTCGGCGCTTACCTCAACGAGCTCACCGACGTCGTGTCGGACACCGCGCTGTACGCGCCGTTCGCGCTGATGGCACCGTTCTCGCCCCTCTGGACCGCGCTCGTGATCGTGCTCGCGGTGATCTCCGAGTACGCGGGCGTGCTCGGCACGATGGTCGGCGCGTCGCGGCGCTACGATGGCCCCATGGGCAAGAGTGATCGCGCGTTCGTCTTCGGCGCGCTCGGGCTCTGGGTCGGCGCGACCGCGAGCGTGCCCGCATGGGTCGGCTATGCGATGCCCCTGCTCGCGCTGGCGCTCGTCGTCACCATCGTCAATCGCGTGCGCAACGGACTCGCGGAAAACGCGACGCCATGAACGACAGCGCGCCCATCTCCCTGCTCGCGCGCGAGGCTTGCGAGCGCACGTTCCGCACGCACGACGGGGTCGAGCTCTTCTACCGCTACTGGCCCGCGCCGGAGGGCCCCGCGCGCGGCGCGGTCGTGATGTTCCATCGCGGTCACGAGCATTCGGGACGCATGGCGCATCTCGTCGACGAGCTCCGCCTTCCCGAGTTCGATGTCTTCGCGTGGGACGCGCGCGGGCACGGCCGCTCGCCCGGCGAGCGCGGCGACGCGCCCGGCATCGCCGCGTGCGTGCGGGACATCCAGACGTTCGTCGACCACATCCGCGACGCGCACGGCATCGCGGTCGAGGACATCGGCATCGTCGCGCAGAGCGTGGGCGCCGTGCTCGCGGCGGCGTGGGTGCACGACTACGCGCCTCGCCTTCGCTGCCTCGTCCTCGCCTCGCCCGCGTTCAAGGTGAAGCTGTACGTGCCGCTCGCGCGACCGGCGCTCGCGCTCATGTACCGGCTTCGCGGCAACTTCTTCGTCAAGAGCTACGTGAAGGCGAAGTTCCTGACGCGCGATGCCGCGCGCATGGCGAGCTACGACGCCGACCCGCTGATCGCGCGCTCGATCTCCGTGCGGGTGCTGCTCGACCTCTACGACGTCTCCGAGCGCCTGGTCGAGGACGCGCCCGCCATCGTCGTGCCGACGCAGCTCCTGGTCTCGGGCGCCGACTGGGTCGTGCACCACGGACCCCAGCATCGCTTCTTCGATCGCCTGGGCTCGTCCGTCAAGGAGCGCCACGTCCTGCACGGCTTCTATCACGACACGCTCGGCGAGCGCGATCGCGCGACGGCGGTCGCGCGCATGCGCTCGTTCATCCTCCGCCGCTTCGCGCAGCCGCCGGCCACCGCCGACCTCACCGACGCCGACCTCGCGGGCTTCACGCGCGAGGAATCCGACGCGCTCGCCGCACCTTTGCCCGCGCTCTCGCCGCGCGGGCTGTACTGGGCCGCCACGCGCGCGGGACTGCGCTTCGGCGCCACGCTCTCGGACGGCGTGCGCCTCGGGCGAGAGACGGGCTTCGACTCGGGCAGCACGCTCGACTACGTGTATCGCAACGTCGCCTCGGGCCGCACGCCGCTCGGCCGGATCATCGACCGCAACTACCTCGACGCGATCGGGTGGACCGGCATCCGGCAGCGCAAGCTCCACGTCGAGGAGCTCCTGCGCATCGCGATCGAGGATCGACGCGCCGCGGGCGCGCCCGTGCGCATCGTCGACATCGAGGCGGGGCACGGGCGGTACGTGCTCGATGCCATCGCGAGCTCGACCCCGCCGGACTCGATCCTCCTGCGCGATTACGACGCTCGCAACGTCGAGCAGGGACGCGCGCTCATCCAGGGCCGAAGGCTCGAAGCCATCGCCTCCTTCGAGCAGGGCGACGCATTCGATCGCGCGAGCCTTGCGCGCATCGCGCCCGCGCCCACCATCGCCATCGTGTCGGGGCTCTTCGAGCTCTTCGCCGACAATGCAATGCTGCGCGAGTCGCTGGGCGGCCTCGCCGACGCCATCGCCGACGACGGCCTGCTCGTCTACACGGGCCAGCCGTGGCATCCGCAGCTCGAGCTCATCGCGCGCGGGCTCACGAGCCATCGCGGCGGCGCGTGGGTGATGCGCAGGCGCACGCAGGCCGAGCTCGACCAGGTCGTGCTCGCGGCCGGCTTCCGCAAGATCGAGCAGCGCATCGATCGCTGGGGCATCTTCACGGTCTCGCTCGCGCGCCGCATCGCGCGATGACGCCGCAGCCGCGCCCGTGGCGCCGCGCCGCGGCTTGGCTCCTCTTCCTCGGCCCTTTCTTCTTCCTCTCCTACGGGCTCGCCAACGGGTTCGCCGCGGGGCGCGCAAGCGTGCCGGCGATCGCGTTCGCGTGGGAACGCGCGATCCCGTTCTGGCCGTGGACGATCGTGCCCTACTGGTCGATCGACGCGCTCTACGGGCTCTCGCTCTTCGTGTGCGCGACGCGCGCGGAGCTCGACGCGCATGCGAAGCGACTCCTCACCGCGCAGGTCGTCGCGGTCGCATGCTTCCTGGCACTGCCGCTGCGCTTCTCGTTCGACCGCCCGCCGGCGGAAGGGCCGTTCGGCGTGCTGTTCGACCTGCTGGCGGGATTCGACCTCCCCTTCAACCAGGCGCCGTCGCTGCACATCGCGCTCGCGGTCATCCTGTGGACGCTTTACGCGCGAAAGCTCGCGGCGGGGGGCTTGGCGCGCATCTTGCTCGACGTATGGTTCGTGATGATCGGAGCCTCCGTGCTGACCACCTATCAGCACCATTTCATCGACCTGCCGACGGGCTTCGCGCTGGGCTGGCTCTGCGTCTGGCTGTGGCCCATGCGGGACGCGGGCGTCGCGGCGCCGGCTTCCGCGTGGCGGTACCCGGCTGACCCTGCGCGTCACCGCCTGGCGCTCGCGTACGCGGCCGGTGCGCTCGCGTGCCTCACCGTCGCCCGTTACGCCGGCGGCGCGGCATGGGGGCTCGCCTGGCCCGCACTCTCGCTCGCGATGGTCGCGACGTTCTACGCGGGCGTGGGCCCCGCGGGCTTCCAGAAGGACGCCCACGGCCGGCTGAGCCTCGCCGCGCGCTGGCTCCTCGCGCCCTATCTCGCGGGCGCGTGGGTAAACTCCCGCCTGTGGACCCGCCGTGCCCCGCAGCCCGTGGCCGTGGCCGACGGCGTGTGGATCGGCCGCCTGCCCGCCGCGCGCGACATGGCGCCCTTCGCCGCGGTGGTCGACGTCGCGGCCGAGACGCACCTGCCGCTCGCGGGCGCGTCACGCGTCGCCATCCCCATGCTCGACCTCGTAGCGCCGGAGGCCCCGGCGCTCGAAGCGGCGGCGCGCGCCATCGAGGCGCAGCGCGCGAAAGGTCCCGTCCTCGTGTGCTGCGCGCTCGGCTACTCACGCAGCGCGTGCGCCATCGCGAAGTGGCTGCTCGCGACGGGACGCGCGAGCTCCGTCGAGGCCGCCGTCTCGCTGCTCCGCGCCGCGCGACGGGACATCGTCATCAACGACGCGCACACCGCCGCGCTGCGATCGCCATGACACTCTCCGACACGATCGACGAGGCGCTCGCGTGGCGCTTGCGACTCACCGCCGACGCGCTGCAGGCCGTCAGCACGTTCGACGTCCTCTCGACCGGCCTCACGCTCATCGCCGCGGCGGCGATCGGCATCGCGCTGTGGCATCCGGTCGCGCTCCTGGCGCTCGCGTTCCTCGCGGCGCAGGTGCTCGTCGGACTGTTCGCGAAGTGGATGGCGGTGCGCGTGCGATTCGACGGCGCGGTCTTCGCCGAGCTCGTCGGCGCGGTGCAGAAGTCCGGCTTCCGGACCGAGCACCTCGACCGCGCGCTGCGCGGCGTGGGGATGCTGCCCGCGAACAAGGAAGGCCGCGACTGGGACACGCGCTGCCGCGGCGCGCTGAAACTCATGAAGAGCCTGGGCTGGCTCACCGTCCTGCAGGGATTGCTCTTCGTGCTCGCAGCAGGCACCATCGCTCTTCATTAGAAGCAAGGCCGTCATAACCACTTGCCTACCCTCGAGGGGATCAGCGCGCTCGCGCTGTGCGTGTTCACCAAAGCGCTGACCGGCGCCCGCATCCTGTGGACGGGCTGCGCGCCCGCGGCCACGCCGCGCGTCTACTTCGCGAATCACAACAGCCACGGCGACTTCGCGCTCATCTGGGCCTGCCTTCCGGACGACCTGCGCGAACGCACCCGCCCCGTCGCCGGGTCCGACTACTGGCTCAAGGGCAAGCTCCGCACGTACGTCGCGCAGCGCGTCATCCGCGCCGTGCTCATCGATCGCAATCCGCAGACGCGCAAGGACGACCCCATCCGGCAGATGGCCGACGTGGTCGACCACGGCGACTCGCTCATCGTGTTCCCGGAAGGCACCCGCAACACGACCGAGGAGACGCTCCTGCCTTTCAAGAGCGGCATCTACCACCTGGCGCAGGCATGCCCCGACGTCGAGTTCGTCCCCGTGTGGATCGAGAACGCGCGACGCGTGATGCCGAAGGGCAAGCTCCTGCCGGTGCCGCTCCTGTGCACGCTCACCGTCGGCGCGCCGTTCACGCTCGCCCCGGGCGAGGAGCGCGATGCGTTCGTGACGCGGACGCGCGATGCCCTCCTCGCCCTCCGTCCGCCCGAAGCATGACGCCCCTCCAGGTCACCTACTCGCTCTTCGTGGGCATCGGGCTCGTGCTGCTCGTCGCGTCCGCCACGGGCTGGGCGCTCAAGACGTGGATGGCCAAGGGCCAGCCCCACTCCACCATCGACAACCTCAACGCCCGCATCAAGGCGTGGTGGGTGATGGTGATCGTGATCAGCATCGCGTTCGTTTTCGGACGCCCGGGCGTGATCCTGCTGTTCGCGTTCATCTCGTTCTTCGCGCTGCGCGAGTTCCTGACGCTCACGTACACGCGCTCGGCCGACTACATGGCGCTCGCCGCCGCGTTCTTCTTCGTGCTGCCGGTGCAGTACATGCTCGTCTACATCGGCTGGTACGGGTTGTACTCGATCTTCATCCCGGTCTACGTCTTCCTGCTCCTGCCCATCCTCGTGGTGATCGGCGGCGACACCAAGCGCTTCCTCGAGCGCACGGCCAAGATGCAGTGGGGCCTGCTCGTGTGCGTGTTCTGCATCTCGCACGTGCCCGCGCTCCTTACGCTCGCCATCCCGGGCTACGAGGACCGCGACCTCCTTCTCATCGCGTTTCTCGTCATCGTGGTGCAGTCGAGCGACGTGCTGCAGTACGTGTGGGGCAAGCTCTTCGGCAAGCGCAAGATCGCGCCCGAAGTGTCGCCTTCGAAGACCGTCGAGGGCCTGCTGGGCGGCGTGCTCTCCGCGACCGCGCTCGGTGCCGCGCTCTGGTGGATCACGCCATTCAACCCGTGGCAGGCCGCGCTCATGGCCCTGGCGATCAACGTCATGGGCTTCTTCGGCGGGCTCGTGATGTCGGCCATCAAGCGCGATCGCGGCGTGAAGGACTGGGGGCACATGATCGAGGGCCACGGCGGCATGCTCGACCGCCTCGACTCCGTCGTGTTCGCGGCCCCCATCTTCTTTCACCTGACCCGCTACTGGTGGGCCGCGCCGTAGGGAACGTCCGCAGGAAGGCGTCCACGGAGACGGCCCACGGCCGGGCGCCGGTGCCCCCGCGCTCCCGCCGCTGGAGCGGCAAGGGAATGCCTTCATCGGCCTGGCACGGGCATTGCACGGTCCTGGTATCGTTCAACCAGGGGCTGTCTTGTCCACTTCACGCATCGTTGCCGTCGCCCTCGCGTCGGCGCTGGGCCTCGCGAGCGCCGCCGACGCGGCGGTGACGCTCAAGATCCGCAATTACAGCGGCAAGCAGGTGTGGGTCATGTGGACCGGCACCAGCGGCCTCTCCGGGACGAGCAACGGCATCAGCATCGCGCCGTCGGACTACGGCTCGAACGCCGCGGGCTACGACCTGTCGACGTTCAACGCGGTGGAGCCGCTCGTCTACCAGGTCGACAACTTCACGATGGGCGGCGGCCGCATGTGGTTCACGTACGGCGGCGCGTCGTGGGCGTTCACGGGGCCGGGCTACACGCCGCCGATGGCGAACTTCAACGACCCGAACTTCCCGCTCCGCTACGACAAGGTCGAGGCCTACATCATGGGCAGCACCACCGACAACCTAGACATCACGGCCGTCGACGCGTTCTCGATTCCCTTCGAAGTGAAGGCGTTCGCGTCCGCGAGCCCGTCGACTACCACGCAGCGGCTCAAGGGCAGCCTCGGCAAGCCCGTCTACGACGCCCTCGGGGCCGTGGCCGCCAACGCGAAGGCCGGGACGCCGGCGACGCCCGCGGGCGCCTCGCCGCCGCTCGCCAAGATCGCCGGCAACAGCCCGTACCTCGTCATCAACGCCAACTCGCAAGGCACCTCCACCTCGGGCGGCTACAGGAACTCGCCCATCGGCTCGACCGGCGACTTCATTCGCGTGCTGGCCAACGACAACATCGTCGCGCCCTTCGGCGGCGATCCGGTCGTCGCGGCCAACAACGCGCAGATCCCCGAGAATTACCAGTGGACGACGTACGACACCTACCTGCGGCGCATGGACGGCCGCGCGCACGCGCCGTACACCGGGACCACGAGCATCCAGGGCAGCTTCGCGGGCGTGCCGCCGTTCAGCACGACTTTGCAGTCGCCCGCGACGTATAACCTCACGGCGACGTTCAATCCCACCGAGCAGATGACCGTGACCTACACGGTGCCCGGCTCCGGCGCAGGCACCGGGCCCTACACGATCGCGTTCACGGGTTTCGTCACGATCTCGGGAACCGCGACGGTCACCTCCGGCACCGGCCCCGGCACGTACACCGTCGAGATCAAGATTCCCTACGGCGGGCTGCCGCAGTACATGACCGTGCAGCCGGGCTTCGCGAATCCGCGCGCGTTCCTGCTCGACCCGAGCGGCGTGGTCGGCGCCAACGCGAACTACCTCTACAAGTTCTATCCGCAAGGCAGCGCGGTGCCGGCCGCGTACACGCAGACGAACCCGTACGGCGGCGGGCCGCAGAACAACATCCTCACGTGGGCCGAGGGCGATCTCCTGGCGGGCATGAACGTAGGCACCGTCGGAAGCGACAAGACCCTGCCGCAATCCATCACGATCAACGGCAACACGTATGCGGCGGGCACGAAGGTGGGCACGTTCCGCTCGCAGGACTGGTGGAGCCTCGGCAGCACGCTGCGCGGAAGCTCGCCCGGCTCCGTGTACGACTATTACTTCGGCTACCTGCAGCCGGACCACGACTACTACAATCGCTACGCCGAGGTGATCTACCCCTTCACCGACGCGTACGGTTTCGCGTATTCGGACCGCATCACCGACGGCCGCGCCGCCATCGCCTGGAACGCCCAGGGCACCACGCCCATCGACACCGTCGAGATCACGATCCTGCCGGATCGCGGCGAGCCCGCGGCCGTGGCGGCGGTCGAGGCGATCGAGTACTTCAACGATGAGCTCGAGGACTACTTCGTCACCTCGCTCGCCGATGAGATCGCGAAGCTCGACGCCGGCCAGATACGCGGCTGGTGGCGCACCGGTCGCACGATGCGCGTGTTCCCCACGCAGCAGCCCGGATCGATGCCCGTGTGCCGCTACTACATTCCGCCGAGCCTCGGCGAGTCGCACTTCCTCGGCCGCAACGGCGCGGAATGCAATCCCGGCCCTGCGAACGCCGCGTATGCGCTCGAGTCCCTCTCGGTGATGTACTTGCCGATGCCCGTCGCGGGCGCGTGCCCGCAGGGCTCGGTGCCGGTGTATCGCCTCTTCAGCAACCGGCCGAACACCAACCACCGCTACACTACCGATGCCGCGGTGAAGTGGCAGATGGTGGCACGCGGCTGGCTCGCCGAAGGCGACGGCGCCGACAGCGTCACGATGTGCTCGCCGCTATAGCGCGCGGCCGCAGTTCCAGCAGAGGTCGAAGTTCGACGGCGACGCCTCGCCGCACTCGCGGCAGGGGCGCTCGCCGCCCGCGCGCCCCGCGTCCTCGATCTCGCGCAGCACCGCCTGCGCGCGCTCGCGATCGCTCTCGCGCTCGAGCCACACCTGCGGCTGCGCGACGTCCGGGGGCACGTCGCCGACGATGCTCGACGCGTGCTGATTGAAGACGTGCGCCCGGATGCCGACCTGCTGCAGGCGGTCGGCGACGAGCCATGCGTCATACCGCTGGCGCGCGACGTAGATGCGGATCATGCGGCGGGCCGCCACTCGCCGAGCCGCGCGACGAGTCGTCGCAGCACGTCGACCAGGGGCCGCGCGCGATCGGGATCCCACGCGTACGGCGCCGTCTCCTCCATGTAGCAGCGAAGCGCCATCTCGAGCTGCAGCGCGTGCACGCGATCGTGCGGACGGCCGTAGTGGCGCGTGATCCACCCGCCCTTGAACCGGCCGTTGACGACGTGCGAGAAGCCTTCCGCGCGCTCGAGAACCGATACCGCCGTCGCCTCGAGGGCGGGCGCGCAGCTCGCGCCGCACGCGGTGCCGAGGTTCAAGTCGAGCACGGCCCGCGAAGAAGCCGCGGCGCCTCGCTTCGAGATGGAAGTGACCGTCGAGCAGGATGGCGTAGCCGTGCCGGTCCTTCACTCGCGCGATCTCGGCGGCGAGCGCGTCGTGGTACGGCAGGAAATGCGTGGCGGTGCGCTGCGCCACCTCTTCCCGCGAAGGTACGATGGAGCCGTAGATGGGCTCGTCGCAGAACGTGCGCGTGGGACACAGCTCCGTATTGTCCGCGCCGGCATAGAGCACCGCGCCCGACGGGTCGCGATTGAGGTCGACGACGTAACGCGACTGCGTCGCGACCATGAGCGTCGCGCCTTCGCGCGCCGCGAAATCGTAGAGCTTCTCGACGTGCCAGTCGGTGTCGGGCATCGCGCGCGCGGCGGGCGTGAGGCGCGCGCCGAGCGAATCCGGCACGAGCGTTCCCGCGTGCGGGACGTTGACGATGAGCGCGCTGTCGCCACGCGTGAGGTCGAAGAGAGGCACGTCACGAGCTCCAGTAAGCGACGCGCCCCGCGCGCACCACGCCCGCGCTCGCGTTGCCGCCGATACGATAGGAGAGCTCCGCGGGCGTCGCGACGCTCCAGCGTGCAAGATCGGCGCGAAGCCCGGCGGCGATCGCACCGCGATCGTCCAACCCGAGCGCGCGCGCGGCGTGGACGGTCGTGCCGGCCAGCGCCTCCTCCGGCGTGAATCCGAACAGCGTGCACGCCATGTTCATCATGAGGACGAGCGACGTGGCAGGCGACGTGCCGGGATTGCAGTCGGTCGAGATCGCCATCGGAACGCCGGCGGCGCGGAACGCGGCGACGGGCGGAAGGCGGGTCTCGCGAAGTGCGTAGAACGCGCCGGGCAGCAGCACGGCGACGGTCCCCGACGTCGCCATCGCCTCCACGCCCGCGGCGCTCGTGTACTCGAGGTGGTCGGCGGAGAGCGCCGACTGCGATGCCGCGAGGCGGGCGCCGTCGGTATCGGAGAGCTGGTCCGCGTGCAGCTTGACGCGCAGGCCGTGCGCGCGCGCGGCCTCGAACACGCGATGCGTCTGCGCGTACGTGAAGCCGATCGTCTCGCAGAAAGCGTCCACCGCGTCGGCCAGGCCCTCGCGGGCGATGGCGGGGATGGTGTCGCGGCACACGTAGTCGATGTAGTCGTCGGCGCGCCCGGCGAACTCCGGCGGCAACGCATGAGCGGCGAGCAGCGTGGCGCGCACCGCGATCCCCAGCTCCGCGCCAAGCTCGCGCGCGACGCGGAGCTGCTTGGCCTCGCTGGCCGTGTCGAGGCCGTAGCCCGACTTGATCTCGACCGTCGTGACGCCTTCGCTTGCGAGCGCCGCGAGCCGCGGCCTGCTCTGCGCGGCGAGCTCCGCCTCGGTCGCGGCACGCGTCGCGCGCACCGTCGACGCGATGCCGCCGCCCTCCTTCGAGATCTGCGCATAGGTGACCCCTTGCGCCCTGCGCTCGAACTCGGTCGCGCGGTTGCCCGCGTACACGAGGTGCGTGTGGCAATCGACGAGGCCGGGCGTGAGCCAATCGCCGGCGCAGGAGAGCGTCTGCGCGGCGGCGAGGCCCGAAGGCAGCTCGGCGCGAGGCCCGGCCCAGGCGATGGCGTCGCCGCGGATGGCGACGGCGCCATCGCGGATCGCGCCGTACGCGCCCGCGCCCTCGCGCATCGTCGCGAGGTGCGCATCCAC
>JBGAIS010000065.1:6482-19762 GCA_044225355.1 Casimicrobiaceae bacterium | reverse complement strand
AGGTCGAGGCCGCGCTCGCGCATGAGCCGGAGCTGGTTCGCCTCGATCGACTCGCGGAGCTCGTCGTCGCTGATGCGCAGGTCGGAGGGCTTGGGGGCCGCGCCGGCGTGGCCGATCGCGGCGACCTGTCGCTGGCGCCAGTCCTCGAGGGCCCTGGGAGCGGTGGTGTAGTGGCCGTGGACGTCGATGATCATGCTGGAAGTTTACCGCGTCGGGCGTGCTCTCCGCGCGGGGTACGGCGCGAGTGGGTGCGGCGATCGGCGTCGATCGGGGCCGCGGAAAGCGCGACAATGGCGACTTCGCCATCGAAGGCGACACGACGAGGAGTCTTCCGGATGCGACCGATTCCAGCAGGCGCAAGCGGCTCGTTCGCGATGACCGTCGCGCCCGAGCACCTCGCCAACCGGTTCAAGGACGCGACGCTGCCCCCGGTGCTCGCCACGCCCGTGATGATCATGGCGATGGAGAACGCGGCACTGGAGGCGATCAAGCCGTACTTCGAGACCGGCGAGAGCGCCGTCGGCACGCGCGTCGACATCGAGCACCTGGCCGCCACGCCCGTGGGGCGGCACGTCGTGGCGTTCGCGGAGGTGACCGGCGCCTCGGGCCGCGCAATCGAGTTCCGCGTGTGGGCCAAGGATGGCGACGAGGAGATCGGGCGCGGGACCCACGCGCGCGTCGCGATCGACCTGCGGAAATTCACCGACAGGCTCCAGTCGAAGCACGGGTAGCGGCGCAAGGCGCAATCGTCCACTGCCGCGGCCGCGCGAGACGGCGGCGAAATGGTGCCAGGCCTGTAATGGGGTCTGACCCCATTTCTGCGCGGTGGTCGTCCTGTAATGGGGTCTGACCCTATTTCGGGAGACTGACGTACGTTTGCGGCAGCCTCGACCGCAGGCGTGGGCGGTCCGCGCACGGGACTTCGCCGAAATGGTGCCAGGCCTGTAATGGGGTCTGACCCCATTTCCGCGCGGTGGTCGGTAGTCGAGCGTCCGGGTGCGGCGCCGGGGCAGTGGGCCGGCCGGCGCTTTGGGATAATGGGCGCGATGCCGCTCCTGACGCTCCAGGACGCCGAGCTCGCCTTCGGCCTCCATCCCCTCCTCGATCGCGCCGCGCTCGTCGTCGACGAGCGCGAGCATATCGGGCTCATCGGGCGCAACGGCACGGGAAAGTCGTCGCTCCTGCAGGTGATCCATGGCCGGATCGCGCTCGACGGCGGGCAGGTCAAGCGCCGCGATGGGCTGCGCACCGTGCTCGTCGAGCAGGAGCCGGAGCTTCCGCCCTCGGCAACGCTGCGCGAGAGCCTCGCGCTGCGCGGCGGGCTCGATGCGAATTCCCACTCGCACGATCACGACGAGCGCGAGCGCTGGCGCGTCGAGGCGCGACTCGTGGAGTACCTGCATCGATTCGGCCTCGACGAGGCGGCGTCGCCCGCGGGCGCGTCCGGCGGCGAGCGCAAGCGCGCCGCGCTGGCGCTCGCATTCGCGCTCTCGCCCGACCTCCTTCTGCTCGACGAGCCCACCAATCACCTCGACCTCGACGGGATCTCGCTCCTCGAAAAGCTCCTTCGACAGCAGCCGGCCTCGATCGTCATCACGCACGACCGCATGTTCCTCGACCGCGTGACGACGCGCATCGTCGAGCTCGATCGCGGGATGCTGCGGTCGTATCCCGGCAACTTCGCGGCGTATGAAGCGCGCAAGACGGACGAGCTCTCGGCCGAGGCGATCGCCCATCGCAAGTTCGACGCGTTCTGGAAGCAGGAGGAGGCGTGGATACGCAAGGGCATCGAGGCACGCAGGACGCGAGACATGGGACGCGTTCGCAGGCTGGAGGCTCTGCGCGGCGAGCGCGCCGCGAGGCGCGAGCGCCAGCGCGGCGTCAACATGACGCTCGACGCCGCGGAGCGATCCGGCAAGCTCGTGGCCGAGCTCGAGGGCGTGGGCAAGCGCTGGGGCGATCGCGACGTCGTGCGAAGACTCGACCTGCGCATCATGCGAGGCGACCGGCTGGGCGTCATCGGCCCGAACGGCGCGGGCAAGTCGACGCTCCTGAAGCTCATCCTCGGTACCCTCGCGCCCGACGACGGCACCGTTCGCCTCGGGACCAGGCTTCGCATCGCGTACTTCGACCAGATGCGCGAGCAGCTCGACCCCGAGCGCACGCTCGCCGACACCGTCAGTCCCGGCGCGGAGTGGATCGAGACCACGGCGGGACGCAAGCACGTGCTCTCGTACCTGGGCGACTTCCTCTTTCCTCCCCAGCGCGCGAGCGCGCCGGTGAAGACGCTCTCGGGCGGCGAGCGCAATCGATTGCTCCTCGCGCGGCTCTTCGCGCAGCCTGCCAACCTGCTGGTCCTCGACGAGCCCACCAACGACCTCGACATCGAGTCGCTCGAGATCCTGGAAGAAACGCTGCAGTCGTACGCGGGCACGCTGCTCGTCGTGAGCCACGATCGGACGTTCCTCGACAACGTGGTCACGCAGACGCTCGCGAGCGAGGGCGACGGCACGTGGCGCGAGTACGTCGGCGGCTACAGCGACTGGCTTGCGCAGCGGCCCGAGCCGGCAGCGCCGGCAGCGCCCGCGACGGCCCCCGCCACGCCGGCGCGCATCGAGCCGCCTCGCGTCGTGTCGCGGCCCGCGAAGCTCTCGTTCAAGGAGCAGCGGGAGCTCGACGCCCTGCCGGGCGAGCTCGACGCGCTCGAGCGCGAGCAGGCGGCGCTCGGCGAGCGGATGACGACCGCCGACTACTACAAGCGGGGCGCCGACGTCATTCGCGGGGACCGCGCGCGGGCGACGGAGATCGAGGCGCTCCTCGCGCAGCGGCTGGAGCGATGGGTCGAGCTCGAGGGACGACTCAAGAAATGACGCGCGACGGCCACGCGCGTCGCGACGTGCGCATCGAGATTCCGATCGACCCTGGCCCGAAGGATTCGGAGAGGCGCGGCGGGACGCAGCGACATCGATGCCGCAGCAACCGTCGCCTTCCGAACCTGTGTTGCGCAAGAACCCGCTCCCTCGCAGAATACCCGGCATCCCCCGTGCGTTACGCGCTCATCGCATGCCAACTTGCGCGACGACGTTGCCGGCGATGCCCGCAACCCGCGTCGTGGTTCGTGACACGCTCCGAGCGGAAGCGCCTTTCATCATCTGGAAGACGCCAGACATGAGCGCCGCCCTCGCGGTCCCCACCGGCACCGTCACCTTCCTGTTCACCGACATCGAAGGCAGCACCGGACTTTGGGAGCGCCACCAGGAGGCGATGCGCTGCGCGCTCGCCCGGCATGATGCCGTGCTTCGCGAATGCATCGAAGGCGCCGGCGGTCGCGTGTTCAAGTCGGCGGGTGACGGTTTGCTCGCCGCTTTCGCCGTCGCCGGCGACGCCGTGGTCGCCGCGATACGGATGCAGGCCACGCTTGCCGCGGAAGCGTGGCCGGGCGACATCGCCATCAGGGTGCGAATCGCGCTCCACTCCGGCGCGGCGGAGTACCGGGACGGCGACTATTTCGGCCCGCCTCTCAATCGCCTGGCACGGCTTCTCGCAACGGGCCACGGAGGCCAGACGCTGCTATCGGAAGCCGCTTACGAGCTCTGCCGCGACACGCTGCCGGAGAGTGCCTCGCTTCGCAGCCTCGGACTTCACCAGCTCAAGGACCTCGCGCGGCCCGAGCACGTCCATGAGCTTGCGCATCCTGACCTCCGGGACGGCTTCCCTCCGCTCAGGTCGCTGACGATACAACGCAACAATCTGCCGCGGCAGGTCACGTCGTTCGTGGGCAGGCAGGACGTGCTCGCCCATGTCGGTGCGCTTCTCTCGAAGGCGTCGCTCGTGACGATGGTCGGCTCTGGGGGCAGCGGCAAGACGCGCCTGAGCCTGCAGGTCGCGGCCGAGAATCTCGACGGCTTCCCCGATGGCGCGTGGGTGGTCGAGCTCGCGCCGCTGTCCGAGGCGAGCCTCGTGCCGCAGGCGGTGGCCGCCGTGCTCGGCGTCCGCGATTTTCCGGGCAAGGCCACGGAGGACGCGCTCGTCGGTCATCTCAAGGAGAAGCGGGTGCTGCTCGTGCTCGACAATTGCGAGCACCTGGTCGACGCATGCGCACGCCTCGCCGACACGTTGATGCGACACTGCCCGGGCGTGAAGATGCTGGCGAGCAGCCGCGAGGCGCGGTTTGTCGCGGGTGAGCAGGCCTATCGCGTGCCGCCCGCCAATCATACCTTCGCCTGGTCAGGCGGCGACGCCCATCGCCGTCTCCGTGCGCGAGTCGGTCCAGCTCTTCGTCGATCGTGCGTTGCTCGTCCGTCCCGACTTCGCGATCACCGCTGCGAATGCGGCAGCCCTGGCCGCGCTCTGCTGCCGCCTGGAAGGAATTCCGCTCGGCATCGAGCTTGCAGCGGCGCGCACGCGCCTGCTGTCGGTGGAGGAGATCGAGAAGCGGCTGGACCAGCGCCTCCAGTTCCTCACCGGCGGAGCGCGCGCGACGATGTCCCGGCATCGCACGCTGCGATCGCTCGTCGACTGGAGCTACGATCTCCTCGACATTCCGGCGCGGCGCTTGCTCGCGCGTCTGTCGGTGTTCGCCGGAGGATGGGACCTGGCAGGGGCCGAAGCGGTATGCGCGGGTTCGCCGCTTGCGCACGAGGAGATCCTCGATCTCCTGCTCTCGCTGGTCGACAAGAGCCTCGTGTCGGCGGAGGAAGCCGATGGGCAGACGCGCTACGCGCTCCTCGAGACCGTGAGGCAGTACGCGGCGGAGCGTTTGCGGGAATGGGACGAGGAAGGCGACTTGCGGGCACGGCACCTCGCGTACTTCGTGCAACTCGCGCAGTCGTCTCCCCCGGGGGAGCACCAGCGCGACTGGCTCGACCGGATACAGCGGGAGCACGACAACGTGCGCGCCGCGTTGGCGTGGGCCTCGACGTCGGTGGGCGATGCGCGAGGGGGGCTCCGGCTCGCGTCGCGCGTTTCTCTGTTCTGGGCCGTTCGCGGATATCTCATCGAAGGGCGCGATCGACTTCTCGTCCTCCTGGCAGACCCTCGCAACCAGGCCATCGAAACCCTCCGTGGTGACGGCCTTCACGCGGCGGCAGGAGCGCTGCGGGTGCTGGGGGAGTTCTCCGCGGCAAGGCGCCTGGGCGAGGAGAGCCTCGCAATCTGGCGCGCGCTGGACGAGCGTCGCGGAGTCGTCGCAGCCAACAACAACCTCGGCCTCGTCGCGCTGGACGAGGGCGATTACGCGAAGGCAGCGGGCCACTTCAGCGAGGCGTTGCCGATCATCCGCGACATCGCGGAGCCCTGGGGCATCGCGATGACGCTCGGACTGCTCGCGGATGCCATGCTCGGGCAGGGAAATACGCGCGAAGCACGGGGCCTGCACGAGGAGAGCCTCAAAAGCTTCCGAACCTTGAACGAGCAGATGGGAATCGCGACGGCGTTAGGCGGCCTCGGCAGGGACGCGCACGAGGACGGCAACTTCCTCGCGGCGCGGGACCTGTATCGGGAGCGCCTATCCATTCGACGGGACTTGGGCGACCTGCGCGGGATCGCGGTCGCGCTCGCCGACCTCGCGTACATCATCATCGACATTGATGGGCCGCCGGGCGACGCGATGTTGCTGCTCGGCGCCGCCGAGCGCCTTCGCGAGGACACCTCGTGTCCGCTCGTTCCGAGGGAGGTGGTTCGGCATCGGGGATACCTGGCGCGCGGCATGACGGATTGCGCAACAGCGGAAGCAAAGTGGCGCGACGGCCGCGCGATGGCACTCGACGACGTCGTCGAGTTCGCGTTGTCGCAGCCCACTGCGCGCTGAGGCGGGCCCCTGCGATGCGATAGCATCACGCGATTTGCGCGATCGACTTGCGATGACGGCATTCGATCCCTCCCGCCTGGCACGCGATGTGCATCCCGCCGTTCCCTGGAATCGAGCGGGGCGGGTTCCTCCTCGCGATCGACTTGCAGGCCGAGCGCCTCCCTCGGCGCCCGTGACATCCACGAAAGAGAATCCAATGACGGCAATGAAGAAGCTTGCGATGGCGATGCTGGTGGGCTTGCCCGTGGCGGCGCAGGCAGGGAGGATCGACCTCGCGCTGACGCTCAATGGCGCGGTCGAGATCCAGTACTCGCAGGCGGTGAGCTCCGCGGGCTATCGGAGCAAGAAAACCGTCAACGGCTCCGGCGGCGAGGTCGCGGGCTACGTTCTCAGCACCGGCGAGGTACGCAGCGACCTCACGGTGTTCGGCACGCAGCCGGCGCTTGCGACGGGCAAGGTCGTGTCGACGCCCAGCCTCGTCCTGACGCCGCCCGCGGGAGCCGCGTTCGCGGGCGGCAAGCTCATCCTGTACGCGAACGTCGACGCCGAGATCACCACGAGCGGCACGATCGACGCGTCGATGGCCGTCGACGCGTCGACGGCGAAATGGTCGGCGAGCGGCAGCAACTCGCGCCAGATCGGAAGCCAGCCGGGACCGGACCAGGTGGAGTTCGACGTCACGCTCGACCTTCCCGCCAGCCTCGATTCCGCGGAGGCCATCGACGTCGACCCGATGCTGACGATCGCGAGCAGCACCAGCATCCCGGGCGGCGCGACGCAAGGCGCGGAGGTCAACGTGAAAGCCGCGAAGATCGTGGCGTTCGCCGTGGTCAACGCCGCCGCGGTGCAGGTCACCGGATTCACGATGACCGGTCCGGGTCGCACCACCATCGCGGAGCGCGCGGCGCCGCCGCCTTCGTTGCCGCTCGCCGTGGAGTACTACAACGCGACGCTCGCGCACTACTTCATCACGTCGAGCGCCGACGAGATCGCGAAGCTCGACGCCGGCATCATCAAGGGATGGCAGCGCACGGGCGAGTCGTTCAAGGTCTACGCCACGCAAGGGGACCGCGCCGCGGTGTGCCGCTTCTTCTCCACCGCGTTCGGGGACAAGAGCTCGCACTTCTACGCGCCGCGCGGCCTGGGCTGCGAGGCCGTGCTGCAGAACCCGGCGTGGGTGTTCGAGGGCGACGTCTTCTACACGTACCTGCCCGCGAACGGCGAGTGCCCTGCAGGCAACGTCCCGGTCTACCGCCTGTACAACGACGGCCAGGGCGGCGCGCCCAACCACCGGTTCACGACGAGCGAGTACACGCGCAACGCGATGATGGCCGAGGGGTGGATCCCCGAAGGCAGCGGCGCGATGGGCGTGGGGTTCTGCTCACCGCAGTGACGACGCGGAGGTGATCGCGCGGGACCGGCTTTCGCGCGGCCCCGCGAACAGCGGGATCAGCGAGCCCGTGCGCGATGCGCGCCGGGCGCCGCTTCCCTGCGAGCGCCCGACGGAACGCCCTTGAACGACCGCTTGCGGCCGAGGGCCTCGCGGACCGCGGCCTGCCCTTGACGTAGCGCGGGCTTCGCGGGCGCCGGGCGCGGTGGCGCAAACGAATGCGGCGCCGGCTCGAAGCCCGCGACCACGTGCTGGGGAATCGTCCGCTTGATGAGGCGCTCGATGTCGCGCAGGAGGCCGCGCTCGTCGCCGCTCACGAGCGACACCGCTTCGCCCTGCGCGCCCGCCCGTCCCGTGCGTCCGATGCGGTGCACGTAGTCGGCGGGCGTGTTCGGCAAGTCGAAGTTGACGACGTGCGGGAGATCGCTGATGTCGATGCCGCGCGCGGCGATGTCGGTGGCCACCATCACGTTGACGCTGCCGCCCTTGAAGCGCGCGAGTGCCCGGCTGCGCTCACCCTGGCTCTTGTCGCCGTGCAGCGCGACCGCCTCGATGCCGTCGCGCTCGAGCGAGCGCACGAGCTTGTCGGCGCCATGCTTGGTGCGGGTGAACACGAGCACCTGCCGCCAGCGATGATGACCCACGAGCCACGCGAGGAGCCTGCTCTTGTCCGCGCGCTCGACGGGATGGATGCGCTGCGTGATCGTGTCCACCGTGGAGTTGGGCGGCGTGAGCTCGATCGTCCGCGGCTGGTTGAGGAACCCGCCCGCGAGCGCCTTGATCTCGGTGGAGAACGTGGCGGAGAAGAGGAGATTCTGGCGCTGCCTGGGAAGCGTCGCGATCACGCGGCGAATCGCGGGCATGAAGCCCATGTCGAGCATGCGATCCGCCTCGTCGAGCACGAACATCTCGATGCGCGACAGGTCGAGCCTGCTGCGCTCGAGGTGATCGATGAGGCGTCCGGGCGTGGCGACGATGATGTCGACGCCGCGGCGAAGCTGCGAGACCTGCGGCCCGAATCCGACGCCGCCGTAGATGGCGACGGACGAGATCCGCATGTGACGGCCGTACGTGCGTACCGACGCGTCGACTTGCGCCGCGAGCTCGCGCGTGGGGGTGAGGATGAGCGCGCGCGGCGACTTGCGCGATCCGGCAGGGGCCGGCCGCGACGACAGCCGCTCGAGGAGCGGCAGCACGAACCCGGCGGTCTTGCCCGTGCCGGTCTGCGCGCCCGCGAGGAGGTCGCTGCCGGAGAGGACGATGGGGATCGCGTGCTGCTGGATGGCGGTGGGAGTGCGGTAGCCCTGGTCGGCGACCGCGCGAAGCAAGCCCTCGGAAAGCCCGAGTGAAGAGAAAGACATGAAGACCTTGAGTATCGAATGCCGGCGGCTACGACGTCGCCGACTTGGGTTTGCGTCCCGGCGCGGCCGGGGGGAAGTAACCGGAGGCCCGGTAGACGAGCGCGTCCACCGGCATTCCGTTCTCGAAGCGCGTGAGCTTGCAGGCGATGACGTCGCCCGATTCGGCGAGCCGTGCAAAGCCCGAGTGCACGTCGGCCAGGGGAATCTTCACTTCGCTGGCGATCTCGGAGTCGAGACGCTGGCCGTACTTCCTAAGGCAGGCGAGAATGTCCATCGGGTCCAATTCGAGTCGGTTGAGTGGGCCTGGGAAGAAGATTAGCGACGGCGAGCGGCGCCCGGGCGCGCGGTGGGCGGTGCGACCGCGCGTTCGTCCTTGTGCCGGAACGTGATGCGACCCTTGTTGAGGTCGTACGGCGTGAGCTCGATGCTCACCTTGTCGCCGGCGAGGATCCGGATGCGGTGCTTGCGCATCTTGCCGGACACGTAAGCGATGATGCTGTGGCCGTTCTCGAGGCCCACGCGAAAGCGCGTATCCGGCATCACCTCGTCGACGACGCCTTCCATTTCGATCATTTCCTCTTTAGCCATGTAGCGTGCGTTCCTTCCTGGAATGCGTGAGAAGTGAGTCGCCGCGGGCGTTCGACCGGACGTGCCGGGAACGTTGCCGACGTGCGAGCGGCGTCACGCGCGGTCACGCCCCATGGGGCCGGCGGCCCGCGAATGCGGCGCATCGAAGCGCGACTTCCTGGAAGAGACTCCCGAACTTGGCTCGAACCAGGGACCCGCCAAAGCGACGGAACGATCCCGGGGTCGGGCGCTCCAGGCAGGTCTCGTGCCGGCGATATCAGGCGGTGGGATCGACGACCGTCGATCCGTCGCGTGCGAGATATCGCCGTTCAGTGGTCCGTAACGCCTTGAATACAGGGCCAGATGATTGCTGGCCGGATCGAGCCGAGGCTCGACAGGAAGCGATCGGGGGCTATGCGGAACACAAATTGCTAGGACACGAGTATACACCGAATCCCGCCCAATGTGCAGATGCACATATCGGGGCACCCCCGGGCGCTTTCGCCCTCCGGATCGCCCGGCCGCGCCATTCGATGTCATGACAACGAGATCGTTGTAGTACGCAACCAACTCCCTTGTGCGGCGCGCGTGCTCGATATCGCGAGCGCAAGCGCGGAATCGAAGACAATGCGCCTTCCTCTTCAACGCACCCGGTCCTGAATGCCCAACATAGCTCACGTATTCCGCGAGGAAGATCCTCCGCGTCGCGCGCAAGGAAAGCCGCGCCCAGAACCTCGCGACGAAGAAGGCGGCCGCGCAACGGCGGCGCGACGTCGCGGCGCTGAAGCGCCAGGTGGCCGAGCTCCAGCGGCAGGTCGCCCTCCTCACCCGCCGCGCGGCGCGCGCGGAGAAGCCCGCCGCCGACGACGACGATTCCAGCGCGGCCAAGTTTCGCTTCGTCGCGAAGGGGCTTCGCTCGCACCGCGCTCGGCTCGGACTGTCCGCCGGCGACTTCGGCCGGCTGATCGGCGCGAGCGCGCAATCGGTTTATGCGTGGGAATCGGGCACGACCGTGCCGCGTCGCGAGCAGGTCGCGAAGATCGCCGCGGTGAGGGCGATGGGCAAGCGGGAAGCGACGCAACGCCTCGCGCAGCCCGGCGCGGGTGAGCGCAAGGCGCGCGGCGGCGCCCGCAAGCGCAAGGCGAAGGTCAGGAGCTAGCTGGGCGCTCTTTCGTCGCGCGCGATCGCCTTCAGCTGCTCCTTGAGGCCGCGCGCGGCGAGCGCGTAGCCGCCGTCGCTGCCGTCCACGAAGTGCACGTGGTTGCCGTTGTACGAGAACACGATGCAGGTGACGAGCGCCTCGCGCGACTTGTGCATGCCGTAGACGAGGCGCTCCTTGCGGCGCTGCTCATCGAGGTAGGCGCGGAGGTCGTCGCACTGCGCGTCGCTGCCGTCCATCACCATGCGCAGCATGCCGTCGAACTTGCGCACGTCGGAGTTCTGCACCATGTCGTCGATGTAGCGGCTCCAGCGAACGGTCTTCGTGTCCGCCTTGCGCGCGAAGAGATAGGACCCGGCGAGGTTCTGCAGGACCATCCGCGCGAAATATCCGGCGCGGCGCGAGGGCGAGAGCCCGCTCGAGCGCACGCGCCACTCGTGCGCGAGGTCGCCGGGATCGAACGACAGCCGCATGCGCCCGGGTCGCAGCGGATGGTAGCTCGCGATGTCGCCGTATGTCGTGGCAATGCGGTCGGACAGCTCGCGATAGGTAGCGAGGTTCTCGGCCGGATCGGACGACACCGCGGCCACGAGCAGCGCGAGCTTGTGGTCGCTGAAGCTCGGCACGCCCTGCCAGCGGCATTCGAAGCCCTCGAAGCTGCCTTCGCAGGGACCTTCGTTTTCCTGCACCCGCAGCACGCCCTGCGCGAGCGGATCCTTGACCATGCGCTCGGCCTCTTCCCATCCGCGTCCCGAGAACGTGGGCTGCGTCACGTTCGGCGAGAGGCGAAGCTTCGCGACGCGCACCGCGAGTTCCCTGCCGCGCAACGCCGCCACCTCGATCATCCCGACGCGCAGCGCGAGGCCGAAGCTCTCGCGCGACAGGCGCTGCGCCTCTCGCAGCGCGGGCGTGACGCGCTCGCGCAACGTGCCGGGCACGGCGAACATCGCGCCGTCGCCGCCGAAGACGAAGGGAATGTCGACGCTGCGATCGACGTTGACGACCGCGGCGATGCACGCCGCACCGACGGTGTTGACTTTCTTGGACGCGCCCGCTTCGATGGCCTGCGTGGAGCCCGTCACGTCGGCGACGACGATCCACCAGTCGGCCGGGAGGTCGACGTGGCGGCCGGTCTCGATCGCATCCGCGAAGGACCCGAGCTCGGGCAGATCGTGATAGAAGTTCAGCGTCGTCATCATCGCGCCCTGGCAATAGACAGCGTGAAAGACGTTTGGAGCGTCAAGGGGTCAGTATGGACGCCGGTGCGTGCGAGCGCCAGCGCCGACGACCGGCCGGCCGCCGTACGGCTCATGGAGCAAAAATGAAGACGTCGCCGATGTCCGACGCGCGCGGCGCCGTCCGGCTCGCCGTCGATCTCGCAGTGCTCGTGATGAACGTCGTGGAGACGATGCATCACAACATCGCGAGGCGGCCGGGCATCCTCGGGGTCGCCGCGACGGAGCCCGCGCGCGGCGTCACGGGGATCGTGTACCGGAGCGTCCGCGGGGTCACGCGCGGCGTGGGGACCGCGATCGACGTCGCGCTGCGACCGCTCGAGCCACTCCTGAGGATGCCTTCCGGCCCGGCTCGCGAAGCCGTGCTCTCAGCGTTGAACGGTGTGCTCGGCGATCACCTCGAAGCGAGCGCGAATCCGCTGGCGATCCCGATGCAGCTCCGCATGCACGGCGCGCCGTTGCCGCTCGATCGCGGCAAGCTCGCGGCGATCCTGCCGCAGCCAAGCGCTCGCGTCATCGTCATGGTCCACGGCCTGTGCATGAGCGACTCGACGTGGACTCGCGACGGTCACGATCACGGGCGAGAGCTCGCGCGCGACCTGCGGGCCAATTTGGTCTGCCTGCGCTACAACAGCGGCCGGCACATCTCCACCAACGGCAACGAGCTTGCGACGCTCCTCGAAGCGATGGTTGCCGCGTGGCCTGTCCCGCTGCGCGAGCTGGTGCTGGTCGGGCACAGCATGGGCGGGCTCGTGATTCGCAGCGCGTGCGCGGCCGGCGAAGACGCGGGTCACGCGTGGCCGCGCATGCTGCGCGCGCTGGTCTTCCTGGGAACTCCGCACCACGGCGCGCCGCTGGAGCGCGCGGGCCACGCCATCGAGACGTTGCTGGGCGCGAGCCCGTACACGATCGCATTCGCGCGGCTCGGTCACATGAGAAGCGCGGGCATCACCGACCTGCGCCACGGATCCGTGCTCGAGGAGGACTGGCGTGATCGTGACAGGTTCGGTCGCGGACGCCAGGTGCGTAGCAACGCGCCGCTGCCGCGGGACGTGCCGGCATTCGCCATCGCCGGCAGCACGAGCAAGGCGCGGCCGGCGGGGCGTGCGATTGCGCGCGACGACGGCCTCGTGCCGGTCGCAAGCGCTCTTGGCCAGCGCCACGGCCATGATCCGGACATCGGCTTCGATCCGGGGCGGCAGTGGGTCGCGTATGGCGTCGGTCACCTCGACCTCCTCGCGAGCAGCGCGGTATACGCGCAGGTGAAGCGCTGGATCACCGCGAGCGGCCCACGTTCCCCGAGGCCACGGCGGCCGCGGTAGGCCCCGCAGCGCGCGAACCACCGAAGCATTCGACGGCGCGGAGCCGGCAGCGCGAGGAGGGGCGAAGGCCGCCCGACGCGGACGATCTACGCGAGCGTTCTCACCCGCGGCTCGCGGTCGAACATTCGCGTCGCGGCCGCCTTCACGAACGACTTGTCCAGGGGTGTCACGCCCCCGTCCTCGAAGACGCCCGCCTTGTCGAGCAGCGGCTGGCAATCAGGCGTGCACCCGATCGCCTTGAGGTGCCCAAAGGCGTCGCGCACGAAGTCCACGGCGGCGCTCTCGTCGAGAAGCTTCATCACGGCCGGCTCAGCCAGCACCAGCGCGATGGCGTCGAACAGCACCGATGGCGTCCCGGCGAGCTGTCCTTCCGCCTTCAAAGTGCCGCCCTTCATCTTCACCGCGCCGACCTTGGGCGCCACGAGCATCGCCGTCCC
>JBGAIS010000065.1:0-6477 GCA_044225355.1 Casimicrobiaceae bacterium | reverse complement strand
GCCGTCCCGCCGGCCGCCTCGACGTCGCCCTTGACGCGCATGAGGAGCGCCTTGTCCGAGCCTTCGTCGAACAGGATTCCCACCTTGCGCCCTTGCAGGGTCGGCTTCATCCTGGCGACGATCGAAAGCGCAGGCGAAGGCTCCATGTCGCGCGTCGGCGCGGCGGCGGGAAGCGCGTCCGGAAGCGGCAGCGCGAGCCCGGACGCCACGCGCGCGGCGAGATCGTCGTCGACGTTGCGAAGGCTCGCGACCACCCGCACCCGGACGTGCTCGATCTCAACCTTCGAAAGCTCGAACACGATGGCGGACGCAATATGCGCCTGCTCGATCGGCGTCTGCGACCGGTAGAAGAGCCTCGCCTGCGAGTAGTGGTCCGCAAAGCTCGCGGCGCGGATGCGCTGCTTGGCGGCGGGATCGGCGTCCAGCGAGACCGTCCCTGCGCTCCTGAAGCCTCGCTGCGGGCTCTCGCGCGGGCCCCCGATCTCGCCGGCCTCGGCGAGGCTGTTGGGCTCGTAGTTCGCGCGGCCCTTGAAGATTTGCGTCTGCATCATGCCGTCGCGCTGGAAGTTGTGGAACGGACACTTGGGCGCGTTCACCGGAATCTGGTGGAAGTTGGTGGTGCCGAGGCGCGACTTCTGGGTGTCGAGGTACGAGAACAGGCGTCCCTGGAGCAGCGGATCATCCGAGAAGTCGATGCCCGGTATCACGTTGGACGGCAGGAACGCGACCTGCTCCGTCTCGGCGAAGAAGTTGTCGGGCCACCGGTCGAGCACCATGCGCCCCACGATCGTGAGCGGCACGTCTTCCTCGGGGATGAGCTTCGTGGCGTCGAGCACGTCGTAGGGCTGCGCGTTCGCGAACGCCTCGTCGAATACCTGCAGGCCCAGGTCCCATTCGGGAAAATTTCCCGCCGTGATCGCCTCGAAGAGGTCGCGACGGTGATAGTCCGGGTCCGCGCCGGAGATCTTCACGGCCTCGTCCCAGAGCGTGGACTGCGTGCCGAGGCGCGGCCGCCAGTGGAACTTGACGAAGCGCGACTCGCCCTGCGCGTTCACGAGCCGGAAGGTGTGGACGCCGAAGCCCTCCATCATGCGCAGCGAGCGCGGCAACGCGCGATCGGACATCGCCCACATGATCATGTGCATACTCTCGGGCATCAGCGAGACGAAGTCCCAGAACGTGTCGTGCGCCGACGCGGCTTGCGGGAAGCCGCGGTCGGCCTCCGGCTTGACCGCGTGGATGAGATCGGGAAACTTGATGGCGTCCTGGATGAAGAACACCGGGATGTTGTTGCCGACGAGGTCCCAGTTGCCCTCGTCGCTGTAGAACTTGACGGCGAAGCCGCGGACGTCGCGCGGCGTGTCCTTCGAGCCTTTCGACCCCGCGACCGTCGAGAACCTGCAGAACACCGGCGTGCGCTTGCCCTTTTTCGCGAACACGGTGGCGCGGGTCAGGTCGGCAATCGGGCGCGTGCATTCGAAGAAGCCGTGCGCGCCCGAGCCGCGCGCGTGCACGATGCGCTCGGGGATGCGCTCGTGGTCGAAATGGAAGATCTTTTCCCGAAGGATGAAGTCCTCGAGCAGCGTGGGTCCGCGCGCGCCGAGCTTCAGGCTGTTCTGGTTGTCGGCGATGGGCGTGCCGTGATTCGTCGTGAGAAACGTTCCCGCATCGCCGGCCGCCGGACTCTGCTGGTGCGTCTCGCCGCCGGAGGCGGCCTTCGTCGTCGCCTTGGATTTCACGGGACCCGTGCGTCCTGCGGCAACCTTGCGGATTGCGGGCTCGGTCTTCTTGCTGCGCGCCATGCGTCGTCTCCTGGGCTCGTCAGGCCATGGGATATCGACACTACCCGCGGCCGCTGCGCGACTTCGTCGGCGTCGGTGAGGAACGTCGCGTAGGATTCAGGACACGCCTGCCGTCGGCGACGTGCCTACACGGCAACTGCCCGCGACGGAGCGGGCGAGCGGTGCCGCGGGTACGCACGCACGACGCGCATCCCACGGACCGCGGAATGCGCCTAACATGGCGCCCTTCCCTCGCCACGCGCCGCCTCATGAACGACCCCCATCTCCAACCGCCGAGCGCCGATCCCGATCCGGTCGAAACCGCGGAGTGGCGCGACGGCCTGCGCGCGCTCGTCGCCGTGGAAGGACCGGCACGCGCGCGCTTCATCCTGGACGAGCTCGCCGCCATCGCGCGCGATCCGCACATCGACTGGTCGCCGGACCTCCTCACGCCCTACGTCAACACGGTTCCGGGCGACCTCCAGCCGCCCTTCCCCGGCGACCTCGCCATCGAGGAGGCGCTCGCTTCCCTGATGCGCTGGAACGCGCTCGCGATGGTCGTCCGCGCCAACAAGGCGTACGGCGAGCTGGGCGGGCACATCGCCTCGTACGCGAGCGCGGCCGATCTCTTCGAAGCGGGCTTCAACCACTTCTTCCGCGCCCGCAACGAGCGACACCTGGGCGACCTCGTGTTCTTCCAGCCGCACAGCGCCCCGGGCGTGTACGCCCGCGCTTTCCTGGAAGGCCGCCTCACGGAGGCCGACCTCGCGCACTACCGGCAGGAAATCACGGCGCCCGGCCACGGTGCCCGCGGCCTGTCGAGCTATCCGCATCCGTGGCTCATGCCGGATTTCTGGCAGTTCCCGACGGGCTCGATGGGCATCGGGCCCATCAGCTCGATCTACCACGCGCGATTCATGCGCTACCTCACGCATCGCGGCTTGCTCGACTGCGAGGGGCGCAAGGTGTGGGGGGTGTTC
The DNA here is from genome assembly GCA_044225355.1 of Casimicrobiaceae bacterium. Lineage (GTDB taxonomy): Bacteria > Pseudomonadota > Gammaproteobacteria > Burkholderiales > Casimicrobiaceae > VBCG01. The sequence goes on along the minus strand of JBGAIS010000065.1, from coordinate 3,716 downwards.
GGCGACGGCGAGATGGACGAGCCGGAGAGCATGAGCGCGCTCACGCTCGCGTCGCGCGAGAGGCTCGACAACCTCGTGTGGGTCGTCAACTGCAACCTGCAGCGGCTCGACGGTCCCGTGCGCAGCAACGGCAAGATCATCGACGAGCTGGAGAAGCTGTTCCGCGGCGCGGGATGGCACGTCGTGAAGCTCTTGTGGGGCAGCGACTGGGACGGCCTCTTCGCGCGCGACACCGCAAGCGCGCTCGCCAAGGCGTTCGCGCATACCGTCGACGGCCAGATGCAGACGTTCGCGGCCAAGGACGGGCGCTTCAATCGCGAGAGCTTCTTCGGCCAGAACGCCGACCTCGCGCGCCTCGCGCAGGGACTGACGGACGAGCAGATCGACCGGCTGAAGCGCGGCGGCCACGACCTCGTGAAGATCTATGCGGCGTACCGCGCCGCCGACGAGCATCGTGGCCAGCCCGTGGTCGTCCTCGCGCACACCAAGAAGGGCTACGGCATGGGCGCTGCCGGCCAGGGTCGCATGACGACGCACAGCCAGAAGAAGCTCGACGAGGCCACGCTGATCGAGTTCCGCAATCGCTTCAACCTGCCTATCAGCGACGAGCAGGCGAAGGACCTCGCTTTCTGCAAGCCTGCGGACGACAGCCCCGAGATGCGATACCTGCACGCGAGGCGCGCGGCGCTGGGCGGCTATCTTCCCAGGCGCGAGACCGCCTGCGAGCCGCTCGCCGTTCCCGCGCTCGACACCTACGCCGCGTTCGCGACGCGCGCGGGCGGCAAGGAGATGTCGACGACGATGGCGTTCGTGCGGCTCCTCGGCAATCTCCTCAAGAGCAAGGAGCTCGGGCGGCGGATCGTCCCCATCGTGGCGGACGAGGCACGCACGTTCGGCATGGCGAACCTCTTCAAGCAGGTGGGCATCTACTCGAGCGCCGGCCAGCGCTACGAGCCGGAGGACATAGGCTCGGTCCTCGCCTATCGCGAGGCGCTCGACGGGCAGATCCTCGAGGAAGGCATCAGCGAGGCCGGCGCGATCTCGAGCTGGACCGCGGCCGCCACGAGCTACAGCGTGCACGGGTTCGCGATGCTCCCGTTCTACATCTACTACTCGATGTTCGGCTTCCAGCGCGTGGGCGACCAGATCTGGGCGGCGGCCGACCAGCGCGCACGCGGCTTCCTCCTGGGCGCCACGTCCGGACGCACGACGCTCGGAGGCGAAGGCCTGCAGCACCAGGACGGCACGAGTCACCTCGTCGCGGCGACGATCCCCAACTGCAAGGCGTACGACCCGGCATTCGCCGGCGAGATGGCCGTCATCGTCGACCGCGGCATGCGCGAGATGGTCACCGAGCAGCGCGACGTCTTCTACTACATCACGCTCATGAACGAGAACTACGCGCAGCCCGACCTCCCGCCGGGGGCGGAAGATGATGTCGTCCGCGGCGGGTATCGCTTCGCGTCGTACGGCGACGGCGAAACGCGACTCACCCTCATGGGCTCGGGCGCCATCCTCACCGAAGTCCTGCGCGCCGCCCACCTTCTCGCGGCGGACGGCATCGCAAGCGAGGTGATCAGCGTGACGAGCTGGAGCGAGCTCTCGCGCGACGCGCTGGCCTCGGGCGACTCCGGCGGGCACGTGGCGTCGCTGCTGGGCGCATCCCGTGGGCCGGTCGTCGCAGCGAGCGACTACGTCCGCTCCGTTCCCGAGAGCCTGCGCGGGCACGTCCCGCCGGGGCGTCGCTACGTCACGCTGGGTACCGACGGCTTCGGCCGCAGCGACACGCGCGCGGCGCTGCGCGAGTTCTTCGGCATCGATGCCGCGAGCATCGCGGCTGCCGCGCGCGCCGCGCTGGCCAGATCTCCCTAGGGAAGCGCCGCAGCTGCCGTGAAGACGCACGCACGTGCGCAAGCGGGTGCACGATGCTCGTTGTTGCCGCGGCTCCCTAGAACGGAAGCCTGTCGCGCAGCCGGAAGTAGCGGATCGACGGCGCGAGGAACCACGGGCGGCCCGTGTAGAACGGCCGCGTCGGGAACGGGATGTCGTCGAACGCGGTGCGGCCGTCGGGTAGGCCCAGCACCTGCTGCCCGAGTCGCATGCCGAGGTAGCTCGCCATGCCCACTCCGGAGCCGCAGTAGCCGCACGCGTAGCGGATGCCGTCGTGCGAACCGATGTGCATCGTCTCGTCGAACGTGTAGGCGACGAAGCCGCACCAGGAGTGCGAGATCGCAACGTCGCGCATCACTGGAAATATGCTCACGAGGTCGGCATGCAGCAGCGGACCGCTCACTCGCGGATCGGTCTCGTCGAGCGACACGCGGCCGCCGAAGAGGATGCGCCGGCGATCCGGCGAGGCGCGGTAGTAGAACACGACCTTGCGCGTGTCGCTCACGATGCGATCGCGGGGGATGAGCTTCGCGATCGTCGCTTCGGGCAGCGGCTGCGTCGCGATGATGTAGCTGCCGATCGGGATCACGCGCCGCTGCAGCCACGGCGTGAGCGACCCGGTATAGCCGTTGGTGGCGACGACCACGTCGCGCGCCACCGTCGACCCGCGCGCGCTCGTCACCTCGAAGCGATCGCCTTTGCGGACGATGGACGTGACCTTGCAGCTTGGAGCCACCTGCACGCCGGCGCGTTGCGCAAGGTCCATGAGGCCCGCGTGATAACGGGCCGGGTGCAGCGACGCATGCTGCTCGTACACCGCGCCGCCGAAGTAGAGGTCGCTATCGATCTCCGTGTGCTGCTCGGCGCGCGGCACGATGTGCGCGGCCACCTCGAGGCCCTTCCGCTGATGCTCGACGCTCCTGACGAGCTCGTCGAACTTGGCGGCGTTGTGCGCGGCGTGGAAGCGTCCCGCCACGCGGAAGTCGCAGTCGAGCGCCTCGCTGCGCACGAAGTCGCCGATCCACGCAAGCGAGCGCTGGCCCTCTTTCAGGATCTCGAACGCGCGGTCGGGGCCGTGGCGCTTCGCAAGTCGCGCGAACGAGGGCTTCACGCTCGTCGACACCTGGCCGCCGTTGCGCGTGCTGCAGCCGAAGCCCGCGTCCTCGGCGTCGAGCACGACGGTGTGGCGCCCGCCGCGCGCGGTCTGGATCGCGGCGTGCAGTCCCGTGTAGCCGGAGCCGACGATCGCGACGTCCGCGACGCGCGGCGGCTCGGTCGGCGGGAACGCGGGCCGCGGCACGTCGTCCCACCAGAACGGCGTGAGCTTGGCATCGGCCGTGAACATCGTCATGCGGCCTCCTCGAGGATGAGCGACGACCCTTTCTCGGCGACCATGAGGACAGGCGTGTTCGTGTTGCCCGAGGTCACGGTGGGGAATACGGATGCGTCGACGACGCGCAGGCCCGCGACGCCGTGGACGCGAAGGCGCGCGTCCACGACGCTGTCGCGCGCGTCGGGCCCCATGCGGCAGGTGCTCACGGGATGGAAGACGCTCGAGCTCCGCGCACGGATGTCCGCGACCATCTCGTCCCGGGTGCTCACGCCGGGGCCGGGCCGCATCTCCTCGGCGATGACCGAAGACAGCGCCTTCGTCGACGCCAGCGCGCGCAGGAGCCGCGCGCCCTCGACCAGCTCGTCGATGTCGTGATCCGTGGCGAGGGAGTTGGGCATGATGCGCGGCGGATCGGCGGGGTTGGTCGAGCGGATCGAGATCTCGCCGCGGCTCGTCGGCCGGCACGGCTGCGCGCTCAGCAGGAACCCCGGGA
>JBGAIS010000064.1:0-19530 GCA_044225355.1 Casimicrobiaceae bacterium | reverse complement strand
GATCAGCGCGTCCAGGAAGATCATGAAGAGGCCGAGCCCGGTGGCGGCGAGGGTCCAGCGCTGGAGGGCGGTCATGGAGGTGCGTCCGAAGGAGCGGAGCGTGCGTACGGGGCGATTATTCGGGTGGATTTTCCCGGGTCGTTGGCATAATCTTCGCCATCCTGCGGCATTGCCCCAGGTGGCCGTCATTTCACCACGGATACCGCTGATGTTGCGCCCGTCGATGCTGCATCCCCCGACGCCGAGCCTTCCGATGTTGCGCCGTTCGACGATGCGTCGCGCCGCCGCGCTGTGCGTCGCGCTGTGCCTCGCGTGCGGGCTGGCCGTCGCGCAGGGCTTCAAGTTCTCCAACCCGGACCCCTCCGAGGAGGCCGACCGGGCCGCGCAGGCGGCGAAGGAGGACCGCATCGCCTATGAGCTGTCGACCCCGTGCCGCGCCGACCTCAAGGGCAAGAAGATCATGGTGATCATCGGCGAGCAGCAGTCCAACGGCTACGTCAATGCGCAGCAGTCCAACTACGGGCCGCACTTCCAGGCCATCAACGCCCGCATGCGCTCGCTCGGCATGCGCACGTACACGCCGGAGGAGATTCGCGCGCAGATCAAGCAGGCCGAGATCGACGCGTACTTCAAGAACGACCCGGACGCTGCGCTGTCCGCCGCCAAGCGCCTGGGCGCGAGCTTCATCCTGCGCGGCCTCATCACGTCGGAGTCCGTCCCGAACCCGATCATGGCAGTCAACCAGGTGACGGTCGGCATGGGCTTCACCCTCACCGGCAGCAACGGGCGCATCGTGTCCGACGTCGGCGCGAGCGCCGCGTCTTACGCGGGCGCAAACGTGGGCCAGATGGCGCTCACCCTCGTCAACGAGCAGGCCGACGAGGTCGTCGCGCGCCTGTACGGGGACTACTGCCGCAGCGCAGGCTTCCCGCCGCCGCCGCGCAAGAAGAAGTGACGCCTTCGAGCCAACGCACGGTAACTTTCGACTGTAGGAGACAAACGATGCACGCCTTCCGCCGCACCGCCCTCGCGCTGTCCGTCGCAGCCCTCGCGACGGCCGCGATCGCCCAGCCCCAATTCCAGAGCGCCTCGCCCACCGCCGGCGGCAAGACGTCGCAGCAGGCGAACCAGAGCGCCGACAAGACGCTCTACCAGTCGGTCGACTACGCGAACAAGAACAAGCCCGGGCCGCAGGTCATCGTCATCCCCGGGGAGATCAAGAGCAGCAACGCGACGTTCCTGCAGAAGTTCACCGCCAACAACATCGCGGACTTCGGCGAGCTCGAGCTTTCCAACGCGAACTTCAAGGTGCTCGAGCGCAGCAACTTAGGACCCGTGCTTCGCGAGTTCGAGCTCGCGTACAACCTGGGCGACCCGCAGGCCGCCCGCAAGTACCTGGGCATGGGCAAGATGAAGACGACGAAATACATCGTGAAGTTCGACATCCTGAAGACCGAGCAGGTCGCGGCCGCGCAGCAGAGCTTCGACGGCGGCACGCTCGGCCAGATGGCGGGACTTCTCGGCGCGTTCTCGGGCTCGCGCGGCGGCGCGGCCGCCGGCGCGGTGGGCGGCACGGCACTGGGGTCAGTGCACAGCGGCGAGGCGACCAGCGTGTGGGTCATCGGCATGCGGTACAAGATCATCAACGCCGAGACCACGGAGCAGCTCGCGCAGGGGTACACGGAGGAGAAGATGGAGGTGGGGGCCACGTCGGGCGGCGCGCTCGGCGTCAACAGCTCGCAGCAGGGCGGGGCGGGCCTCGACACGATGGTCCAGCGCCTCGTCCAGAAGTCGGTGTGGGAGATCGACAGCAAGTACAAGTAGGGCTTGCGAGTCGATCCGCACGCGGCGCCGTCGTGCATGACGTCGCCGCGATCCGCCTGCACTGACCGTTGACCATGGCTGAATTCACGAAGCTTGGAAAGTACGAGATCCGCCGCGAGTTGGGCCGCGGCGCGATGGGCGTCGTCTACGAAGCCTACGATCCGCTCATCGAGCGCGTCGTCGCGCTGAAGACCATCCGGCCCGAGGCGCTCGCGGGGGCCCACGCCGCTGAGATCCTCGCGCGCTTTCGCCGCGAGGCCCAGGCCGCAGGCAAGCTCACGCACCCCAACATCGTCGCGATCTACGACTTCGGCGAGGACGCGGGCGTGTGGTACATCGCGATGGAGATCGTGAAGGGCCGCGAGCTCAAGGACTACTTCGAGCAGAACCAGCGCTTCGCGACGAGCGACATCGTGCGCATCCTGTCGCAGATCCTCGCGGCACTCGGGTACTCGCACAAGCTCGGTGTGGTCCATCGCGACATCAAGCCGTCCAACGTGTTCCTGCTGCCGGACGGCACCGCGAAGGTCGCGGACTTCGGCATCGCGCACGTGGACGAGTCCCAGCTCACGCAGGTCGGTACGGTGCTCGGCACGCCGGCCTACATGTCGCCGGAGCAGATCCTCGGCGTGCCGGTCGACGGCCGCTCCGATCTTTTCTCGGTCGGCGTGATCCTGTACCAGTTCCTGACGGGCGAGCGTCCCTTCACGGGCAACGCGACCATCACGATGCGCAAGGTGCTGGAGGAGGACCCGCTCCCGCCGTCGCGCTTCAACACGCAGATTCCCGGCGCGATGGACGCCGTGGTCCGCCGCGCGCTCGCCAAGAAGGCCGACGAGCGCTTCCAGTCGGCCGACGAATTCACGCAGGCGCTGGTGCAGGCCGCGACCAGCGAGCCCGCATCGTCGGGCGAGACCACCATGGTGCCGCCGCCTTCGACGTCCGCGACGTCGCGTCCGGCGCCGCTCGCGGCGTTGCCCGGGAAATCGTCGTCGGCTTCGAGGCCGGGTGCGTCGCCCGCTGCACCCGCGGCGAAGTCGCAGATGCCCGCCATCGCGGTCGTCGGGGGCATCGTCGTCGTGGCGCTCGTGGCCGGCGTGTGGTTCGCGATGCAAAAGCGCGACGCCGCGCCGGTGACCACTGCCGCCGTCACGCCGTCGACCACCGCGGCGCCTACGCCCTCGTCCGCGCCGGCCACGCCGCCGGCGCCGGCGGCGCCCGCGTCGTCCGCCCCCACGCCGCCGCCCGTGCCCGCTGCGCCCGCGAAGGTGGACGCGGGCGCCGTCGTCATCTCGGCGGTCGGCTTCGCCGACCCGAGCGAGGCGCGCTACCAGGCGGACAAGACGCAGATGCAGGCGGACCTGCGCGCCGACTCGCGCTCGCAGCTCGTCGAGAAGGCGGTCGCTCTGCTGGTCGACCGCGGCTCCCTCGCGAAGAATTACGACACGGTGCGCGACAAGCTCATGTCGCGCCCCGGCGATTTCGTCACCACCGTCGTGCGCGAGAGCGCGCCCGAGACCGGCAAGGACGGGCTCACGTCGATGACGACCGAGGCCGTCGTCAACGTGAAGGCCGTGCAGAAATCGCTGAACGAGATGTCCCGCAACGAGCGCATCGAGTTCATCCGCGCGAGCGGTGACCCGCGCGTCGCGGTGCGCGTGGTCACCCGCGACGCCGATGCCCCCGACGCGCAGCCGCGCGTCTCGCCGGCCGCGGAGAACATCCTCAAGGAGCGCATCAAGTCGTTCGGCTTCCGGACGTGGTCGGAGGAAGGCGCGCGCAGCGGCGATCCCGCGTCGGGCCCGGACTTCGTGATCGAGGGCGAGGCGCGCGTGAAGCGGCTGTCGATGAAGCTCGAGGCGTCGGGGCTCGTCGTGACGAAGTACGCCCTCAACGGCTGGACGATCAAGTGCATCGATCGCGCGACCGGCGAGGAGATCTACTACAACACGAAGACTCCCACGGGCATGGGGAGCTGGCCGAGCGAGGAAGAGGCGCTCAAGGCCATCGGCACGGGCATCGCCAACGAGTTCTCGCGTGACTTCTTCCTGTCGCACATCACGACGTCCGGGCGGCGCGTGGTGCTCAAGTTCGAGGGCATGCCGGGCAGCGTGACCGACGACTCGCTCAGGCGCGAGATCGTCGCGATGCCGTCGGTCCTGAACCTCGGGGCGCCCGGCACGGCGCGGCAGATCGACGTCACGCTCGCGGGCGGCGGCCCGGCGGGCGACGTCGTCATGGCCGGCATACTGAAACCGCTCAACGCGAAGCTTGGCCAGCCTTGCTTCGGGCTCGGCGCGATCGCGGGCGAGCAGGTGGCCGTCACGTTCGACGCGAAGTGCAACGATCCCGCGGTGCTCGGGCGGCTCGACACCAATCCGCCCGCCGCCCTATACAATGCGCCCGCACAGCGCCAGAAGGCGATCGTGAAGAATCCCGACACCCTGAAGAAGCTCATGATATGAGAACGAAGACGATCACGCTCACCGCCCTGGCCCTCTGCCTCGCGAGCACCGCCTCCGCGCAGGCGACGAGCGCCACGGCGACGCTCGCGCCGGCCTCGGGCAGCTCCGTGACCGGTACGGTGACGTTTGCGCAGCAAGGCGAGACCGTGCTCGTCACCGCCGACGTGAGCGGTCTCAAGCCGGGCGCGCACGGCTTCCACGTGCACGAGAAGGGCGATTGCAGCGCGCCCGACGCGACGAGCGCCGGCGGCCACTTCAATCCCACGAGCCAGCCTCACGGCAACCCGAAGGACGACGCTCATCACAAGGGGGACCTGCCCGCGCTCGTCGCAGATGCCAACGGCAACGCGAAGCTCAAGTTCGAGTTCGGACCCGCGACGCTCTCGCCTGGCCAGCTCGACCTCATGGGCCGCGCCGTGGTCGTGCACGCCGACCCCGACGACTACAAGTCGCAGCCCGCGGGCAATTCCGGCGCACGCATCGCGTGCGGCGTCATCAAGTAGCCCGGTCGCGAAGGGCCCGTCGAGCGGCGCGTGCCGCCGCCTCCCGCGCGGTCAGTGCGGGAAGACGATCACCTGGCGCACGGCCTTGCCTTCGTGCAGGAGGTCGAAGCCCTCGTTGATCTCGTCGAGCGTAAGCGTGCCGGTCATGAGCTTGTCGACCGCAAGCCGGCCCTGCTGGTAGAGGTCGATGTAGCGCGGAATGTCCCTCGACGGCACGCAGGTGCCCACGTAGCTGCCCTTGACCGTGCGCTCCTCGGCGACGAGATTGAGCGGCGGCAGAGGCATGGTGGCGGTGGGCGGCGGGAGCCCGGCGGTGACGGTCATGCCTCCGCGTCGCGTGATGCGGTACGCGGTCTCGAGCGCGCGCACCGAGCCCGCGAGCTCGAACGCGTATTCGACGCCGCCTGACGTAGCCTCGCGCACGCGCTCGACGCAATCGGGCGACGACGCGTTGAACGCGTGCGTCGCTCCCAGCGCCTTCGCGAGCTCGAGCTTCGCGTCCGAGAGGTCGACCGCGACGATGCTGCGCGCGCCCGCCGCCGCGGCGCCGAGCACCGCGGCGAGCCCGACGCCGCCGAGGCCGATCACCGCCGTCGACGCGCCGACACGCACCTCCGCCGTGTTCACCACCGCGCCTACGCCGGTCATCACCGCGCAGCCGAAGAGCGCCGCCTCGGGGAGCGGGAGCGACGGCGTGATCTTGACGAGCGATCGCCGCGAGACCGTCGCGTACTCCGCGAAGGCCGCGCAGCCCAGGAGGTGATTGATGTGGGCGCCGTTGCGCGAAAGCCGGCGCGCGCCGCCCAGGAGCGTGCCCGCGACGTTGGCCGAGGCCGCGGGCTCGCACAGCGCGGGGCGGCCTTCCGCGCAAGGCAGGCAGTGCCCGCAGCTCGGAACGAATACGAGCACCACGTGATCGCCGGGCGCGAGGTCGGTGACGCCTTCGCCGAGGGACTCGACGATGCCCGCGGCCTCATGACCGAGCGTCATGGGCATCGGCCGCGGGCGATCGCCGTTGATGACGGACAAGTCGGAATGGCAGAGGCCGGCGGCGGCGATCTTCACGAGCACCTCGCCCGGGCCGGGCGGAGCGAGCTCGACCTCCTCGATCGACAGCGGGCGCGTCTGCGCGTAGGGGGTCTTGGCGCCAATGGCGGAGAGGACGGCGGCACGGATCTTCATGGGATCAGCGTAGCACGGTGACTGTCGCGCCGCAGTGGCGGCTCACGTGCTCGACCGCGTCCTTGATGTCGCCGCCGTCGCTGCGCGCCGTCTCCGTGAGGCACACCTCGCTCGCGCCCAGGTTCTTAGCGTAGTGGACGACGACGTGCTCGAGGTCCCCTACACCGACGTGCACGGTGCACGGGATGCCGGCGCGCTCGAGGGCCGCGCGTGCGGGCGCGATCGACTTCAGTCCCTCGTCGTGGTGCAGGCTCTTGATGGCCGCCTCCTCGACGAAGTTGGCGACGTCGCGGCTCACAGGCGCGCGCACGCTCAAAAGATCGAGCGCCACGCCGCCGTCGCGGGCCTTCGCTTGCTGGATGAACCGCGCGACGCCTTCGAGCGACGCGGGGGAATCGTCGACGGCCATGAGGACACGCGTCCTCGCGGGCGCGCCGGACGCCGTGCCGTGCTGGTCGGCCGGCTGCGCGAGGTCCACCACCGGATGCTCGCCGTCCTCTTCCGATTTTCGGCTCGCAAGCCACTTGCCGAGGCCCACGACGATGATCGCGCCCAGCACCGGCGCCGCGTAGTGCAGCCACGCGGCGTGGGTGTCGACCCAATCCTTGATCGCGGGATCGCTCACCGACATCTCGCCCGCGACCCAGCCGATGAGCCCGGCGCCGATGGTGACGATGACCGGCCAGCGCTCCATGACGCGCATGAGCAGCGTGCTGCCGAAGATCACGAGCGGGATGCTGATGAGGAGGCCGACGATCAGGAGCAGGAGGTCGCCCTTCGCGGCGGCCGCGACGGCGATCACGTTGTCGAGGCTCATCACGAGGTCCGCGATGAGGATCGTGCGGATGGCGGCGATCATCCCCGCGTTGCCGGAGGCCTTGCCTTCGCCCCCCTCGTCCTCGGGCAGCAGGAGCTGGAGTCCGATCCACAGCAGGAGCGCCGCCCCGATGAGCTTGAGGTACGGGAACTTGAGGAGCTCGACGGCGACGATCGTGAGCACGATGCGCATCGCGACCGCCGCGCCGCTGCCCCACAGGACGGCCTTCTTCTGCTGTTGCGGAGGCAACGATCGCGCGGCGAGCGCGATCACGACGGCGTTGTCGCCGGACAGGACGATGTTGACGCCGATGATCTGCAGAAGGGCGACCCAGAAAGTCGCGTCGGTGAAGTTCATGGAGTGGAGTGTCTTGAAGGCGTGGAATTGACCGGCGGCTCCGCGGGAGCCGCCCCGCCTGGGCTGCTGATGCCTGCGACTGCAGGGTGGCGCTACCTAGTGGTTCCCCCGGCACTGCCTTCTGCATCGCGCAGCTTGCAAAACGCGTGGCATGGCGGACCCGCATGACACGCCGGCATCGATGGTGCCGTTCTCGCCTTGCGATGTCGCCCCGCCACGCGCGGCCGTAGGGCGCCGCCGCGCGTGGCCCGCTGCTGCCCCGGTCCCTTCCGCGATGCGTAAGCGTTACGCGAGCCTGCGGACGATCGCCTGCGTGTACTCGCGCGTGGTGGCCTTGCCTCCGAGGTCGCCGGTGCGAACGGCGTCCTCGTTCAGTGTGCGGTCGATGGCCGCGCGCAGCCGGGTCGCCTCGTCCACCTTGCCGACGTGGTCGAGCATCATCGCGGCAGCCAGGAGGAGGGCGGTGGGATTGGCCACACCCTTGCCCGCGATGTCGGGCGCGGAGCCGTGGACCGCCTCGAAAATGGCGGCCTCCTCGCCGATGTTGCCGCCGGGCGCCATGCCGAGCCCGCCCACGAGCCCCGCGATCTCGTCGGAGAGGATGTCGCCGAACAGATTCGTGGTGACGATCATGTCGAACTGCCACGGGTTGAGCACGAGCTGCATCGCGCAGGCGTCCACGATACGGTCGTCGCACGCGACCTTGCCCTCGTACTTCGCGGCCACGCCGCGCGCGGTCTCGAGGAAGATGCCCGTGAGCGCCTTCAGCACGTTCGCCTTGTGCACGATGGTCACCTTCTTGCGGTCGTTCTTGACCGCGTAGTCGAAGGCGAACTCGGCGATGCGCCGCGAGCCGGCGCGCGTGTTCACGCCGGAGGAGATGGCCGCGGCGTGCGGATCGCCGTCCATCGGGATGTAGTGCTCGAAGCCGACGTAGAGGCCCTCGAGGTTCTCGCGAATGAGCACGAGGTCGATGTCGTCGTAGCGCCCGCCGGGAATGAGCGTGCGCGCGGGCCGGACGTTGGCGTACAGCTTGAACTCCTCGCGCAGGCGCACGTTGACCGAGCGGAAGCCGCCGCCCACCGGGGTTGCGAGCGGTCCCTTGAGCGCGAGCCGCGTGCGGTGGATGCTGTCGAGGAGCGGCTTCGGCAGCGGGTCGCCCACCTTGGCGACCGCGGCGTTGCCGCCCTCCTGCGTGTCCCAGGCGAACGGCGTGCCCAGGGCGTCGAGGATGGCGACGACGGATTCGGTGATCTCGGGGCCGACGCCGTCGCCGGGGACGAGCGTGGCCGGAATGGCAGGGGCACTCATGGGAAGGTCCTTCGAACAGGCTGTCGCCGTCATTTCAACACATCTCGCGCGCCTGGCCCGCGGGCGGCGAACTTAAAGTAAACTTGCGCGCACTCACGAGTGACGACGATCACGATGTCCGCCGACGACCCGCCCGCATCCGACGCAAATTCCGGCACCAGCGCGGTGCGCGAGCGCGAGCTTGCACAAGCTTTGCTCAAAGGGTTGGGCGTGCCGGACCTGGAGCTCAAGCAGGGCCTCGACGAGACCACCATGGAGCTCGTCGGCAAGCTCCTTCGCGAGATGACCCACTGCACGGTCGACATGCTCCGCCTGCGCGCGCAGGCCAAGAGCAGCATTCACGCCGAGATGACCATCATCGGGCCGCGCGCGGTCAATCCGCTGAAGGCCGCGTGGGACGTCGACGTCGCGCTTCGCCACTTGCTGGCGCCCGAGCGCACCGACCTCATGGGCCCGGTGCGCGCCGTGACCGACGCCTACGACGACCTCCGCGCGCACGATCGCGGCCTCGCCGCGGGCATCCAGGCCGCGCTCCAGAGCCTTCTCGCGCGATTCGGTCCCGCCGAGTTCGAGCAGCGCCTCGCGGGCGGCGCGCTCGACCGCTTCCTGCCCGCGAACCGCAAGGCGCGCCAGTGGGACCTGCTGCTCGAGGCCTACGAGGACATCGCGAAGGAAGCCCAGGACGATTTCTGGTCCGTGTTCGAGCGCGAGTTCCGCCGGGCCTACGCCACGGGACAGAAGGCGGCGGAGACGTAGGGCCTGTTCACACTACGATCACAAGCGCGTTGCGGCCGGAATCGCCCCGCGCGAAGGTATGCGATGCGAGGAGCGCTTGCGATGGCGAGTCCGCGAGGTTCCGCGATGGGCGATGGCCGGAGCAACCCTTCGGGAAAGGGTGGCATGCAGCGCCACTCTTCGTTGTCCTCCTCGCGAAGACCGCCAGTCTTCGCTTCGTCGTCCGCCTCGATTGGCGCCGCATGCCACCCTTTCGCGCTCGTGCCCATAGTGTGAACGGGCCCTGGTCTCCTTTCGGTTCCGCGTGTCGCGAAGCGCGCGACCGGGGCCCTTAGTCGACGGCTTCGCTCGTATCCCGCAGGATGCTCGTCGTCATGCGCAGCAGTCCCGACATGTGCGACACCATGTTGAGGACGATGCGCCGGTAGAGCTCGGGGTCGCGCGCGTGGATGGCGTCGAGGTTGCTGCGCGACAGGCTGTACGTCACGACCTCCGTCTCCGCGATGGCGGCGGCGGAGCGCGTACCGCCTTCGATCATCGCGGACTCGCCGAATATGACGCCGGGCGCGAGCGTGACGATGCGCCTGTGCTTGCCCTTCGACCCCGCGGGCTCGGCGACGATGCTGACCGCGCCGCGGGCGAGGAGGTAGAGCCGGTCGCCGAGCTGGCCATCGTGGTACAGCGCGGCGCGCGCGGGGAAGAGCTGGCGGTCGAGGTACGGCTTCATGAACTGGAGCTCCTCGGCCGAGAGCCCCTTCAGGAGCGCGAAGTCGGCGATCGCGAGCTCGTGGTCGGGCTCGGCGACGCGCGCCGAGGTCAGGAGGCTGCGCTCCGCGAACTCGAGCGCGCGGTCCGTGTCCTCGAACCAGTCGGTGTGATGTCGCTGCGTGAACACGCCCGCGCCCTGCAGCGCGCGCCCGAGCTTGCTCGTCGCCGAAATGTGCGCGAGGAGCATCGACACGCCCTGCTCGCGCAGGAGGCGCGAGAGCTTGTTCAGCATGAGCGCGCCCGACGCGTCGATCATCGTCACCCGCCGCAGGTCGATGACGAGGAACTGCGCGCCTTGCGCCGCGCGCAGCGATTCGAAGCCCAGGCGATCGGCCGTGCCGAAGAAGATGGCGCCGTCGAGCTCGAGGAGCTTGATGCGATGGCCCTCGACGCGCAGGAGGCTCGCCTGCTCGGGCGGGTACACGCGCCTCGACCCCCGCGTGACGCCGGTCTGCACGGCGCGGATGAGCGAGCGATTCATCACGGCGAGGAAGAGGCCCATCGACAGGATGAGGCCCGTGAGCACCGCCGCCACGAGGCCGAAGGCGATGGTCACGCCGGCGACGAGGACCACGAGCGCGATGTTGACGATGAGCTCGCTATCGTACTGGCCGCGTCGCACGCGATCGATGGTGGAACCTGCCCAGCGGTCGATGAGGCCGACGGCGATCACGAGCATCATCGCCGACAGCGCCGCCACCGGGATGAGCTGCAGGAGCGGCGCGCCGTACAGGAGCAGCAGCACGAGGGTGATGGTGGTGGCGAGGCTCGATACGAGCTTCCATCCGCCCGCGTGATGCGTGGTGATGGCGTGGTGCGACGAATACGCGACCGGCACGCCGCCGAACATCGAAGACACGAGGTTGCCGCAGCCGAGGGCGATCAGCAGGCGATTCGGGTGGTGCGCCGTGTCGAGCGGGCCGTCGGCCTCGCCCACGGCGGCAAGGAGGCTGTCGAGCGAGCCCACGACGGCGATCGCCAGCGCCGTGATGAGAAGGTCGGAGCCGAAGCGCAGCGCGAGCGTCACGCCGTCCGCCGAGAAGAGCGGCAGGAGCGCGTCGGGCAACGGGATCTTGCCCAGGAACGGCACGCGCGGCCCGACGTCGCCGTGGACGGCGAGCGTGATGACGACGGCCACCGCGGTGCCCGCCGCGAGGCCGATGAGCTTCGACGGCAGCGAAGGCCATCGCCTTCGCACGAGCACGAACGCCACGATGGTCACGAGCCCCACGATGAGCGTCCATCCGTTGATGCCGTGGTGCTCGGCCTCCTCGGCGCCGCCGCCCCCGCCGCCGTGCGTGCCCAGTACCTCCGGAAGCTCGTAGATCACGAGCGAGATCGCGAGCCCGGTCATGAGCCCCGCGACCACCGGGTAAGGCACGAAGCGCGCGATGTTGCCGAGCCGCAGCACGCCGAAGAGGATCTGGATGATGCCGGTGAGGAAGAGGCACAGCGCGGCGAGGAACAGGATCTCGACGACGCCGTGCGTGGCCGATGCGCGGAGCTCGGCGTCGCCGGCGATGCGCAGGATGAACGCCGAGAAGAGGAACACCGAGGACGCGCGCGGCACCTCGTTGGGCAGCAGGGCGCCGCTCAGCACGAACGCGGTGAGGTTGCCGAAGATGGCGGCAGCGAGCGCGGCGCGCAGCCCCGCCTCGACGGCGTAGCCGCCGACGGGCGCGAACGCGATGAGCCCGAGCGGCAGCATCATGGCGACCAGCACGAATGCCGCGGACATGCCCGTGCCCACCTCGCGCGCGAAGTCGACCTTGCCGCGCGATGCCGTGGCCGGCGCGTCGTGACTCATCGTGTCCTGCTCGTCGAGCTCATGAAGGCCGCATTCTGCCAGAGGCGCGGCACTTGACGCCGTCGCGCGTGCCCCGCATCCTCCGGCCACGATCAGAAGAACGCCTTACATGCTCATCATCAAGGTCACCACCTACAAGGACGCGCCGCTCGACCAGCCGATCGCCGCGGAGTTTCGCGAGGAGGGCGGCACCATCGGGCGCTCGCCCGAGAGCACGCTGCTGCTCCCGGACCCCGACCGCATCATCTCCCGGACGCACGCCGTCGTGGCGCACGAGGGCGGCCGTTTCGTGGTGCGGGACCAGGGCACCACCGTGCCCGTGATCATCAATGGGCGCCCCGTGGGCAAGGGACGCGAGCAGGTCATCACCGCCGGGGACGAGATGCGCATCGCCGCGTATGCGATGACCGTCGATCGCGTGCAGGAGATCTCCGCCGACGACACCACCACGATCATCCGCTCGGGCACGCTCCTGTCGTGGTCCGAGGACGGCCAGCCGGTCGCGCAGAACCGCATCGCGACGTTCATCGTCCCCGATCCCGTCGCGAACGCGAAGAGCGCTGCGCCCGCGGCGTCGCCCGCTGCCACCCCCGTGTCCGCCCCCGAGGACGTGCCGCCCACGCTCGTCGCGCGGGCCCCACCCGCGGCCACTCCCGCCGGGGACGATCCTCTCCTCGCGGCCCTCTTGCGAGGCGCGGGCGTGAGCGAGGTGCGCGTCCCGGGCGGCCTGACGCCGGAACTCATGGAGGAGGTGGGCGCCGTCATGCGCGAGACGATGCGCGGGCTGCTCGATCTCCTCGCGGCGCGCGCGCACGCGAAGCGCGAGGTACGCGCGGACGCCACCGTGATCGTCGCCAACGACAACAATCCGCTCAAGTTCTCGCCCGACCTCGACGCCGCGGTGGCGCATCTCCTCATGCCTCGCGGCCAGGGCTTCATGTCGCCGCAGCGAAGCCTGGCGGACGCGCGCGACAGCCTGCGCACGCACCAGGAGGGCTTCGTCGCGGGCATGCAGGCGGCGCTCGGCGCGGTGCTCGGCCGCTTCGACCCCGCGAAGCTCGAGGCGCGCCTGACCGAGAGCGCCAAGGGCGGATCGCTCCTGCCGATGAACCACAAGGCCAAGCTCTGGAACCTGTACGAGGAGCTGTACGGCGAGATCTCGCGCGAATCGGAAACGGACTTCCATTTCCTGTTCGGCGAGGAGTTCCTGACGGCCTACCAGTCGAAGACCCGACCGCCTCCGCGCGAGCCCGCGTCCGACGCCCCGGCCTGAAGCGCGCGCCATGCAGCTCGAAGTTTCCGTGCTGTCCAACCCCGGCGGTCGCGAGCGCAACGAGGACGCCTGCGGCTTCTGGACGGGAGAGGGCGGCTGCTTTGCCGTGGTGAGCGACGGCGCCGGTGGCCACGGCGGCGGCGACGTCGCCTCCAAGCTCGCGGTGCGCGTCATCCTCACGAGGTTCCGCGACGACCCTTCCTGCACGGGCGAGGCGATCGACGCCGGACTCAAGGCCGCCCACCACGCGATCGTGAGCCAGCAGCCCACCCGCGCCGAGCTCTCCGGCATGCGCGCCACCGCCACGGTGCTCGCGATCGACACCGTGGGCCACGCCGCGGTATGGGGACACGTGGGCGATACGCGGCTCTATTGCTTCCGCGCGGGCAAGATCGTCGCGCAGACGAAGGACCACAGCGTCGTGCAGCGGATGGTGGACGCGGGCTACCTCGCGCAGGCCGCGCTTCGCCAGTCCTTGCAGCGGAGCAAGCTCTTCGCGGCACTGGGCCACGACGAGGATTTCGAGGGCACGATCTCGGCGGCGCCGTTCCCGCTGCAGGTCGGCGACGTCTTCCTCCTGTGCACCGACGGCTTCTGGGAGTACGTCGACGAGGCGACGATGCTCGCCACGCTGTCGCACGTGGCCACGGCGGCGGAGTGGCTCCAGGAGATGGTCGACGACGTGGTGCGCCGCGGCGGGCGCGAGCAGGACAATTTCTCGGCGCTGGCCATCTTTTGCCGGCCCAGTGCGCCGGCGCACGCACCTTCGCGCCGTCCGTGACCGGCGCGTGGAAGACAATCCCGCCGGGGCTGTTAGTCGAGGCGTGCCCTTTTCCCCGGTCGGCGGACGAGGCGGAGCGCGGCCCGCGCTTTCCGTCGCCGGAACGACACCGAAGTTGAATTTCGACGGCAACCGTGTGCAATATTCGCCTTTGGGCGACCCCGTGGGCAGCTAGCATGGGGACTCGACGCCGTCCATGACCGATGACATGACAACTACCCTGGCTTCCAAGGCGCGCGCCGCCGTGCTCCTCGCCTCGATCGCCCTGCTGGCCGTGGGGTGCGCGACCCCCGAGCAGCCCAAGCCCGCGCCCGCGCCGGCCCCCGCGCCTCCGCCTCCGCCGCCCCCCGAGCCCGTCAAGCCCGCGCCGCCGCCGGAGCCGCAACTGAGCCCGGCGCAGGCCAAGGAGCAGGCGCGCAAGCTTTCGATCGAGGCCGTGACGCAGCTCCAGAACGGCGACGAGCCCGCGGCATCGAAGTCGCTCGAGCAGGCGCTGGCGCTCGACCCGACGAACGATCTCGCGAAGAAGCTCATGGACCAGATCAAGGCCGACCCGCAGAAGGAGCTGGGGACGGTCTTCTTCCGCTACACCGTGCAGCGCGACGACTCGCTTTCAAAGATCGCGCAGCAGTACCTGGGCGATCGCTTCAAGTTCCACATCCTCGCCAAGTACAACGACATCGGCAACCCGAGCAAGCTCGCGGCCGGCCAGGTTATCAAGATCCCCGGGCGCGCGCCGCCGCCGGGCGCCGCGCGTCCCGCCGCGCCGCCTCCGCCTCCGGCCGCGGAGCCCGCCGACGAGGCCGCGAAAGCCGCGGCGCCCGAGACCGCCACGCCGCGCAGTGCCTCGATGGCGCTCATGCAGCAGGGCGCCGACCTCGCCAAGGCCGGCAACCTCGAGGGCGCTTACGACGCGTATCGCGAGGCTGCATTGCGTGACCCTGGCAATCGCGACGCCGTGCTCCAGCGCGACGCCACGCGAGGCGCGCTCGCCCGCCGCTACGAGCGCGAGGCCACGCAGGCGTTCCAGCGCCAGAACCTGGACGAGTCGATCAACAAGTGGGATCGCGTGCTGGCCCTCGAGCCCGGCAACCAGAAGGCCAAGCTCGAGCGCGAGCGGGCGATCGATCTTCGCAAGAAGCTCAACGAGAAGTTCGGGGCGAAGTAGCGGCGGCGTCCCCGCTGCAGGCGAGGTCGCGCGAACGCTCGCGGCCGGGCCCTGCCGCTCGTTGCAAGCAAGCGCATCGTTCGGCCCGCTCTCGCACTGCCGCGCGGGCTACTTGATCTTGTCGAGCTTCTCGCGCGCCGTCTTCGCTTCCTGGAGCTTGATCGACGCCTGCGTATTCGAGGGGTCGTACTTCACGCTGGTCTCGAGGTACGCGATCGCCTGCACGAGATTCGTGCGATAGGCACGCGAGCCCTTCTCGTAGTATTCCTGCGAGAGCGATTTCTTGAGCGGCGCCACGCGCGCCGCCCACGTCGTCCGCGCGTCGCCGCGAAGGACGATCGCCTGCTCGTACAGCGTCACGGCCTGCTCGCGCGATCCCTGGTCCTCGAGCTCCTTCGCGCGATCGGCCACGGCGGTGCCGATGCGCTGGCGCGCGGCGCGATTGCCCGGGTTGGCGTCGACGTACGCGCGAAGGTCGCGAAGCCCGCCGCTCGCGTCGCCGGCGCGCAGCATCTCGATCGCCTGGTCGATGTCGAACGCGTCGCTCGCGTCGGCCTGCGCGCGCGCCGCGCTGCGCGTGGCCACCTGGTCGGCTTGCGTGGTGACCTTGGCGGCACGATCGGCCTGGATGCGCGTGAGGCGCCGGCGGTCGATCTCGCGCAGGGCCTTGGCTGCGTCGGGCTGAGAGGGATCGAGCGCCAGCGTTCGCAGGAACGCCGCCGTGGCGCGGTCGAGGTCCCCGGCCGTCAGGGCGGCGTGCCCCGCGGCCAACTGGGCGCGCGAATCCTTCTCGATGGTCGCGCGGACGGAGGCCAGGTCCCGCGCGGCCGCCGCGTCGTCGGGCGCGAGCACGGTGACGATCTGGAGCTGGACGGCCGCCGTGGCCAGGTCGCCCGACTGCCGCGCGGTCTCCGCGGCGCGGCGATGCCGCGCGATGGCCTCCGGCACGACGCCGCTCGCGGGCGCTGGCGCAGGCGCGGCGCGCGGGGCAGGCGGCGCCGCGGGGCGATCGGAGGGCACCTGCGCGCAGCCCGCCAGCGCGAGGAGCGCCAGTGCCTGCCAGGTCGATCGCGCGCGGGGCATCAGCGCGCCGCCGTCCGCACGAACGTGACGAGCTTGGCCTTGAAGCCCTCGAGATCCTCGTTGCCGAAGACCATGCTGCGGCGGAGCATGTACGGGTACGCGTAGAAGGGGTTGCCACCCGGCGTGACGGTGACGCCCTGCGCGATGCTGTCCTTCACGAGGAGGTCGACGACGTACTCGTTGACGTCGCCGTACGGGTACGCGAAGGTGAACATCGGCTCGGAGAGCCGGTCCTTGATCACCGAGATGGGGGCGTCCACCTCGCGGCGAATGCGCTCCTTGTAGCGCGCCTCGGACTCGTCCTTCAGCCGCTGCGTGAGGTTGGCGTGCGACTTCGAGTGCGGCTGGATGGTGATGACGCCCGAGGCGATCATCTCCTTCATCTGCGCCCACGTGAGCGCGTCGGAGGCGCCCACGAAATCCGTGTACAGGTAGACCGACGCCGGGAAGCCGTACTTCTTGAGGATGGGATACGCGATCTCGTACGTGGACCGGTAGCCGTCGTCGATGGTGATGGCCACGGTCTTGGCCGGCAGGGCTTCCTTGCCATCCAGGAATCGCGCGAGGCGCTCCATGGTCACCACCGTGTAGCCGTTCTTCGCGAGGAACTCCATCTGCTGCTCGAACGCCTGCCCGGTGACGTTGAGCTTGGCGGCGCGCGGCCCGAAGCGGTGATAGCAGAGGATGGGGATGGCCTGGTAGCCGTTCGCGTACACCCCGATGGGATTGCGCTGGCGCAGCGGCACCACGATGACCTGGCCCGCGCGCACCGTCGTCACGTTGTTGAACTGCGCTATCCACCACGCCTTGCCGGGGTCGCCCAGGTAGTTCTGCGCGATGGACGTGAGCGTCTCGCCGGCGCGGACGGACACGACCGCGAAGTCGTCGTCGCGACCGAGGAGCGGACCCGGGTCGACGGGAGGCGGCGCGGGAGGCGGGGGCTCCTCCGGCGGCGGCGGAGGAGGCGTGGCGCATCCGGCGACGAGCGCGGCAAGCGCGATCGCTACGACGAAGCGCACGGCGTCACAGCCCTTCGGTAAGGTGCGCGGGACCTGCCGGCGGCGGCTCGTAGCGCTTCTCGAGGGCCTCGGCGGTCTTGTCGAACTCCGAGTACAGCTCGCCGAACTCGTCCTTGCGCGTCTCGGCGATGCGGTAGTCGAGACGGCCGTTGGCGAGCTCCGCCAACGAGTTCTTGATCACGCGGATGGGCACCGCGAGGCGCTTCGCGAGGAGGTAGGTGCCGCCCGCGACCGCCGCGACGGTCACCGCCGTGAGCACGGACAGGAGCACCAGCACGAGGTTGGCGACGGCCGTGAGCGGCGCCTCGTAGATGCCGAGGTGCACGATGCCGATCTTCTTGCCCTGGAAGAGCACCGGAGTGGCGAAGTCGAGGACCTGGCGGCCGTCGGGCATGCGATGGCTTTGCACCGTGACGGTGTCGTCCTTCGAGCTCACCGGCGAGGACTCCGGCGCCGCGTACTTCTTGTTCACCTCGGCCGCGACGTTGCTCGCGCGCACCGTGTTCTCGTAGTCGACCACCTGCATGTAGCTGAAATTCTGCTGGCGACTGAGCGCCTCCTGCACGAACACGTCCATGGCGGCCCAGTCCTCGGACAGGAGCGGCACCGCGGTCTGCGTGGCGGTGAACTTGGCGAGCGAGCCGCCGTAGTCCTTCACCTGGTCCATCATCGCCGCGTATTGCTGCTTGTACAGGATGGTCGCCGTGAGCGTCATCGTGACGGCGACGACCGCGGCCATGGTGAGCGCCCATCGAAGCGCGAGCGGGACGCCGCGCGTGCGACCCTTCTTCTCGGACTCCTCGCCGATCTCGCGCGCGACGCCGATCAGCGCCTGCGCGAACTCCTCGCCCGTCTGGAAGCGCTTGTCGGGCTGCTTCTTGAGCGCGCGCTCGATCACGCGGCGCAGCGACAACGGAAGGTCGGCGCGCACCTTGTCGAGCGACGGCGGGTCGGTCTTGGTGATCTTGTAGGCGACGCTGATGAGCGTGTCGCCCTCGAACGGCAGGTGGCCCGTCAGGAGCTGGTAGAGGACGACGCCCGCGGAAAAGAGGTCCGAGCGCGAGTCGACCTTCTCGCCGATGACCTGCTCGGGCGACATGTAGTGAGGCGTGCCGAGCACGTTGCCGATCTGCGTCTGCTGCGTGGCGTCGCCGGCCTCGCTGCCGTCGATGCGGCAGATGCCGAAGTCGGCGACCTTGATCGTGTTGCTGTCGCTCACCCGCATGATGTTGCCGGGCTTCACGTCGCGATGGATGATGCCCTTTTTGTGAGCGTAGTCGAGCGCGCGCGTCAGCTGGATGCCGATGTCGACGATGTCGCGCGTCGTGAGGTTCTTGCGGTTCTTGATCTCGTCGCCGAGCGTCCCGCCCTCGACGAGCTCCATCGCGATGTACGGGTGCCCCTGGTCCTCGCCTACGTCGAACACGGTGACGATGTTGGGATGCGACAGCACGCCGGCGCCCTTCGCCTCGCGCAGGAAGCGGTTGCGATACTCGCCGTCGAGGCGCAGCTGCGCCTTCAGGAGCTTGATCGCGAGCTGGCGGTTGATCTCGGGGTCGAACGCCCGGTAGACGCTCGCCATCGCGCCTTCGCCGATGATCTCGCGAACCTGGTAGCGCCCCAATCGTTCCATCACGGTATCGTTCATGGCCGAAAGCTCAAGCCGGACAATCGCAGGAGTATGCCAGAAGCATCGGCACCATGCGCCGGCGGCGGGGAGTCAGCCGGCCGCGCCCGCCAGCCAGTCCCGCGCCTCCGCGAGGCCTTGCGCGAGCGTGAGGCGGTGGCCGCCTTCGAACGCCATCGCGTAGCCCACCTCGCCGAGGGCCTCGCGCATCGCCGCCGAGGCGTCGCCGGCGGGGCCGTCGCCCTCCAGCATGCGCACGTCGCCCAGGGCCGCCCGCGCCGCGGTGGCCGCGCCGGCGTATCGCGCGGCACGCGGCGCGTCGCCCTCGGCCGCGGCCAGGAGCGATGCGACCTCGAGGTCGTGCTCGCCGTCCAGCCCGGCGCTCGACGCGAGGGCCAAGTCGACCGACTCCCGCAGGAGCATACGGGCGCGCGCGAGGTCGCCCCGCGCGATCGCCACGCGCGCGGCGTCGCCCACCGCGACGTGCAACGCCGCGGTGTCCTCGCTCGTCCGCGCGAGCGCGACCGACTCATCGATGGACGTCGCGGCGTCCTGCCAGCGTTCCGCCCGCGCGAGCGCTTCGCCGCGGTCGTCGAGCACGTCGCGCAGGACGCCCGCGTCGTTCGCGGCGCGCGCAAGGGCCACGGCCTCGTCCATCGAACGCAGCGCCGGGTCGACCTCGCCCCTCGCGATGCGCGCGAGGCCGTCCATCGCGAGCGCACGCGCGCGGAGGTCCAGGGCGCCGAGCGCGAGCGCGATGCGCGAGGCTTCCGCGAGCATCTCGCCTGCGCGGTCGGCGTCGAAGTTCGC
>JBGAIS010000063.1:0-19680 GCA_044225355.1 Casimicrobiaceae bacterium | reverse complement strand
CCGGTGGCCGAGGCTACAGCTGCTGCTCCGGCACGAAGGGGCCGTAGAGCCAGTTCTGCAGGCGCAGCAGGAACGTGGTGTCGGGCTCGGTGACGAGCACCACTTCCTTGTCGTCGTCCATCGTGAGCCACTCGAGGCCCTGGCCGTCGGCGGACAGGAGCAGCCGATAGGCGCTCTGTAGCTTGCTGATGTGGATGACCCGCAGCACCTCCTTCGCGAGGTCCGGGCTCTCGATGATGATCCCGAGCTCCGTGTTCTTGCTGGCCGACCGGGGATCGAGGTTCATCGATCCGATGAACACGAGATTGCGATCGATCACGGCCGTCTTCGCATGCAGGCGCCCCTTCGACGCGCCGGGAATCATGAGCCGCTTGTTCTGGACGGTGCGCGTCGGGCTGAGCTCGTAGAGGTCCACGCCCGATCGCAGGAGGTCGGCGCGGTAGCGCGCATAGCCCGTGTGCACGACGGGCTCGTCGTTGGAGGCGAGCGAATTGGTAAGGATCGTGACCTTCACGTTGCGCTTGCGAAGATCCGAGAACGCCTTCACGCCCATCGTGCCGGGAACGAAGTAGGGCGACGACAGGACCACCTCCGAGCGCGACGCGATCACGAGGTCCATGACGTTCATCGTGACGCTCATGCTGCGCGCCTCGTCGTCGGTCATCGCGGTGACCTTGTCGGGAGGATCGGCGAACGCCGCCGCCGTGCCCCACAGCAAGCCCAGCCGGCCGTCGCGCATGTCGTCGCTGATGGGACCGTAGCCCAGGAGATCGATCGGCGGCAGGCCGATCATCGCCATCGAGTCGCCGTCGTCGACCAGCGTGTCGAAGCGCTCGCGAAGCTCCGCGGGCGAGAGGTCGCTGCGGACGACGTCGGCCACCGGGAACACGTGCGGGCTGTTCCAGTACCTGTCGAAGATGCCCGCGAGCTGCGGCACGACCGCCCCGACGATGAGCGCGTCCATGTCGACGAAGTTGTCGGTCATGCTGCGCATGAAGTACTCGTCGGCGATGTTGCGCCCGCCGGCCACCACGACGCTGCCGTCGGCGATGAAGAGCTTGTTGTGCATGCGATGGTTGAGGCGGGGGAAGTCCCCGAGCGAGTAGACGTACTTCGTCAGGAGCCCGTCTCGACCGCAGCAGAACGGGTTGAAGAGGCGCACCTCGACGTTCGGGTAGGCCGCGAGCCCGAGGAAGAGCGGATCGCCACCCGTCGTGTAAAGGTCGTCGACGATGAGCCGGACGCGCACGCCGCGCTTCGCGGCGTCGCGGACGCTTCGCAGGAGGAGGTGGCCCGTGCGGTCGTTGTTGATCTGGTAGTACTGGACGTCGAGCGAGCGGGTGGCGCGCTTCGCGAGCTCGATGCGGGCGTCGAGCGAATAGGCGCCGATGGGCATCAGGCGAAACCCCGAGCGCTCCCGCTCTTCGGGCGGTGTCGAGTTGCGCACGAGCTGGACAAGGGGACTTTCCGGGGAGGGTGACAGCGCCGCCACCGGCGGCGTCTCGCTCCGCAGCGGAACGCTCCCGCAGGCGGCTAGGCACGCGGCCGCGATCGCGACGGCGAGCCCGCGTAAGCCCACGCCACGCGCGCCGACTATGGCTCTGGATAGAATCGTTCCCATGGCTATGAGGCGCTCGTCATGATCCGCTTGGTCGCAACTGCTCTGCTTGCCCTTACGGCCGCTTGGCCGGCGCGTGCGGCGCTCGACATCGGCGACAGCGCGCCTGACTTCACGGCCGCCGCGGCGCTGTCGGGCACCGTGTTCCAGTACTCGCTGGCCGATGCCCTGAAGAAGGGCCCCGTCGTGGTCTATTTCTTCCCCGCCGCGTATTCGGAAGGCTGCTCGTACGAGGCGCACCTTTTCGCCGAGGCCGTCCCCGAGTTCCAGGCCCTCGGCGCAACGGTGGTCGGCGTGTCGGGCGACGATATCGACACGCTGTCGAAGTTCTCCGTGCAGGCGTGCCAGAGCAGGTTCCCGGTGGCGTCAGACGAGAGGCAGAGCGTCATGAAGTCGTACGACGCGGTGCTGCGGACGCGTCCCGAGTTCGCCAACCGCGTGAGCTATGTCATCGCGCCCGACGGCAAGGTCGTCTATCACTACATGAGCCTCAACCCGACGAAGCACGTCGAGAAGATGCTGGGCGCGCTCAGGTCGATGAAGCCCTGAGCGGCGCAGGCGAGCGCGGTCAGCGGGCCGTCGCGACCACGCCGCGCGCGACGAGCCCGTCGATCTCGGCGTCGCCGTAGCCCGCCTCGCGCAGCACCTCGCGCGTGTGCTGGCCCAGGAGCGGCGCCGGCCGTTCGACGCTCGCCGGCGTGTGCGAGAGATGCACCGGAAGGCCGATCGAGCGCGTCGCCCCGGCGCTCGGGTGCTGCGTCTGCACGATCATGCCTCGCGCCGCGGCCTGCGGATGCTCGAGCGCCTCGCCGACGCTGTGCACCGGCCCGGCGGGCACTCCCGCGGCGTCGAGCACCGCGAGCCACTCGGCGCGGGTCCGCGTGCGAAGGACCTCGTTCATGGCGGCGACCAGCGCGTCGCGGTGCTGCATACGCGAGGTGTTGGTCGCGAAGCGCGGGTCGTCGCGCCATTGCGCCTGGCCCAGCGCGTCGGCGATGCGCTCCCAGTTGGCCTGGTTGGCGCCGCCGATGTTGAGGTAGCCGTCGCTCGCCTCGAACGCCTGGTAAGGCGCCGTCAGGAGATGCGCCGATCCGAGCGGGCCCGGCGATTGGCCCGTCGCGAAATAGCTCGCCGCATGCCAGTACGTCTGCTGCAGCGCCGCCTCGAAGAGCGAGGTGTCGACGAGCTGGCCGCGCCCGGTCTTCAGGCGGTGCGCGTACGCGGCCAGGATGCCCACCACCGCGAGCACGCCTGCGTTGATGTCGGAGACGGGGTTGCCGTTCTTGGCGGGCGGCTGCCCGGGCTCGCCGGTGATCGACATGAGTCCCGCGAAGCCCTGCGCGACGAGGTCGAAGCCGCCCTTGTCGGCGAGCGGGCCGTCGCGCCCGAACCCCGTGATGGCGCAGTAGATGAGCGCGGGATTGACCGCCGACAGCGCGTCGTAGCCCACCCCCAGCTTGTCCAGCGTGTCGCTCCGGTAGTTCTCGACCAGGACGTCGGCCCCGCGCACGAGGCGCACGAGCACGTCGCGGCCCTCGGCCGACTTCAAGTCGAGCGCGATGCCCCGCTTGTTGCGGTTCATCATGAGGAAAGGCGCCGACACCCCGTTGACGCGCGGCTCCCGGTAGCCCCGGGAATCGTCGCCGCCGGGAAGCTTCTCGACCTTGACGACGTCGGCGCCCAGGTCGGCGAGCATCATCCCGCACGTCGGCCCCGCCATGATCTGCGCGAGCTCGAGGACGCGCACGCCTTGCAACGGGCCGCTCACGAGGTCAGCGCCCGGAGAAGTCGGGCTTGCGCTTCGCGAGGAACGCGGCGTAGCCCTCGCGGAAGTCGTGCGTGTCGAAGCAATCGAACGCCTCGTCGTGCTCGGCCGGCGTGAGCGGTCGCGGATCGGCGAGCCTGCGCGCGAACTTCTTGTGCCAGCGCGCCGCGAGCGGGGCGCCTTCGGCAATGCGCCGCGCGGCGGCCGCGCACTCGGCCGCGACCTCGCCATCGGGCACGACGCGCGTGACGAGGCCCTTGGCGAGCGCCTCGTGCGCGCCGAACACGCGACCTTCCAGCAGGATCTCGAGAGCGATGGCGGGACCCACGAGGCGCACGAGCGGCGCCATTTCCGGGTACGCCATGACGAGCCCCAGGTTCTTGATCGGCGCGCCGAAGCGGCTGCCCTCGCCGCAGATGCGGAGGTCGCACAGCGCCGCGATCTCGAGCCCGCCGCCGACGCAGATGCCGTGGATCTGCGCCACCATCGGGACGGGACAGCTCGCGAGAGCCTCGGCGGTCTCGTGCATGGCGCGGCCGTACTCGATGGCCTGCGCCTTGCTGGACCGCTCGCTCGCGAACTCGCCGATGTCGTTTCCCGGCGAGAACGCCTTCTCGCCCGCGCCGCGCACGACGATGCAGCGAAGCGCGTCGTCGGCCGACAGCACGCGAACGGCATCGCCCAGCGACTGCCACATCGCGCGCGTGAGCGCGTTGAGCTTGTGCGGGCGATCGAGGACGACGGTCGCGATCGGGCCGTCGCGCGTCGTGGTGATCATGCGGCGAGGATACTACGCGCCGGCGGTCCTGCGGCCGAGGCCCAGGGCGCCGAACGCCCTGCCGATGAGCGGCCAGAAGAGCAGCACGATCGCGAGCGTCGTGATCGTCCCCACGAGTCCGTTCGACCAGAACACGCGCATGTCGCCCGCGGAGCCGATCATCGACAACCGGAACGCGTCCTCGCTGCGATTGCCGAGCACGAGCGCCAGCGTGAACGGCGCGAGCGGGATGCCGATCTTCTTGAAGACGTAGCCCACGACGCCGAAGCCCAGCATCAGCCACACGTCGAACATCGCGTTCTGGATGGCGTACGCGCCGATGGCGCAGGAGACGATGATCATCGGTGCGACCGCGGCGAACGGCACGCGCAGGATCGACGCGAACACCGGCACCGTCGTGAGCACGATCACGAGGCCCACGACGTTGCCGAGGTACATCGACGCGATGAGCCCCCACACGAAGTCCTTGTGCTCGACGAAGAGCAGCGGGCCGGGGTTGAGGCCCCACACCATGAGGCCCCCCAGGAGGATGGCCGCCGTGCCCGACCCCGGGATGCCGAGCGCGAGCATGGGAAGGAGCGCCGACGTGCCCGACGCGTGCGCCGCGGTCTCGGGCGCGAACACGCCCTCGATGCGCCCCTTTCCGAACGTCTGCGGATCCTTCGAGAAGCGCTTCGCGAGGTTGTAGCCCATGAACGACGCGGCGATGGCGCCGCCGGGCGTGATGCCGAGCCAGCAGCCGATGACCGACGAGCGCAGGAGGGTCGCCCAGTAGCGCGGCAGCTCGCTCCACACCTTGAGCACCGTGCGCAGGCTGATCTTGGCCGCGTGCCCGCGAAGGGCGAGGCGCTCCTCCATCGTGAGCAGGATCTCCGAGATGCCGAAAAGGCCGATCACCGCGACCAGGAAGTTGACGCCGCGCAGGAGCGGCTCGAAGCCGAAGGTCATGCGCAGGCGCCCCGACACGGTGTCCATGCCCACCGCCGCGAGGAGAAGGCCGAGCGCCATGGAGATGAGCGTCTTGTGCTTGTCCTCCTTGCCGAGGCCCACGAACGAGCAGAAGGTGAGGAGGTAGACGGCGAAGAACTCGGGCGGCCCGAAGCGCAGCGCGAACGACGAGATCATCGGCGCCAGGAACGTGATGAGCAGCACCGCGACGAGCGAGCCGATGAACGACGACGTGAACGCGGCGGTGAGCGCTTCCGCGGCCTTGCCCTGCTGGGCCATGGGATAGCCGTCGAAGGTGGTGGCCACCGACCACGCCTCGCCGGGGATGTTGAAGAGGATCGACGTGATGGCGCCGCCGAAGAGCGCGCCCCAGTAGATGCACGACAGCATCACGATCGCCGACGTGGGCTCCATCGTGAAGGTGAGCGGCAGGAGGATCGCGACGCCGTTCGGGCCGCCCAGGCCCGGCAGCACGCCCACGAAGATGCCGAGCAGCAGCCCCACCAGCATCAGCGACAGGATCTTCCACGTGAGCAGGACGGCGAAACCCTGCATGAGGAGCGAGAGCGCTTCCATCTATCGTCCGAACATGGCCTCGAGGGGGCCTTTGGGCATGATCACGTCGAACGCGACGTCGAACGTGACGAACATGGCGACCGTGAACACGAGCGCCGTGACGATGCACTTCCACCAGGCGATGCGCCCGATGAACCGCATGAATCCCGCGATCAGGAGGAAGCTCGCGACGTAGATGCCGAGCCATTGCATCACGAGGCAGAACGCGACCGTGGGCACGAACACCTGGAGCACGCGACGGAGCTGGTCCCGGGTGACGAACGTGCGCCCGGCCCCGGCCTGCCTCACGAGCACCATGCCGAGCCCCCACAGCGACGCGCCGGCGAGGATCACGCACAGGTAGAAGGGGAGGTAGCCGCTTTGCGGGCCGTCGGAGGCCCAGCCCATGCCGCTCCGGTAGTTGTCGTACCCCAGGAGCAGCGCGAGCCCGAGCAGGACCACGTAGACGACGATCTCCACCGTGCGATTGGTGGTGACGGCCGGTGAATTGTCCTCCGCGTCGTCGGGGTCGACGACGATCTCGGTCTCAAGTGGCGCCATGGGGACTCGCGGATGGCCGGCGCCGGCCTTCGAGCGAAGGCGGCAGCCGGCAGTTTCTGGAGACGGCGTTACTTCTCGACGAAGCCCGCTTCGCGCATCAGGTTGCTGTTGAGCTTGTCGTCCTCCTCGAGGAAGGTGACCATCTCCTTGCCCGAGAGGAAGATCGGCTTAAGCGCCTGCTTCTCCATGTACTCCTTGTACTCGCTCGTCTGCACGAGCTTCTTGAAGAGATCGACGTAGAACGCGACCACGTCGGGCGCCACCTTGCCCGGCAGGAACATCGCGCGCAGCATGAGGTACTCCATGTCGAGTCCCGATTCCTTGCACGTGGGAATGTCGTTCCACGATTGCGTGTCGGTGACCTTCGACTTGTACGCGATGCGCTCCTTGTCGAACACGCACAGCGCGCGCACCTGGTTCGCGCGCCACACCTCGAGGTTCTCGGAAGGATTGTTGACGTTGGCCTGCGTGTGGTTGCCGACGAGCTGCGTCGCGGCCTCGCCGCCCGACTTGTAGGGCAGGTAGGCGAACTTGGCGCCCGTCTTCTTCTCCATGAAGACCGTCAGCACCTGGTCCTCGCGGCGCGAGCCCGTTCCCCCCATCTTGAACGGCGGGTTGGCGGCCTTGGCGGCGTCGATGAACTCCTTGGTGGTCTTGTACGGGATCTGCGCCGTGTCCCACAGCACGAATTCGTCGAGCGCGATGACCGACACCGGCGTCAGGTCACGCCAGTTGAACGGCAGCTTGGCCGCGAGCGGCAGCATGTAGATGAGCGAGTAGGCGATGAGGATCTTGTTGGGATCGCCGTCGCTCGACTTCATGTACATGAGCGCCTCGCCGCCGGAAGCGCCGCCCTTGAGCGACACGACCATCGGCTGCTTCATGAGGTTGTTCTTCTGGATGGCGGCTTGCATCATCCGCGCCATCTGGTCGGACGCGCCGCCCGCGCCCGCGGCGACCACGATCTCGACGGGCTTCGTGGGCTCCCATGCGAGCGCCGGCGTGAAGGCCACCATCATGGCCAGCGCACCCGCGGTCTTGACGAACTTGTTCATTGCATTCCTCCGTTGGGTTGATCGCGCAGTATTGTTGTCAGGCGGCACGCCGATGCGCGGCCGATTCGCCGGCGCCGCTCTCTTGCAGGTAAGCGAGCGCCTCGCCGACGCCGTTCTTGCCGTGCGGCACGTCGCGAAGCGCCAGCCCCATCTCGACACCGCACAGCGTGCCGCACAGCATGAGGTCGTTGAAGAAGCCCAGGTGGCCGATGCGGAACACGCGCCCCGCGAGCTTGCCGAGGCCGGTGCCGAGCGACATGTCGAAGCGCGCGAGCACCTCGCGGCGGAACGCGTCGGCGTCGTGGCCGTCGGGCATCATCACCGCGGTCAGCGAGCCGCTGTACTCGGCCGGGTTGCGGCACAGGATCTCGAGGCCCCATCCGCGCACGGCGCGGCGCGTGGCCTCCGCGTGCCGCTGGTGACGGGCGAAGACGTTGGGAAGGCCCTCCTCGTGAAGCATGGCGAGCGCCTCGTGCAGGGCGTAGAGGAGGTTGGTCGACGGCGTGGAAGGGAAGTAGCCCTGCCGGTTCATGGCGATGGTCTCCTCCCACCGCCAGTAGGCGCGCGGCAGCTTCGCGGTCCGCGTCGCCGCGAGGGCTTTCTCGCTCACCGCGTTGAAGGAGATGCCCGGCGGGAGCATGAGGCCTTTCTGCGAGCCCGCGACCGTCACGTCGACACCCCACTCGGCATGCCGGTAGTCGATCGACGCGAGCGAGCTGATGGTGTCGACCATGAAGAGCGCCGGGTGGCCCGCGCGGTCGATCGCCTGCCGAATGGCCGGGATGCGGCTCGTCACGCCGGTGGACGTCTCGTTGTGCACCGCCATGACCGCTTTGTACGAATGCGCGCGGTCCTCGGCGAGCTTGGCCTCGACGAGCGCCGGGTCGACGCCGCTGCGCCAGTCGCCGGGAACGAAGTCGACGACGAGACCCAGCTTCTCCGCCATGGCGCGCCAGAGGGTCGCGAAATGGCCGGTCTCGAACATGAGCACGCGGTCGCCGGGCGAGAGCGTGTTGACGAGCGCCGCCTCCCACGCACCGGTACCCGACCCCGCGTAGATGACGACCGGCCCGGTGGTGCCGAACACGGGCTTCAGGCCCTCCAGGATCTCGAGCGTGAGCTTCGCGAACTCGGGTCCGCGATGGTCGATGGTGGGCTGGTCCATCGCCCGCAGGACGCGGTCGGGGACGTTGGTCGGCCCGGGAATCTGCAGGAAATGACGGCCGGACGGATGCGAGTCGAGCTTGAACATGCGCGCCCCCAAAGGCGATCGAGGTTTTCAGGCGACATCGGAAGGACCCTTCCGGTCGCTCTTGGTATACAAAACGTAGTGTAGCTGCCTTCTCGCGTCGTCCGCAAGGGCACGGCGCCCGCTCAGCCCGGAAAAGGCGTCCCCGGCCGGTATACCAAGTGTCTCAGGCGTTCGGGGATGATGCCGCGCGAGACTCGACGGCCATCGCCTGCTGGGCGAGCACCGATGCGCACTTCGCGAGCACGTGCGAGCGCAGGACCTTCGCGAGCCGGGGCCCGTCGCGCGCATCGAGCGCCTCGATCATCTCGCCGTGCTCGCGCACCGCGAGATCCCACTTGTAGCTGTCGAAGTTCGACCGGAAGCGCAGTGCCTGCAGGCGGCTGTTGATGGTCGAGTACGTCTGGCGCAGGACGTCGTTGCGCGCCGCCTTGTTGATGGCGTCGTGGATCTGGAAATTGAGCCTGTAATAGCCGGGCAGGTCGCGCACGGCGTGGCAGGCGAGCATCTCGAAGTGCAGCGCGCGGATCTCGTTCACCTCGGCGTCGGTCACCCGTGCGCACGCGCGAGCTCGCCTGAGAGCGCCTCGAAGCCCGCTGATGACCTCGAACGTCTCCTCGATGTCCTTGGTCGTGAGCTGCAGGACCACGGCGCCGTGATTGGGCAGGAGGCTCACGAGCCTGCGCCGCGAGAACACGGAAGGCTTCGCGCAGCGGCGTGCGCGAGACGCCGAGCTTGTCGCAGAGCATGCGCTCGTTGAGGCGGGTACCCGGGACGAGCACGCCCGACGATCATCCGCTGCAATTGGTGACGACCGCCTCGTGCATCTGGGGCTGATCGAGACGAGGCCTGCGTCGGTGGCGTCGTCGGCTAGGTCCATGGCGGCTCAAAAGTGGTATACATAATCCTCGTCGGCGCCGATTGGGGCCGGCGCCCCCGCCCGGGCAGTTTCGCGCCGTGAAACATTATCGTACAAATCCGCGCAAATCCATGAGAATCAAAGGCGAACGCAGCGAGGCCGGACCGGCAGCCGCCGGACGACCGCAAGCGCCCGCGTCCCCGCCGGCATCCAGGTATACCATCGGGTCCGCGCCGGAGCCGCCGGCCCCCGCGCTCACGCTCCCCGGCACCATCAGCGACCGCCTGCGCGAGCTCATCATCGAAGGCGTGCTGCCCGCGGGCTCGCGCCTCAACGAGCGCGCGCTGTGCGACGAGCTCGGCGTATCGCGCACGCCGCTTCGCGAGGCGTTCCGCGTGCTCGCCTCCGAAGGGCTCGTCGAGCTCACGCCCAATCGCGGCGCGCAGGTGATCGCGCTGTCCGAGTCGGACATCCGCGACAGCTTCGAGCTCATGGGCGCGCTCGAGGCGCTCGCCGGCGAGCTCGCGTGCGAGCGCATCACCGCGGAGGAGATCACCGAGGTCAAGGCGCTCACGTTCCAGATGCTCGCGTGCCACGCGCGGCGCGACCTTCCCGCGTATTACCAGCTCAATCGCCTCATCCACGACAGGATCAACCGCGCCGCGCGCAACGCCGCGCTCGCGCATACCTACTCGAAGCTCAACCTCCGCCTTCAGAACCTGCGTTTCCGCTCGAACTTCGACGAGGACAAGTGGGGCAAGGCGGCGCATGAGCACGAGCGCATGGTGGGCGCGCTCGAGGCGCGCGACGGCCCCGGGCTCGCGGCGATCCTCCGCGCCCACCTGCGCGCCAAGGGCGAGTCGGTGCTCGACGCGATGAGGCAGGCGTGAACGCGCCGCTCGCGCAGCCGCTGCGCTTCTCGCCTCCGGACGACGACGGCGGGCTCGCGAAGCGCCTGCGCGGCGCGGTGCAAGGCGAGGTGATGTTCGATCGCGCGTCGCGCGGACGCTATTCGACCGACGCCTCCATCTACCAGGTGATGCCCGTCGGCGTCCTCGTGCCCAGGACCGACGACGACGTGTGCGCGGCGCTCGATGCCTGCCGCGAGCTCGCGGTACCGATCCTCGCGCGCGGCGCGGGAAGCTCGCAGTGCGGGCAGACCGTGGGTGCTGCGTTGGTCGTCGACCACAGCAAGTACCTCAACCGCGTGCTCGCCTACGACGACGACGCCGGCACGGTCGAGGTCGAGCCGGGCATCGTGCTCGATGCGCTCAATGCATGGCTCAAGCCGCATGGCGTGTGGTTCCCCGTCGACGTCAGCACGTCCGCGCAGGCCACGCTGGGCGGCATGGCCGGCAACAACTCGTGCGGGTCGCGCTCGATCGCGTACGGCAACATGGTCCACAACGTCGCGGCCATCGACGCGCGCCTCGCCGACGGCACCCTCGCGCGCTTCGGGCCCGAGGCATCGATGACGGGCTCGCCGGCGCGCGTGCGTGACCTGGTGGCGTCGCTGCGCGCCATCGGCGAGCGCGAGCGGGCACAGATCGCGGCCCACGTGCCGCACGTGCTCCGCCGCGTCGGCGGATACAACATCGACGTGTACCACCCGCAGAGCGTGCGCCCCTACACGAGCGACGGCCGCGTCAACCTCGCGCACCTCCTCGTCGGCAGCGAGGGCACGCTCGCGCTGTCGCGGAGCCTCACGCTCACCGTCGCGCCGCTGCCGGCGCATCGCGTGCTCGGCGTCGTCAACTTCCCCACGCTCTACCGCGCGATGGAGTGCACGCGGCACATCGTCGACCTTGCGCCCTCGGCCGTCGAGCTCGTCGATCGCACGATGATCGACCTCGCGCGCGGCAACCCGGCGTTCCGCCCCGTCATCGACGCCGCGCTCATCGGCGAGCCCGACGCCATCCTGCTCGTCGAGTTCATCGGCGACGAGGCGCAGGGCCCCCGAAGGCGCCTCGAGGATCTCGTCGCGCTGATGGGCGACCTCGGGCACCCGGGGTGCGTCGTGCGCATGCCCGACGCCGGCGCGCAGAAGGCGCTGTGGGACGTGCGCAAGGCGGGACTCAACATCATGATGAGCATGCGCGGCGACGGCAAGCCCGTGTCGTTCATCGAGGACTGCGCCATTCCGCTCGAGCATCTCGCGGAATACGTCGACCAGCTCACGCACGTCTTCGCGCGCCACGGCACGCGCGGCACGTGGTACGCCCACGCGTCGGTGGGCACGCTTCACGTGCGGCCCATCCTCGACATGCGCCGCGACGGCGCGGTGAAGATGCGCGCCATCGCGGAGGAGGCGGGCGCGCTCGTGCGCAAGTACAAGGGCGCGTTCTCGGGCGAGCACGGCGACGGCCTCGTGCGCAGCGAATGGGTCGCGTGGCAATTCGGCCCGCGCCTCGCGCGGGCGTTCGGCGACATCAAGGCGGCATTCGATCCTTCGGGCCTCCTCAACCCGGGCAAGATCGTCGAGCCGACGCGCATGGACGATCGCATGCTGTTCCGCTTCCCGCCGGGCTATCGCGTGAGCGAGCTCGTGCCCGCGCTCGACTGGTCCGCATGGGACGTGCATGCCGATCCCGTCGCCGATACCGTCACTGCGCCGGGCACGGGCGGCGATCCCGCGCGCGGGCTCGGCAAAGCGGTCGAGATGTGCAACAACAACCGCCACTGCCGCAAGTTCGACGCCGGCACGATGTGCCCGAGCTACCGCGTGACGCGCGACGAGCAGCACGTCACGCGCGGGCGAGCCAACACGCTGCGCCTCGCGCTGTCGGGCCAGCTCGGCGCCGAGGGCCTCGCCTGCGATGCGGTGCGTGATGCGCTCGACCTCTGCGTGAGCTGCAAGGGCTGCAAGCGCGACTGCCCGACGGGCGTGGACATGGCGAGGATGAAGATCGAGTTCCGCCACGAGTGGCAGAAGTCGCGGGGCCTTTCGTTGCGCGATCGACTGATCGCGACGCTCCCGCGCTGGGCGCCGCTGGCCGCGCGCTTGCCGTGGCTCTTCAACCTGCGCAACCGCTCGGCGTGGCTCGCGCGGCTCGGCGAGCGCTGGCTTGCGCTCTCGGCGCGGCGGAGCCTGCCCGCCTGGCGCCGCGACACGTTCGACGCGTCCTCGAAGGTCGACGTCGCGAACGCCGACGTCGTCCTTTTCGTCGACACGTTCACGCACTACTTCGAGCCCGAGAACGCGCGCGATGCGTTGGCCGTGCTCGAGGCTGCGGGATATCGCGTCGCGATCGCGCGCGACGGCGGCCGCCCGTTGTGCTGCGGTCGCACGTTCCTCACCGCGGGCCTCGTCGACGAGGCGCGGGCGGAGATGCGCCGGCTCCTGCGCGTGCTCGAGCCGGCGATCGCCAAAGGCGCGCCTGTCGTCGGGCTCGAGCCGTCGTGCCTCCTCGGCATGCGCGACGAGCTGCAGGCGATGGGCCTCGGCGACGACGCGAGGCGCCTCGGCTCGTGCGCCGTGCTCTTCGAGGAGTTCCTGGCGCGCGAGCACGCGGCGGGACGCCTGCGCCTCGCGTTACGCGCGCTGCCGCAATCGCGCGCGCTCCTTCACGGGCACTGCCACCAGAAGGCGTTCGACGCCATGTCCGCCACGGTCGCCGCGCTGAAGCTCGTGCCCGGGCTCGCGGTGGACGTGGTGGAGTCGAGCTGCTGCGGCATGGCGGGAAGCTTCGGGTACGAGGCCGGGCACTACGACGCCTCGGTCGCGATGGCGGAGCTCTCGCTCCTGCCCGCGGTCCGCAAGGCCGATGCGTCGACGCTCGTCGTCGCCGACGGCACGAGCTGCCGCCACCAGATTGCCGACGGCGCGGCGCGCGAGGCCGTGCACGTCGCGCGCGTGCTCGCCCGCGCCCTCGATCAGGGCAGCGCGCAGAAGGCGACCGCGTCCGGGCCGTAGCCTTCGGGCACGTAGCCCTTCGCGATCATTCGCGACCTCACGAGGGCGTCCGCGGTGTAGCGGTGGTTGGAATCGGCCCTCGTGTTCCAGAGTCGATAGACGGGGCGGGTCGCGGCCGGGCAGGCGCCGGTGACGGCATCGGCCGCCTGCACGCGGAAGACTTCGGCGGCCTCATAGGCGAACGCGGGAAATCGCGCGCGTACGTCCTCGCACTCCGCGGGCGACGCCGAGTAGAAATGCGAGTCGCCATGCCCGGGCGGCAGGTAGAAGCGGCACACCGGGGTCGACGCCGGCGCATCGTCCTCGTGGAGATAGACGGCCACCTCGAGGCCGGTGCGCTGCCATCCCGCATGCGTGCCGGCGTCGAGCGCTGCCTTCTCGACGCCATCGGCGGTCACGAAGTAGTGATCGAGGGCGGCGTTGTAATACTCGACGAGGCGCGAGGTGACCGGCACGTGGGCGGCGGCGTTGCCGCGATGCTCCACCGTCCGCACCACGCCGGTGGTGCAGTCCCACGTGATGCGCGATGCGGCCACCGCGCGGCCGGTCGAATCGTACGCGGCGACGCGCAGGGCGAGCTCGGTGTGCTCGGGGACCCGCCCGAACGCCGCGTACCACGCGGACAGCGGCGCCAGGGGCAGCGCATGGCCGTAACGCACGCCGTCGATGCGCGCGAGATCCGACACGATGAGCGTCGCGTCCTGGTTCCAGATGAGGTTGAACTCGCCCTCGTCGTCGAAGTAGTACGGCACGACGTACGCCGGTGAGTAGCGATAGGTGCCGGTGTCGCCCAGGTCGAGATGGACGCTCACGACGGGGGCGGGTCCGGACGGGTCGCAGCTTGCAGGGGCGACCCTCGCGCCGGGCTCGGCGGCGAGCTTGATGTAAGGGACGGAAGCGACGGTCGCCAGGGGTGCGCCGAGGAGCGGGGCAGCGGCCGCGGCGAGCGCCGCGCACGCCGTCCCGGCGAGAGTACGAAGACGGATCGCGGAAAATCGGTTGCGGTACGCCACGATTGGAAATAGTATACATTACACAAACGGTACACAGAGACCGGCAGCGGGGACGGCCTTCGTCGATCCCCGAGTTCGTTTTTCGAGCAGGAGGAGATCCACATGGGCAAGCGCGTCAGCGGAGTGCGACTTCCGCGTATCGTCACGACCCTCGCCGCCGGCGTTTGCGTCGCCGGCCTCGCGGTCACGTCGCAGGCACGCATCACGAAGCTCGACGTGCAGGGCGTCGAGTCTCCCACGTCCAGCGGGCAGTCGTTCGGCGCCGCGGGACAGTACGAGCGCGTCTACGGCCGCGCGTACGGCGAGCTCAACCCCAACGATCCGCACAACGCGATCATCACCGATCTCGCGCTCGCGCCCCGCAACTCGAAGGGGATGGTCGAGTACAACATGACGTTCTCGCTCGTGAAGCCCATCGACATGAGCAAGAGCAACGGGGTGCTGTTCTACTCCGTGGTCAACCGCGGCAACGGCACGGCCACGCCCGCGACCGACGGCCGGGTGTCGGTCGTGTCCGGCTGGCAGGGCGACGTGACGCCCACCTCGGCCAACCAGACGATGCAGCTGCCCATCGCGAAGAACCCGGACGGCTCGCGCATCAGCGGCCCCTTCGTGACGCGCTGGATGGCGGTCTCCGGCAGCACGCAGCAGATCATCATCCCGCGCAACGAGGTCACGCGCTATCCGACGACCTCGATGGACACGAGCAAGTTCACGTTCAACATGATCACGTCGGAGACGGCGACGGGCGTGCAGGGCGGCGTGACGCGCATCTCGCCCGCCGACTGGCGCTTCGCCGACTGCCGCACCGTGCCGTTCCCCGGCACGCCGGACGCGACGCGCGTGTGCCTCAAGGACGGCTTCGATGCCACGAAGCTGTACGAGCTCTTCTACACGGTGTACGACCCCATCGTCGCGGGCATCGGCCTCGCGGCGACGCGCGACCTCAACTCCTTCCTGCGCTACGCGGACGCCGACAGCTTCGGCAACAAGAACCCCGTGGCCGGCAAGATGAAGTGGGGCCTCATCGAAGGCACGTCGCAGTCGGGCACGTTCGTGAAGCTCCTGATCGCGCTCGGATTCAACCAGGACGAGGACGACCGCAAGGTGTGGGACGGCGCCAACCCGAACATCGCGGCGCGCGTGACCGACCTCAATCGCCGCTTCGCGCTGCCCGGCGGGCTCGTCGTGCTGCACGAGCTGGGCCACGAGGCCGCGGTGTGGTGGTCCGACTGGCAGGACGGCCCGCGCGGCCGCCCCGCGGCGGGCATCCTCACGCGCTGCACGGCGACGAATTCCTGCCCCAAGATCCTCGAGACGTTCGGCTCGACCGAGATCTACGGCCTTCGCCATTCGTTCGTCCTCGTCGGCACCGACGCGAAGGAGGACCTGCCGCTGCCCGACAACGTCGCCCGCTACTACATGGCGAGCTCCAATCACGGCGGCGGCGCGGGCGGCTTCGCGAGCGTGACGCCCGCGGTCTCCGGTTGCCTCCTGCCGTCGAACCCGACGCCGACGAACCCCATGCGTGCCGCGCTCACGGTCGCGCTCGTCGACTGGGTCACGAAGGGCATCCCCATGCCCCCGTCCGTGTACCCGAGGATCTCCGACAGGACGCTCGTGGCCAACACGAGCCGCGCGATGGGCGCTCCGCGCATTCCCGGCACGCCCGCGCCGGACGGCGTGCAGTACCCGCTTCTCGACTACGATCTCGGCGGCAACTTCAAGTACATCGACGAGTCCGGCATCCCAAGCAAGGTCGCGTCCGTGCTCCAGGTGTTGCCGCAGCTCGTCCCGCCGGTCGACCAGGACGGCAACGAGGTCGTCGGCCTGATGGCGCCGCTGCTCCAGAACCCGCTCGGCACGTACCTCGGCTACAACACGTTCCCGTCGGGCATCCAGGCGGGGCAGGATTGCATCCAGGGATCGCCCGCCGGCGGCTACGTCGCGTTCGCGGACACCAAGGAAGCCCGCATCGCGGTCGGCGACTCGCGGCTCTCGCTCGAGGAGCGCTACGGCACGCACGAGAACTACGTCGCGCGCATCAAGGCTTCCGCCGACGCGATGGTCCGCGCCCGCTACCTCCTTCAGGCCGACGCCGACGCTATGGTCGCGCAAGCGGACGCGAGCAGCATCCTCAAGGCGCCCGCGAGCGTGCCCATGACCACCGCCGTCGAGTACTACTGGGCCGCGAAGGACCACTACTTCTACACGGCGGACGCGGGCGAGATCGCCTCCCTCGACGCCGGCACCACGTGGAAGCGCACGGGGCAGAGCTTCAAGGTCTTCGCCAACGGCAGCTCGCAAGGTCGCGGCACGGCGGTATGCCGCAACTACGGCTTGCCGCAGGCCGGCCTCGACGTCCACCTGTTCTCGATCAACGCTACCGAGTGCACCGCGTACAACTCGGCGCCGCTCAACGAGAAGTGGGTGCGCGAGAACGCGAGCGCGTTCGAAGCCGCGTTGCCGTACTCGGTCACGGGCGCATGCCCCAAGAACACCGTGCCCGTCTATCGCGTCGACCGCAACAGCAACACGCGCTACACGAGCGACATCGCGACCAGGAACGCCGACATCGCGAAGGGCGGCACGGCCGGCGGCTTCGGTCCCCTCGGCGTCGGACTCTGCGCGCCGACGTCCTGATGCGCTAGCACCTACCAAGCCTCGATCCTCGTGGCGACGCGGCCGTCTTATGGCGCGTCGCCTTCTTTTTTCCGCTCGTAAGGCGCGTCGGCGGCCGCGCGTCGCTATCATCGAGGCATGACCGACCTGCGACTGTCCGTACTCGACCAGTCCACCGCCGCGAGCGGAAGCGGCCAGGACCAGGGCATCCGCGACACGCTCGCCTTCGCGCGCCACTGCGATGCCCTGGGCTATCACCGCTACTGGGTATCGGAGCACCACAACAGCGACAGCATCGTCGGCACCGCGCCGGAGGTGCTGATGGCCGCGATCGCAGCGACCACGTCGCGCATCCGCGTGGGCAGCGCGGGCGTGATGCTTCCGCACTACGCGGCGCTCAAGGTCGCCGAGCAGTTCCGCGTCCTGGAGGCCATCGCGCCCGGCCGCATCGACCTCGGCGTGGGACGCGCGCCGGGCTCCGATCGCCTGACCGCCTTTGCGCTCAATCCGCACGCGAACGCGGCCGACGAGTTCCCGCAACAGGTCCACGATCTCCTGCACTGGCTCGCGGGAACGCCGCTGCCCGACAACCATCCGTTCCGCGCGATCCGCGCGCACCCCATGGGCTCGAGCAAGCCCGAGGTGTGGATCCTCGGAAGCTCCGACTACGGCGCGCGGCTCGCCGCGCACTTCGGGCTGCCGTACGCGTACGCATACTTCTTCAGCGACGGGCGCGGCGTGGAGGAGGCGCTGCACCTGTATCGGGCGAGTTACCGGCCGAGCGCCGATCATCCCACGCCCAAGGCGACGATCTGCGTGTGGGCGCTGGCCGCCGACACCGAAGCCGAGGCGCGGTACCAGCTCCACACGCGCGAGCACTGGCGCGTGGGCTTCGAGCAAGGGTTGCGACGGCCGCTGCTGCCGCCCGGCGAGGCGGCCGCGCAGCCGTACACGGAGGTCGAGCGCGGCATCATCGAGAGACTGCGCCAGCGCGCTTGCGTGGGCACGGGAGCGCAGGTGGGCGCGCGCCTGCGCGAGCTCGCGGCGAGCCTAGAATTGGATGAGCTCGTGATCGTGTCGTGGACCTTCGACCCGGCACCGCGCTTGCGCTCGTACGAGATCCTCGCGGCGGAGTTCGGCCTCGTACGGTGAGGCCGGGCAACGGCGCCCGGCGGCAAACTCCGCCGCGAACTCGCGAGCAGGCTCGCGGGACAGGATCCTAGGGGTCGGTCTCGCTCGCGGCCTCCCGCTGCGCAGCGGCGAGCGCCGCGTCCGGTGCGCGCGGGAACCACGCGAGCCCCGCGACGAACACCGCGCCGAGCAGGACGATCGCGAGGCTCAACGCAGCGCGGATGCCCGCGACGAAATCGCGCTCCGCGATCGCGTGCACGCGCGCGTCCGCGGAGATTGGAAACGCGGGGCTCATCTCCGCCACGTGCGCGCGCGGATTGGCTCCGGCGATGATGCCCTTCGCGACCGCCGCGCGCTCGGGCGCGTCGGTGATCACGGCGGCGAGGTCGCGGTCGAGCGTCGCCGCGAGCCAGACGGACAGGATCGTGCCCATCACGGCGAACCCCAGCGTGGAGCCGATCGCGCGCTGCGCGCTCATGATCCCCGACGCCATGCCCGCGCGCTGCGGCGCGACGCTCGTCATCGTGAGCGTGGTGATGGGCGTGAGGCACAGCGCGAAGCCGAAGCCGATGACGGCGAGGCCGGTCGCGACGACGGACGGATGCCCCGCCATGCCCGCGATGAGGAACAGGAGCCCCGCGATCATGATCGACAGCCCCGCGAGCACCGGCATGGCCGCGCCGCGCGTGCCGACGAGACGCCCGGCGAGCGGCGCGCCGACGAGCATCGATACGCTGAACGGCAAGAGCAGCAGGCCCGTCTCGACCGGCGTGAGTCCGCGGACGTTTTGCAGGTATTGCGTCGTGAGCAGCAGCACGCCGTACAGCGCGAACAGCACCACGCACACCGTGACGATCGCGAGGCTGTACACGCGGTTGCGGAAGAGCGTGAGGTCCATCATGGGATCGGCGCTGCGGCTCTCGCAGCGCACGAACGCGACGAAGCCCGCGGCGGCCACGGCCGCGAGCGTCAGGATCGTCGCGGAGGACCAGCCTTCGTGCGGGCCCTCGATCACCGCGTATGCGAACGCGCCGACGGTGACCATGAAAAGCGCTTGCCCCGGGAGGTCAAGGGTGCGCGGGCGATCGTCGCGAGACTCGACGACGTAGCGCAGCGCAAGGACGGCCACCACGATGCCCACCGGCAGGTTGACCCAGAAGATGGCGCGCCACCCGACCGTCTCGACGAGGAAGCCGCCCAGCGTGGGCCCGATGGCATTCGATACGCCCGCGATGGCCGACCAGATGCCGATGGCGCGCGCCTTCTGCTTGGGATCCGGGAACGCGGCGCTCACGAGCGCGAGCGACGTCACGTTGACCGTCGCCGCCGCGGCGCCCTGGATCGCGCGCGCGGCGTTCAGCACCTCGATGCTCGGCGCGAGGCCGCATGCGACGGACGCCGCGGTGAACACCACCACGCCGGTGACGTACAGGCGCCGCCGGCCGTGCAGGTCCGCGAGAGTTGCAGACGACATGATGAACACCGCCATGCCGAGGCTGTACGCCGCGACGACCCACTGGAGGCCAGCCTCGCCGACGTGGAAATCGGCCTGGATCGCTGGCAGGCCGACGTTCACGATCAGCGCGTCCAGGAAGATCATGAAGAGGCCGAGC
>JBGAIS010000062.1:0-21048 GCA_044225355.1 Casimicrobiaceae bacterium | reverse complement strand
GAGATCGGGACCGTTCATTGGGGGATCGTGTCGTCCTGTCGTGTCAGCGCGAGAGGCGATGGAAGGAAGTTCGCGGGGAGCCGGGGAGCGCGTGCACAATACGACGCTAGTAGCTCGTGGGCCAGTTGGAAAGATGGTGCTTGCTCAGGCCGCCGCCGCGGCGCGAGCGATAGACGTCGAACATCCGGATGAGGTAGTCGCGCGTCTCCTGCGGCTTGATGATGTTCTGCAGCGAGAAGATGGTGGCCATGTCCCATACCTCGTCGTTCTTCTGGATCTCCGCGAGCGCCGCCTCGAAGCCTTCCTCGCCGGGCTTCTTGCCGTGGACGATCGTCGTGGCGAAGGTCGGGTCCATGAAGCTCACCTCGGCAGTCGGCCAGGCGATCATCTCGTCGTTGTGGCGGCCGCCGCCCATCGCGACGTATGCGCGGCCGTAGGCCTTGCGCACGATCACCGTGACGGTCGGCACGGTGATGAACGACGTGCAGCTCATCATGTTCATGATCCAGCCCGGCGCGCCCTTGCGCTCGGCGTCCTTGCCGACCACGAAGCCCGGCGTGTCGAGGAGGCGCAGGAGCGGGATGTTGAAGCTGTCGCACATGACCTGGAAGTCGATCACCTTCTTGCAGGCTTCGGCGGACAGCGCGCCCGCGCCGACCATCGGGTTGTTGGCGATCACCCCGACGGTCTTGCCGCCGAGCCTCGCAAGCGCGGTGATGATCGAGCGCCCGTAGCGGGGTTTCAGCTCGAACACGCTGTCGCGGTCGGCGATGATCGCGACGATCTTGCGCATGTCGTAGACCTGCGTGCGCTTCTCGGGCAGCACGTCGAGGATGCCGGCCTGGTCCTGCGCGGCGTCGCTCGCCATGGGCCGCACCGGCGGCAGCTCCATGTTGTGCGACGGCAGGTAGCTCAGGAATCGCCGGATCTCCTGCATGGTCTCGGCGTCGGTGTCGGTGAAGCGGTCGATGAGGCCCGTGTACTCGGCATGGATGCGCCAGCCGCCCAGCTCCTCCAGGTCCACCTTCTCGCCGATGGCCATCGACACGAGCCGCGGGCTCGAGACGGCCATGATCGAGCCCTTCTTCATCACCGCGAAGTCGGAGCAGCAGCAAAGCCACGCGGACGAGCCGAACGACGTGTCGAGCGCGGCGGCCACCCACGGCGCCTCGCGCGAGCGTCGGAACTGCGTGGGATCGTTGCCGAGCAGCGTGCCCATGCCGCGAGAGCCCATGGCGTCCGGCAGGCGCGCGCCGGTGGACTCGCCGACGTGGATGAACGGCATGCCCTTCTCGGTGGCCGTGCGGCGCACGTGCCCCATCTTCTTCGAGTTGGTGGCGCTGGTCGACGCGCCCGCGACGGTGAAGTCGTTCACGACGACCGCGACGTCGCGGCCCT
Organism: Casimicrobiaceae bacterium; assembly: GCA_044225355.1. Lineage (GTDB taxonomy): Bacteria > Pseudomonadota > Gammaproteobacteria > Burkholderiales > Casimicrobiaceae > VBCG01. Next base: position 19,650 of record JBGAIS010000062.1, on the reverse strand, counting down.
CGACCTTCGCGAAGCCGACGATCTTGCCGTCGCGCGGCGTGCGCGCCTCGTCCTCGCGGTACACGCCCGACGCGCCCAGCAGGCCCGTCTCGATGAACGACCCCGGGTCGACGAGGTGATCGAGTCGCTCCTGCGCGTTGAGCTGTCCCCGGCCCTTGCGCTTCTCGAGCTTGTCCGCGCCGCCCATGGCGCTCGCCTTCGCGCGCCGGCGGTCGAGCTCGGCAAGCAGTGCCTCGTGTGCCATCCCGTCATCCTCCCGATCTTGCGGTCCCGCGGCCTCCTGGCGGCGGTGAGCCACGCCAAAGGTAGGCCGCGCGGGGTGATGCTGTCAATGAGATCATCACCGTCTTATGTGATACATTCATGGCATCGTGCCGAAGTCCCGACATCCCCTGCTCCATCCGCGGCAGATCGAGGCCATCGTGGCGGTGGCGCGCGCGGGCTCCGTGCACGCGGCCTCGCGCCTGCTCGACATCCCGCAACCCGCGCTGTCGCGGCTCGTGGCGGCGGCGGAGAAGTCGCTGGGCGTCGCGCTCTTCGACCGCTCGCGCGCCGGCACCCGCCCCACCGAAGCCGGCGAGCGCGTGCTGAAGCAGGGCGCGTTCGCGCTGCACGCGCTCGAGGAGATCGCGGACTCGGCGCGCGAGCCCCTGCCCGTCGTGCGGCTGGGCTGCATCCCGCGGGTGATGCACGTGCTCATCCCGCATCTCCTCGCGCGCCTGAGCGACGGCAGCGCGACGTTCAGGCTGCGGGTCTCGGTCGGCACGTCGAACGAGCTCGGTGCCGACCTCGACGCGTCGCGACTCGACTTCGTGATCGCGCGCCGCGCGGCCCCGGGTGTCGTGTCCGAGGCCGACCTCGTGGCCGAGAAGCTCTACTCCGAGCGCACGGTGGTCGTCTGCGGCCGCAACAACGCCGAGGTCCCGGCCGGCGCCTGCCACGTGCGCGAGCTCGCGCCCATGCCGTGGGTCCTTCCCAAGCGCGGCTTCTACTCGCGCGACCTCCTGGACGGCATCGTGTCCGCGCAGGGTCTCATGCCGATCGTTCCGGTCATCGAGTCGAACTCCTTCGAGTCGAGCCTGTCGGTGGTCGCGTCCACGCGATTCCTCACGCTGGCGCCGGAGTTCGCCGCGCGGCGATTCGAGCGCCTTCGCCTCGTGCGCATCGTGCCCATGCGCCCGGCGATCGGCTCGAGCCCGATCATGCTCGAGTATCGGCGCGTGCAGCAGCAGCACCCCGCGTTCGCCGACTTCCGCGCGGCGGTGATGCAGGCCGCGCGGCGGCCGCACGCGCGCCACGAGGACGCGCACCGCGAGCCCCAGGTCGTCGAGGCGCATGGCCTCCCGCGGGTTGTGCGAGCCCCACTGGTTGCGCACGAACAGCATGGCCGCCGGCACGCCGGCCGTCGCGAAGATGGCCGCGTCGTGGCCCGCGCCGCGCGGCATGCGCATGCAGGCGATGCGCTCCGCCCCGCACCGCGACGCGAGCCGCTCGATCCACGCCGGCGCCATCGCCGCGGGCGCGTTGACGATGGGCGCGTCGAACGCGAACGTCACGCCGCGCGCGGCGGCCACGGCGTCGGCCTCGCCGAGCGCCACGTCGTGGAACGCGCGCAGCGTCGCATCGTCCTCGGCGCGGATCTCGAGGCTCAGGTCGACCTCGCCCGCGACGCGCGAGATGGCGTGCACGCGCGAGTCGGTCGCCACCATTCCGTGCGTCACCGTCATCTCGCGGCCGCGCGCGAGCCACTGCGACCACAGCGCGTCGAGCCGCAGCACGTAGTCGGACGCCGCGACCACGGCATCGTGACGGAGCGAGCGCGGGGTGGCGCCCGCGTGCGCGGCCTCGCCGCGGCACGCGACGACGCGATGCCGAAGGTTGCCGTAGATCGACGTGACGATGCCGAGCGGAACCCCACGCGACTCGAGCACCGGTCCCTGCTCGATGTGCACCTCGAGGAACGCCGCGACGTCGTCGCGCGCGAGGAGCGGCTCGCGCCGCGCGATGGCGTCGACGTCCGCGCCCGCCTCGCGCATATGGTCGAGCATGGTGCGGCCGGTGTCCGCTCGCCGCTGCGCGAGGTCGGCGTCGCGAAGCAGGCCGAGGAGCGCGTGCGAGCCCAGCCACGACTTGCCGAACCACGCGCTCTCCTCGCCGCGCAGCGCGATGACGCGCACGGTGCGCGGCGGCACGACGCCGCCGCGGCGCATCAGCGCGAGCGCGAGCACGCCCGCGACCACGCCGGCCGCGCCGTCGTAGTTGCCGCCGCAGGGGACGCTGTCGAGATGCGACCCCACCGCGAGGCAGCGGGCGTCGCGCTCGCGTCCCGGCAGCGACACGACGAGGTTCGCGGCGCGGTCGCGATCGACCGCGAGGCCCGCCGCTCGCGCGTAGCGCGCGATCACCCCTGCGCGGCGGTCTCGCGCGGGCCGTAAGCCTCGCGCGTGACGCCCTCGCCGTCGGCCGAGGCCGCGCGAAGGTCCTCGAAGAGGCGCGCGGCGTCGGGCAGCAGGGCTTCGACGTCTCGCGCGAGGTCCGGATGCATCATCCGGCCGCGGGCGGCTCGGCGGCGCGATACCAGTCGGCGATCTCGCTGCCGGTCATGAACACCGTGTCGCCACGCCCTTTCAGGAGCTCGAGCGCCCGGGCGAGATGCGGCAGGCGATGCGGCACGCCGATCTGGTGCGGATGCAGGCCGAGCGAGAGCATGCGCGGCTGGCTCGCAAGCTCGGTCTCGTACGTCGACAGCGTATCGCGCACGCGTCCGAGGATATCGTCCGACGCCTGGCGCTCGACGGTGTAGACCAGGCTGTCGTTGAGCTCGAACGCGTAAGGCATGCACATGAGCGGACCGTGCTTCGTCGTCATCCAGCACGGCAGGTCGTCGACGATCCAGTCGAGGTTGTACTCGATGCCGTGCTTGCGGAGGTGGTCGGCGGTGTCGAACGTCTGCGCGAATCCCGGCCCCATCCATCCGCGCACCTTGCGCCCGGTGAACGCCGATATCTGCTCGATCGCCTTGCCGATCACCGCGTCCTCGTTCTCCTCGCGGTTGAGGAGGCGCTGCTGCACGCCGTGGCCCACGAACTCCCAGCCGGCGTCGCGCATCGCCGCCGCGACGCTCGGGTAGTGCTCGATCACCGCCGAGTTGATGTTGACGCTGGCGGGAATGCCGAGGCGATCGAGGAGCGACAGGATACGCGGCACGCCGCAGCGCAAGCCGTACTCGGCCCAGCACCAGTTGGGGATGTCCGGCACCGTCTCCATTCCGTGCGGCGTGCTGAGCGTCTTGCGCGGCATGGGCTGGTCGAAGGGCCAGTACTCGACGTTCATCACGACGTGGACGACGAGCGGCTTGCCGGGTCGCGGCGGGGGCAGGCGCTTGCGCGCGCTCGACATGACGAACGGTACACGCGGGTTGGTCACGGTGCGTCTCCTCCTCGCGGCGCGCCTCGTCGATCGGGCGCGCCACACGATCGCGCCCTGCGCGGAGCTCCGCGCGTAGTCGCTCCACGGGAACGGCGCGCGTGGCGACGCCGTTGCTTGCGGCCATCGCCGCCGCCACGCCGGCCGCGTGGCCGTACGCCATGCACTGCGCGCCCATGCGCGCCGAGCCCAGCGCCTCGCGCGTCGCGGACAGGCAGCGGCCCGCGACGATGAGGCCGTCGACCTCCTCGGGCACGAGGCAGCGATACGGATGTCGTAGTCGCCGCCGCCGGGCACGAACAGGTGCTGTCGCACGTTGGGCATGTCGGGCGATTGCACGCTCATCGGGTACGCGCCGCGCGCCACGGCGTCGTCGAAGCGCCGGCCGGCCTCGATGTCCTGCCGCGTGAGCTCGTACGCGCCGCGCACCCGCCGCGACGCCCGCACCGACACGCCGGGCGCGACGCTCTGCAGGAACGCGCCGGAGAAGCCGGGCACGTAACGGCGCAGGAATTCGACCGCGACCTGCACCTGGCGCTGCCCTTCGAGCTCCGCGCGGCTCAGCGCGTCGCCCTGGGTGGCATCGAACGTCATGCTCGTCGCGTTGAGCGTCACGAGGTCCTTGCGCGGCGGCACCGGCATGATGCTGAAGCGGCTCGCGAACGGGCGAAGCCTGCCCCACCCCGCCTTGTCCTCGCCGGTGATGCCCCACTCGGCCCAGTGCGCCTTCGGCACGTAGTCGCGCACGAGGTTAGACAGAGATGTACGGGCGGTCGAAGATGTCGCGCACATCCTCGCGCATGACTCGCGCGGCATCGAGGCGACGCACTTCGCGAAGGTACGGGTCCGCGAGCAGCACGATCCTGTGCGGGGTCTCGCGCACGTCGTCGATGAACGCCTGCGTGTCGACGCCGGCGAGGCGGAAGAGGAGCGTCGCGTTGAGCGCGGCCTCGGGCACGTCCTGCTCGAACGCGGCGCCCGCCGCCGACGCGACGTCGGCATCGCCGGTGGCGTCGATGAAGACCTTCGCGCGAATCTCCCGCAATCCCGACTTGTCCAGCACGCGGATCGAGCGGACCGCGCCCGAAGGCGTGTCCGCGTCGACGAGCGACGCGTGGAGGCGGATGTCGACACCGGCTTCGCTCGCCATCTCGAGGAGGCAGAGCTTCATCGCGTCGGGGTCGAGCGGCGTAAAGGAGCCGCCGATGCCGGTCGGATTGGGAAGGTGCCCGCCCGGGCGCGCGCCGCCGCGCGCGACGAGGCGATCGACCAGCGACTGCGCGATGCCGGCCACCACCGGCTCGCCGCGGCTGTTGTGGAACGGCGTCACGTTGGCGAGCGCGTGGCACGTCCCGCCCAGGTAGCCCGCCTTCTCGACGACGCAAGCGCGCGCGCCGGAGCGCGCCGCGGCGATGGCCGCGACCGCGCCGGCCGTGCCGCCGCCCACGACCGCGACGTCGTAGTCAGCCGAGGACATCGACGCGTTCCGATGCGCGGGCGCTCATGCCTTCGCAGGCGCGCGCCGCCAGCCTTCGCGCAAGTCGCGCTCCACGAGGTCGCCCGCGCGATCGCGGGGCTCGCCGTAGCCTCCCGCGCCCGGCGTGCGCACGAGGAGCTCGTCGCCTTGCGCGAGGACGTGCATGCGCCGCACGTCCACCGAGGCGCCGTTGATCTGGATGTCGCCGAGCCCGCCATCGCCGCCGCCGGCTAGGCCCGGCGCGCCGATCTTCGTGCGCTCGGCCAGGAACACCGCGGCCATTGGCGTAGGCGAGCGGCTCACGAGCATGATGTCCTGCCCGAGCCCTCCGCAGAACCGCCCCACGCCGCCGGAATCCTCGCGCAGTCGCTTGTAGCGGACGAGGAAAGGCGTATCGCGCTCCGTGACTTCCACGGGCGTCGACGCGATGTTGTTCGGCCACGAGTAGCAGCTCACGCCGTCCTTCTGCGCGGTCGCGCCCATGCCGCCGTTGTAGAACAGCACGTTCGCATAGGGCTTGCCGTCCTCGCCTACGCCGCTGATCACCATGCTCCAGAGCGGCGAGCCCGGGGCGGCCGCGACGCGCTCCGGGATCACCTGGTGTAGCGCGCCGAACACGAGCGACGGAAGGTAGTCGCCGCTGCAGATGCGACCGCCCACCGACGCCGGAAACTTCGCGTTGAGGAGCGCGCCCTCGGGCGCGCGCACGGTAAGGCCGCGGAACATGCCTTCGTTGTTGGGAAGGTCCGGCAGGAGCGCGCATTTCAGCGCATACGCGGTCATGGCGAAGGTGTACGCGTAGACCACGTTGATGCCGCGCGCCTGCTGCGGGGACGTCCCCGCGTAGTCGACGTCGATCTCGTCGCCGCGCACCGTCAGCGCGATCTTGAAGGTGAACGGCTGGTCGAGTCCGTCGGTGGTCATCCCGTACGAATAGGTTCCGTCGGGAAGCGCGCGCACGGCGTCGCGCATGGCGAGGTCGGAGCGACGGTAGAGCTCGTCGGCGAAGCCGCCGAGCGAGCCGAGCGCGTAATCGTCCATGAGGCTTGCGAGCCGCTTCTGCATCACCTCGAGCGCCCCCACCTGCGCGAAGAGGTCGCCCACCGTCTGGTCGGGCGTGCGCACGTTGGTGCGCATGAGCTTGATGAGCGACGCATCCGGAACGCCCTCGCGGATGAGCTTCATCGCGGGAATGTGGAAGCCCTCCTCGAACACCTCGCGCGGCTCGACCGAGCGGATACGCCCACCGATGTCGGGCACGTGCGCGCAGCACGCCGCGAACGCGACGAGGCGCCCGGCGTGGAACACGGGCATCACGAGCTGCACGTCGTTGAGGTGGCCCGATCCCTTCCATGGGTTGTTGGTGATGAGCACGTCGCCGGGGCGCGGCGGGTCGTCGGCGAGCGCGTCGATGAAATGGCGCACGGTGTTGGGCAGCGTGCCGATGAACGACGGCAGGCTTGCCGTGTTCTGCGCGAGGAGCCGGCCGCGCTCGTCCGTCAGCACGCACGAGTAGTCGTTCGCCTCGTTGAGAAGCATCGAGAACGAGGTGCGCACGATCACTTTCGCTGCCTCGTCGACGATGGACGTGACCCGGGTTCGGATCACCTCGAGCGCGATCGGGTCGAAAGTGGCGGTCTTGGCGCCGTCCATGGGCGATCTCCGGTTAGGCCTGCTGTGAAAACGTGATCTGGATGTTCTGCGACGGCGTGACCGTCGCGGTGGCGCCGGGGCCCATCACGAGCGTCGATCCCTCGTCCTCGATCACCGCGGGGCCCGCGAAGCTGTCGCCGGCGCGCAACGCGAGGCGCGAATAGACGGCGGCGTCGACGTAACCGCCCGCCTCCGGGAAGTACGCGCGGCGCGATCCCTTGCGCGCGCCCTCTGCCGGGGCCGCCGTCGGCCCGTGAACGATGTCGGTACCCGGCACGCGCACGCGAATCGACACGCGCACGTTGATGAACTCCACCGGCACGTCGGGCGGCGTGCGCGAGAATTTCTCGCGCGAGTCGCGCTCGAACGCGTCCTGCAGTGACTTCCGTACGCGCTCCGGGTCGCCCTGGTCGTACGGGCCTGGCGGCAGCGCCACGACGAGATCGTGTCCCTGACCCAGGAAGCGGCCGTCCGCGAAGCGCTGGACGGTGGCCTGGTCGAGCGGGAACCCTGCGTCCGCGATGACCGCCTTCACCTCGCGCTCGAGCGCCCCGAACGCCGCCTCGAGCGCCTTCCAGTCGCCGCGATCGAGTCGCATGCCGAGCGTCGCGACGCGATCGACGCTGGCGGGCGCGACCAGCAGGCCTAGCGCGGACGCGACGCCGGCCGCGGGCGGGCACAGGATGCTCTTCACGCCGATCTTCTTCGCGACGTAGAAGACGTGCACGGGCCCCGCGCCGCCGGTGCACAGGATCGCGTATTCCTTGGGATCGCGGCCACGCTCCGCGATGTGCACGCGCGCGGCGCTCGCCATGTTCTCGTTGACGACGTCATGGATGCCCCACGCCACTTTCTCGGCCGGCAGCCCCAGCTTCTTCGCGAGGCGATCGACGGCGTCGCGGGCGCGGTCGAGGTGCACGTTCATCGTGCCGCCCGCGAAGTAGTCGGGATTGAGGTAACCGAGCACGAGGTCGGCGTCGGTGACGGTGGCCTCGGTGCCACCCAGCCCGTAGCACGCGGGGCCGGGCTCGGAGCCTGCGCTCTGCGGGCCCACCTTGAGAAGTCCGAGCTCGTCGACGCGCGCGATGCTCCCGCCGCCCGCGCCGATCTCGATCAGCTCGATGGTCGATATGCGCACGGGCAGGCCGCTGCCTTGCATGAATCGCTTCTGGCGCGCGGCCTCGAAGCCGTAGGCCACGAGCGGCTCGCCGTCGTCGATCATGGACAGCTTCGCCGTGGTGCCGCCCATGTCGAAGGCGAGGAGATGGCCGCCGCCGTCGTGCTTGCCGAAGTGCGCCGCCGAAAGCGCGCCCGCGGCCGGACCGGACTCGAGCATCTGCACGGGGTTCCTGCGCGCCTCGGCCAGGTGGGTGAGGCCGCCGTTGGACAGCATGAGCAGCAGCATGGCCGGGATGCCTTCGCCCGCCATGCGCTTGCGCAGGTCCTCGAGGTAGCCGTGGGCGAGCGGCTTCACGTAGGCATTGACCGCGGTCGTGGACGCCCGCTCGTACTCGCGGATCTCGCGCACGACCTCGTGCGAGACGGTGACGAAGAGATCGGGAAAGCGCGCGCGCACGATCTCCGCCGCGGTCGCCTCGTTGGACGGGTTCGCGTACGAGTGCAGGAACACGATCGCGAGCGACGTGGCGCCCTTCGCGACGAGGCGCTCGACGGCGCTCACCAGCGCATCGCGGTCGAGCGGCTGCGTGACCGAGCCGTCGGCGTGCGTGCGCTCGGGCACCTCCTCGCGGAGATGGCGCGGCACGATCGGCGGCGGGTTGTCGATGTTGAGGTCGTAGAGCTCGTAGCGCAGCTCGCGCGCGATCTCGAGGGAGTCGCGGAATCCCGCCGTCGTGATGAGCCCCGTGACGGCCCCCTTTCGCTCGATGACGGCGTTGGTGAAGAGCGTCGTCGCGTGCACGAGGCGCTGGACGGAAGGCGGGGCGATGGCGTTGTCGCGCAGGATGCGCGTCACGCCGTCCATCACGGCGCGCGCGGGGTCGTCGTGCGTCGTCAGGACCTTGCGACTGTGCTGCCGGCCGGCGTGGTGGTCGTAGACGACGATGTCCGTGAAGGTGCCGCCGATGTCGATGCCGAGGGAGTGTGTCTGCATACGTAGCGCCTGCCGTCCTCAAGAGTGCGTGGCCCGCGCCGCGTCACGCGACCGCGGAATAGTGATGCGCGAAGGTGTAGATCGCCCACCGGAACAGGCGGTCGACGATGAAGCCGAGTATGGCGAGCGTCAGGAGCACCACGAACACCGTGTCGACCTGCATGTACAGGCGGCTCTGCCACAGCAGCGTGCCGATGCCCTGGTTGGCGGCGACGAGCTCCGCCGCGACGATGGTCGTGAACGCGTTCGCCATCGCGAGGCGCATGCCCGTGAGGATGTAGGGCACGGTCGCCGGCAGCGTCACGAACGCGAAGAGCTGCAGGCGGGTGGCACCGAGCGAGAGCGCCGCCCGCGGCTTGTTCACCGGGATGCTCGCGACGCCGGCCGCCGTCGCGATGATCACGATGAATACGGTTCCGTACGTGATGATGAAGATCTTGGAGAATTCGCCGATGCCGAACCAGATCACGGCCACGGTGATCATGGCCACCGCGGGAATGAAGCGCAGCGTCTCCACCACGGGATCGAGGAGGCGCCGCACCGTGACGAACGACCCGACGAGAAGCCCCACGAAGATCCCGATCACCGACCCCAGCACGAACCCCGCGATGATGCGCTTGAGGCTCGCCCACACGTTGACCATGAGTTCGCCGTTGGCGATGAGCTCGCCCGCCTTTGCCAGTACCGGTAGCGGCGGCGGGAACAACACCGACACGAAGAGGCGCGTGGCGACCACGTGCCATACGACGAACATGCCGATGAATCCCACGACGTACGGCCACCAGGACAGGAGCGTCCACACCCAGCGCGACGCGGGCGCGGCGGCCGCGACCGCCGGAGCGCTTGCGCTCGCCTCCGCGGTCACGACGCGGTCTCCGCGGCGCGCGAGAACCCTCGCGAGCTCTTGAGGACCTCGTCGCGAATCATCTCGTACACCTCGCGATACACGTCCATGAATGCGGCGTCGGTGCGGTGACGATCCTCGCCCAGGTTCACGACGATCTGCCCCTTGATGGTGGACGCGGGGCCGGCCTTCATGACGCCGATGCGGTTGCCGAGCATGACGGCCTCGTCGATGTCGTGCGTGATGAAGAACACGGAAGTCTTGGCGTCGCTCGCGATGCGCCGCATCTGCTCCTGCATGAGGAGGCGCGTCTGCGCGTCGAGGGCCGCGAACGGCTCGTCCATGAGCAGCATGACGGGCTCGTTCGCGAGCACGCGGGCGATCTGGATGCGCTGCTTCATGCCGCCCGAGAGCTGCGGAGGATGCTTGTGCTCCTGGCCCGCGAGGCCCACGAGGTCCAGGTAGTGTCGCGCCTTCTCACGCCGTTCCGCGCGCGCGATACCCCGCATGCGCATGCCGAACTCGACGTTCTCGAGCGCGGTCAGCCATCCGAAGAGCGAATCGTCACCCTGGAATACGACGGCGCGATCGGGCCCCGGCGCGCGCACGGGATTGCCCGCCACCGAGATGGCCCCGCCCGTGGGCAGCTCGAATCCCGCGAGCATGTTGAGCACCGTCGTCTTCCCGCATCCGCTCGGTCCCAGGAGGCAATAGAACTCGCCGCGGTCGGTCGTGAGGTCGAAATCGCGGACCGCGACGTACGGCGCGCCCTGGCGAGGACGGTAGGTCTTCTCGACGCGCGAGAACGAGACGAGCGCCACGTCAGTGCTCTCCGGAGGCCGGCATCGCGCGCGTCATCCGACGACGAACCCGCCGTCGGCGATCACGGTCTCGCCGGTGATGTAGGACGCCGCGGGCGAGGCGAGGAAGAGCGCGAGCTTGGCCGCCTCCTCCGCTTCCCCATAGCGACCGAGCGGGATGCGCGCGAGGCCGCGGTCGCCCTCGGCCTTGCGCACTTCCTCGTTGAGCGGCGTAATGGTGCGGCCCGGCGCCATGCAGACGACGCGCACGCCCGAAGGACCCCACTCCACCGCCGCCGTGCGCGTGAACTGCGACACCGCGGCCTTCGCCGCCGCGTAGACGCCGCGAAGCTCCCCGCCGGCGAACGCGAGCTGCGAGCCGACGTTCACGATGACGCCACCCCCGCCGGCGATCATCCCCTTCGCCACCGCGCGGGCCAGCACCATCACGCCGACGACGTCGACGTCGAATATCCGTCGCATCTCCGCGGCGCTCGATTCGAGGAGGGGCTTGAACAAGAGGACTCCCGCGTTGTTGACCAGCACGTCCACCGGATCGGCCGCGGCCGCGAGGCGCTCGACCGAAGCCGCGTCGGCCTGGTCGTAAGCGTGCACCTCGGCGGCCGGCCCCAGGCGCTGCGCGACGCGGCGCAGCCCCTTCTCGTCGACGTCCGCGAGCACGACGGTGGCGCCGTGGCTCGCGAACGCCTCCGCCATCGCGCTGCCCAGCCCGCCCGCCGCGCCCGTCACGAGCACGCGCCGGCCGCTGAAATCGAGGTCGCGATCGAGCGCCCGTGGAGTCAACGTCGCTTCGCCCGTGCCGCGTTACATCTTCGCGGGCAGCGACACCGCCGGCGCGTCGACCGTGCGAAGGAGATCCGGGTAGAACCAGTTGGCGTAATCGAACTGCCCGGGCTTCGCCTTGCCTTGCGCGACGAGCGAATCGACGAGGCGCTTCGTGACCTCGTAGGAATCGGTCCCGAGCGTCAGCGTGAACTTGACCTTGGGCCACATCGAGTCCAGCAGGTTCTTGGGCAGGTTGAGCATCTTGCCCACCATCTCCTTCGCCTTCTCGGGCTCGCGGTTGATGAAGTCGTTCGACTCCTTCATCGCCTTCATGAACTTCACCGCGGTGTCGCGATTGGCGTTGATCCACTTGCGGCTCATGTAGATGAAGCCCACGTCCTGCACCATGCCGATGTCGTCGACCAGAACCTTGGTGTTGGGCACGTTGAGCGTCGTACGCGACAGCCACGGCTCCCACGCCGAGAAGGCCTGGACGTCCCCGCGCTCGATCGCCGCGACCATCTCGGGCGCCTCGACGTTCACCATCGCGGGCTTGAAGTCCGCCGCGTTGAGCTTCGCCGCCTTGAGCGCGTCGTACCAGTAGCTCTCGCTCGCGTTGCCGATCGACACGCCGACCTTCTTCGCCTTGAGGTCGGCCAAGGACTTGACGTCCCCCTTCACCACGATGCCGTACCAGCGGTCGTAGCGAAGCATCTGCGCCACCGCGACGATGTCGGGGTCCTTCAGGTGGTTGTTGATGCCGGCGAACGCCGCCGACATCGACGCCTGCGAGGCATTCGAGATGAGGAGCGGCACCATCGCGCCGCCCGACGGCCCGGTGCGCAAGTCGACGTCGATGCCGTTCTTCTCGAGGAAGCCGCCCAGCTTCGCGACGTAGAAGATCGAGAAGCCGGGATCGACGCCGGTCGCGATCGTCATCTTGGTGAGATCGGCCGACGTCGCGGGATACGCGCACAGCGCGAGCAGCATCGACAGCAGGACTTGGATGCGCTTCATCATCGTGTCTCCTTGGCTGGGGATCGCGGGTCCGTCGTCTAGAGGTCGGTGCGGCCGGGGGCCGCTTCCTTGATGATGGCCGGGTATACGAGCTCCTCCACGAGCTTCTTGCCGTCCTTGGCGGGGAAGAGGCCGATGCCCACGCCCCAGTCCGCTATGCTCACTTCCTGCTCGACCGCCTTCTTGCGGAAGTCGCCCGGCCACGCGAGGTACTGGATCTGCTTCGCGAGATCGTCCACGGACGGCGCCTTCAGCACCTCGTTGACCACCTTCGCGGCTTCCATGGGATTGGCCGTCATCCACTCCGCGGCGGCGATGAGGCCCTTCACGACCTTGACCGCGACGTCCTTCTGGTTCTTCGCCATCTCCTCGCGCATGACGACGTTGCCCGCGAACACGAAGCCGTCGTCGACGGTGCGGCTGTAGAGCTTCGCGTTGGGCACCGTGTCGGCGGCCTTCGACAGGAACGGCTCCCACGAGAAGAACGCCTGGATGTCGCCGCGCGCGAGCGCGGGAATCTGGTCGGGCGCGTCCATGAACTTCACGTTGACCTTGTCGACCGGGATGTTGTTCTTCTGCAGGAACCAGGCGAGGTGATAGTTGGCGCCGCTGCCCTTCTGGACGCCGACCGCCTTGCCGACGAAGTCCTGCGGCTTCGCGATCGCGGCGCTGCTCACGACGGAGCCGTTGATGCGGCCGCTCAGGTATCCCGTCATCACCTGCACGATCTTGCCGCCGCGTGCGCGCGCAGCGAGCTGCGGCGGCTCGGTGTTGTTCGTGATGTCCGCGCGTCCGGCGACCACGCCCTGCAGCGCGGCGGGCGAGGAGTCGAAGAGCTGGAGCTGCGCGTTGAGGCCCTGCTTCTCGAGAAACCCCTTCTTGACCGCGACGATCATGAGCGACATGTCGGTCGACGGCGAGACACCTACCGTCACCGTCGGCGCGGCGGACGATTGCGCAAGGGCCGCGCTGGCGCCGACGACGGCATAGCACGACAACGCGACGGCTAGGGATCGAAGCATGTTCGGCATGGCGTACCTTTCGTGGGAGACCTCGTAGCCGGAGCGCCGGCCGCGCGTGATCCTGGTGAAACGACGGTTTGCAAACGTCCCTGCGGGCTGCAATCTCTACTTCGCCGGCGCGACCGCGGCGAGCGCGTCGGCGATGATCGCGATCGAGCGCTCGACCTGCGCAGGCTGGATGACGAGCGGCGGGGTGATGCGCAGGACATTGCCGTACGCGCCGGTGGTCGAGATCAGCGCGCCGCGCTTCAGCACCTCGCGCTCGAGCGCCTTGGCCAAGTCCGCCGCGGGCGCCTTGTCCGCCCCGCGCACGAGCTCGATGCCGATCATGAGGCCGCGGCCGCGCACGTCGCCGACGAACGCGAAGGGCTTCTGCAGCGACTTCAATCCCTCGAGGAAGCGCGCGCCCATCTCGCGGGCGTGATCCTTGAGCGACTCCTCGCGCAGGATGTCGAGCACGGCGTGCCCCGCGGCAATGCCGATCTGGTTCTTGGCGCCGTACGTCGTGAAGTGGTCGCCGGGCTCGAACGCCGTGCCCAGCTCTTCCGTGCAGATGAAGCCGCCGAGCGGCACGCCCCCGCCGATGGCTTTCGCGAACGTGACGATGTCGGGCTGGATGCCGTAATGCTGGTGCGCGAAGTCGTAGCCCGTGCGCCCGAAGCCCGCGAACACCTCGTCCATCACGAGCGTGATCTTGTGACGGCGGCAGATGGCCTCGACCTTGGGCCAGTACTCGTCGGGCGGAACGATGACGCCGCCCACGCCCAGGATGGGCTCGGCGATCATGACCGCCGCCTCGCCCGGCACGCGCGTGTGCAGCATGTCCTCGACGACGTCGGCGCACGCGCCGCCGCACTTGCCCGGCTCGAGCTTCAGCGGGCAGCGATAGCAGTAAGGTGCCGGCGCGTGCATGACGCCTGGGAACGTGCCGTAGGTGCCCATGCCGCGCTTCTGCTTCGCGATTCCCGTGAGGGCGAGCGGAAGCGACAGCCGGCCGTGGAAACCATGCTCGAGCGCGATGATCCCGAAGCCCTTCTTGCCGGTGTTCACCGCATGCTTCAGGCTGCACTTGATGGCGCCGTCGGCGGACTCGGCGCCGCTGTTCGCGAAGAACGTGCGACGCAGCCGGCCGCCCGCGAGATCGGAGATGCGCTGCGCGAGCGTCATCGTCTGCACGCTGTGATAGCGGCCCGGCACTTGCAGGAGGCGGTCGGCCTGCTCCTTGATCGCCTGCACGACCTTGGGATGGCAGTGACCTACCGACGCGACGCCTGGCCCCGCCTCGAGGTCGATGTACGCGCGTCCTTCCTCGTCCTGGACCTCCGCGCCGCGGCCGCTCGCGAGGCACGGCTCGATGTTCTGGTTGACGACGAGGTAGTCGTTGAGGGCGGAGGACGTGGCGGGTGCGTTCATCGGCGTGTCGTGTCTCGGGGCGCGGGGGGTGTCAACGATCGAAGGTGAGCGGCGCGTTCGTGGTGCCTACGAAGACGCTCCTCGTCTGCTGGTACTGGCGAAGGCCCTGCACGCCGCGCTCGCGGCCGATGCCGCTCTGCTTCATGCCGCCGAAAGGCGTGGACACGCTGTTCTGGCGATAGGTATTGATCCACACGGTGCCCGCCTGGATCTTTCGCGCCACGCGCCACGCCTTGCGGAAGTCGCCGCTCCACACGCCGCAGGCGAGGCCGTACACCGTGTCGTTGGCCTTGGCGATGAGGTCGGCTTCGTCGGAGAACGACATCACGCACAGCACCGGCCCGAAGATCTCGCCCTGGCACGTGGCCGACGCGTTGTCGAGGCCGTCGATGACGGTGGGCAGGTAGTAGGCGCCATCGCGGAACGCGGCGCCCTCGGGCACCGCGCCGCCCGCGAGCACCTTGCCGCCTTCGCTGCGCGCGTTGGCGACGAACGCGTGGACGCGCTCGCGGTGCGGGAACGACGCGAGCGGCCCGAGCTGCGTGTCGGCGCCATCCGGCGGGCCGAGGCGCAGGCCGCGCGCGATCTCGACCACCTTGGCGACGAGCGCGTCGCGGATCGACTCGTGAACGAAGAGGCGCGAGCCCGCGATGCACGACTGCCCTAGCGAGCCGAAGATGCCCGCGGCCACGCCCGCGGCGGCAAGCGACACGTCGGCGTCGTCCATCACGATGTTGGGCGACTTGCCGCCCAGCTCCAGCACCACCGGAACGATGCGCTCCGCGGCCGCGGCGCCGATGGCGCGTCCCGCCGCGGTGCCGCCCGTGAACGAGATCATGTCGATGCCGGGATGGCGCACCAGCGCCGACGCCGTCAGCGCCGTGCCGGGCAGCACGTTGACGAGCCCGGCGGGGAGGCCCGCCTCGAGGCAGATCTTGCCGACCTCGAGCGACACGATGGACGTGAGCTCCGAGGGCTTCAGGACCGCGGCGTTGCCCGCGGCCAGCGCGGGCGCGAGCTTCTCCGCCGCGAGGTTCACGGGCGAGTTCCACGGCGTGATCGCCGCGACGACGCCGTACGGCTCGTTGACCGTGAACGAGAAGTGATCGCCTCGCGGAGGCGTCACCTCGGAGCCCACCGTCTCGCAGAGCGCCGCGTAGTAACGGAAGATGCCCGCCGCGTTGCGAGCCTGCTGGCGGCACTCGGTGATGGTCTTGCCATTCTCGTGCATCACGACGCGCGCGAGGTGCTCGACGCGATCGTTCAGCAGGCTCGCGATCGCGTACAGGTGATCCGCCCTGCGATGCGGGAGCATTTCCGCCCACCCGGACTTTGCGAGCGCCGTGCGGCAGGCCCGCACCGCGCGGTCGACGTCTTCGGCCGAGCCGGTCGAGAGCGTCGCGTTCAGCTTGCCGGTGGCGGGGTCGACCGACTCGAGCGGTGCACCGGTGCCGCGGTGCCACCCCCCGTCGATGAAGAGGGATCGGGATGCCGCGATGTTCGAATCGATTTCCACCAACGTTGCCTCGCCGGATGCGGGTGATCGGGCGGCGCGCCGGCATCGCGTTGCGATTTCGCGTCGAGCCGCGCGGCGCGAGCCGCTCGGCGGAAATTAGGCGCCAACCATAATGCTGTCAATGAGATCAGAAAAGACTTGCGTGATGCGTTTCTGATATCCGACGCCAGGGCGTGGCGGCGAGGTTCGACGATCGTAGAGCGTCTCGTCGCGCGGACGAGAAACGCCTACCGCGCGACGGTCGTAGCGCTCACGACCCCTTCGGCGAGATCGACAGCACGATCCACGCATTCCATCCGGCGGGACGGTTCTGCGACGCGAACTCGGCGTAGCCCTTCACGTTGAGATAGCCCTGCATGCCCCCGATCGGAAAGAGGTAGCCCACTTGCGGCCCAACGGCAGCGACGCGCGACTTGAAGTCGCCCAGCGCGGCGGGTTGGCCGCTGTCCGCCGTGAGCTGCTGGTAGTAGTACCCGACGAGACCGATTTGCGCCTGGTCCGAGACGAATCTCGATGCGGCCAGGTCGACGTGCGCGTCGATGCCGTTGCGGTAGCCCGTGTGCGAGTTCTCGAAGTTGAACGTGAGGCCCGCGACGGCCGAGACCTCGTATCCCGTCCGCGAATCGAAGTACGTGTAGCCCGCGCCCGCGTCGATGCCGCCGTGGCCGATGCCGAAGTTCGCGAGCCGCGTCGAGTCGTAGGTGCCGCTCGGGATCTCGCCTTGTATGTACGCGAGGTAGTTGTCGACGCCCGCATTCCAGCGCAGCGCCGCGGACGGGACGAGGTCGTTGAAGCCGTACCGCGAGTCCGACACGCCGCTCGTGATCGAGTCCTGCATCCTGCCGGCCGCGCCCACGAGGCTCACCGCGAGCTGGCCGCCCAGCACCGGCTCCTTGAACGTATACGTGAGCGCTGCGTACCCGAGGTCCGACGTGACGTACGCGGTGCCGACCGATGCGACGCTCATCGACGCGCTGGCATGGTAGTAGACGAGCGCCCACGACCATCCGGGCTCGCCGGGCACCGCCGCCATGCTTCCGTACGCGCCGGACAAGTACAGGCTCGCCCCGCCCTCGTCGGCCAGCGCCATGCCGGGAAGCGCCAGCGCGACCCCGCACGCGCAGGCTCCGGCGTATGTCGTCAATGCGCGGCGAGCCCTCGTCACGAGGCCTTCACGGGGAATCCGCAGGATCGCGCGCCTCGCCCCACAGCGACTGCCGATCGAATGCGACGAGCCCCAGGAAGTAGACCCCGCCCAGGAGCAGCAAGCCCGCGACGATGAGCATCGGCACCCGCGCCGCCGAGGGCGCAACGAGCACGACCAGCGCCACGACGAGCCACGCGAGCGCGGCCACCGCCACCGGCCGCTCGGAAACGACCGAGATCGAACGCGCCCTCGCGGCGATCGAGCCCCGGCCCGAACCCGCAAGTACAGCACGACCGTCGCGCCGTAGAGCAGGACGGGCAGGATCGTGGAGGCCGTAATGAGCTGCAGCATGGCCTGCCCGGCAGCGCGAGCATGAGCACCACGCCCCCGACGAACACGAGCACCGTCGCGGGAATGGGGGTCTGCGTGCGCGGGTGCACGCGTCGCATGAATCGCGAGGCCGGGAAGCGGCCGTCGCGCGCCATCGCGAACACGAGGCGCGCCGCGGTGGCCATCACCACCATGCCGCACGCGAAGAACGCGAAGTTGATCGCGATCAGCAGGAGCGTCTCCATCACCGGCCCGAGCTGGGCGCGCAGGATCGACGCCACGGCGCTGCCGCTGCCGGTGATGCGCGGGACGTCGGGGATCGCGATCGTGAGCGCAACCAGGAACGCGAGTCCCAGGAGCCCGGCCGCGAGGACGGAGCCCACGATCGCGCGCGGCACGCTTCGGTAGGGATCTTTCGCCTCTTCGGCGAGGTTGGCCGACGCGTCGAATCCCACGAGCGTGGCGAGTCCCATGAGCATCGCGAGCATGAGTCCGCCGCCCAGGGCGAAGTACTCGGGGTCGCTCGCCGCGACGCCGCGCGACGTTAGGTTGGCCGCCGAGCCCGATCCCGTGAGCGCCACCGCCGCCAGCAGCGCAATCACGAGCACGCCCACGACGATCACTTCCACGCCGACGGCGCTCGCATTGATGATGCCGACGATGCGCGTCGACAGGATCGTCAGCGCCGCCTGCACGAGCAGCACCGCGAGCGTCACGATGCGCGCCGTCCGCTCGTCGGGCGCCAGGCCCACGAGTGGCATGAGCGCCTGGCTCGCGAGCGCGTTGTCGACCGCCACCACGGCGATGCCCAGGTAGTAGAAGCTCAGGAGGCCGAACCACCATCCGACGCGCGGATTGACGAGCCGCGACGCCCATTGGTACGACGAGCCGGTGAGCGGGATGCGCGCCGCGAACTGCGCGAACACGAGCGCCACGAGCGTCTGCCCCACCGCGGCGATCACCCACAGCCAGATGCCCACCGGCCCCGCGTTGCGCAGGACGTCGTCGTACGTGCCGAAGATGCCGACCGCCACCGAGATGAACGCGAAAGAGATCGCGAACACCTGGAACGGTCCGAGCGTTCGCTTGAGCTCCTGGCGATAGCCCCCGAGCTCGGCGGAGGGCGCGTCTGCGTGCGTTGCGTCGGGGGCGTCGGGCATTGCGTCCGTTCGGGGCGAGGGTCGGCGCGTGGCGAAAAGCGCGGGCAGGCGCCGCGAGGCGTGCCGGAGTATCCAAGGCGCCGCGGTGCCCGTCAACCGGACGGCGTCCCACACGGCACCGTGCGCGTTGACGAACGCACTGGACGAACGCCCCGGCGCCGCGCAGTATTCACTCAGGGTTCACGCGGCATCCACTCAGCATTCATCTCCCGCCGGCGCGCACAGCACCTCCATGGATCGTCGACCCTTCATGCTCGGACTGCCGGTCGCGCTCGCGGGGTTCGCTGCCGGCATCGGGGCGCAGCCGCGCCAGAAGCCCCTGCGAATCGGCGTCATCGCATCGGGCGGCTCCAACGCCGACCTGCAGGGCCCGCGTCCCGCCTATCCCTCGGCGCAGTCGCTGCTCGAAGGCCTTCGCGACCTGGGCTATCGCTACGGGACCGACTTCGTGTTCGAAGGACGCGGGGGCCAGGGCAACCCCGATCGCTACGATGTGCTCGCGCGCGACCTCGTGGCCGCGAGCGTGGACATCGTCGTCGCCGGTGGCCCGACGGTCGACGCCATGCGCCGCGCGACGAGCACCATTCCCATCGTGATGGTGGGAGGCGCGACCGATCCGGTCGACGCGAAGTGGGTCCAGTCGCTCTCCGCGCCGGGCGGCAACATCACGGGACTTACGCTCCAGCAGGCGGACCTCGTCGGCAAGCGTCTCGAGATCCTGAAAGAAGTGGTGCCGGGGCCGGCGCCAATCGCGGTGCTGTGGGAGGACGGAAGCGCCGGCTCGTGGCGCGCGACGCAGGCCGCGGCGGACGCGCAGGGATGGAAGCTCCTCGCGTACAACGCGTCGAGCCGCGCCGCCATCGAGCCCGCGTGCGCGGCGGCCAAGCAAGCGGGCGCTCAGTCGCTGCTGGTCGTGAGCGGCGGCATCCTGTTCGAGAACGTCGCG
>JBGAIS010000306.1:0-2522 GCA_044225355.1 Casimicrobiaceae bacterium | reverse complement strand
GGCGCGCCCTCCACGCGATAGCCGAGCGCCGCGCCGGCGAGCTCGCGCGCCTTGTCGATGAAGTGCTGGTGGCGCTCCACGCGATGGTGCACGTCGTCGAGGAACGTCGCGAGCGGCTCGCGAATGCTCTTGCGATCGAACCCGTGGCGACGCCCGCGCGCCATCCGCGCCACGAGCGCGCCCTTCACCTGCTCCTGGAGGTCGAGGATCGTCGAGTATCGGTGCGCGCGAAGCGCCTTCCGGAAGGCGGCGAACTCGCGCCGCGACGACCAGGGCGAACTGCGCCAGCGGCGCAACGCGACGGGCACGACGCGCCGGATGCGCGGGTCGAGCGCGACCATCGGGACGAACGCCTCCTCGGCGACCCAGTCGATCGGCATGTTGGGAAAGCGCGCCTTCGCGTCGGAGACGATCGACATCGTGTGCACGATGTCCCCGAGCGACGACGGTCGCACGACGAGGAGGGCGTCGCGATCGTCGCTCATCGGCGCGGGCCGTCCGTCGAGCTTTCGCGGAGCCCGGCGCTCCCTGCGACGTGGGGCCGTCGCCGCTCATGCGATCGCGTAAACTTGGGCCGCATGTCCGAACCGCTTCCCCTGTCGCTCGTCGTGATCACCCGCGATGCCGCCCACGAGCTCGCGGAGTGTCTCGCGTCGGCGCCGTTCGCCTCGGACATCGTCGTCGTGGACTCGGGCAGCCGCGATGATACCGTAGCGATCGCGACGGCCGCGGGCGCGCGCGTGCTCGATCACGCCTTCGAGGGCTATGGGCCGCAGAAGGCCTTCGCGGTGGCACAGGCGCGCCACGACTGGGTGCTCTGCCTCGACGCCGACGAGCGCGTGACGCCCGAGCTCGCGACGTCCATCGCGGGCGCGTTCGCAATGGGCGGGCCGGACGCGCCGGCGTTCGCCCTCGCGCGACGCAACCGCTTCCTCGGCCGCTGGCTCGCGCACGGCGAGGGCTATCCCGACTGGAACGTGCGCCTCTTCGATCGCCGGCGCGCGCGCTGGTCGGCCGATGCCGTGCACGAGAAGGTCGTGTCCGACGGCCCCGCAGGGCGGCTCGCGGGCGATCTCCTGCATGCGTCCGCCGAGTCCATCGACGCCTACATCGCGAAGCAGAACCGGTACACGACGATGCAGGCGCAGGCGCTGCACGCCGCCGGCGAGCGCGCGAGCGGCGCGCGCATCGCGCTCTCGCCCGCGGCGCGATTCTTCCGCTTCTACGTGGTGAAGCTGGGCTTCCTCGACGGGATCGCCGGCTTCGCGCACATCGCGATCGGCGCGTTCGCGAGCTTCCTCAAGTACGCGAAGCTCCGCGCGCTCGCGTCGCGCGATCGGCCGTAGCGTGCACGTCCTCGTCACCGGCGTCGCGGGCTTCATCGGCATGCACGTCGCGCGCGCGCTGCTTTCAGGCGGCGCCCGCGTGACCGGCGTCGACAACCTGGACCCGTACTACGACGTCTCGCTCAAGGAGGCTCGCCTCGCCACGCTCGCGGGCATGCCGGGTTTCGCATTCGAACGCGTCGACGTCGCCGACGCGGAGGCCACGGCGACCCTCTTCCGCGACGGCGCGTTCTCGCACGTCGTGCACCTGGCCGCGCAACCGGGCGTGCGCCATTCGCTCACGAATCCGGACGCGTACCTTCGCAACAACGTGGTCGCCTTCGGGCACGTGCTCGAGGGCTGCCGTCACGCGCGCGTCGAGCACCTGGTCTACGCGTCGAGCTCCTCGGTGTACGGCGCGGGTCACTCACTGCCCTTCTCCGAGGACCAGCGCGTCGACCGCCCCGTGAGCCTGTACGCCGCGACCAAATGCGCGAACGAGCTCATGGCGCACAGCTACAGCCATCTCTTCGCGCTTCCCGTCACGGGCCTGCGCTTCTTCACGGTCTACGGGCCCTGGGGCCGTCCCGACCAGGCGCCCATGATGTTCACCAAGGCAATCCTCGCGGGCGAGCCCATCCGAGTGTTCAACGCGGGGCGCATGGAGCGCGACTTCACGTACGTCGACGACATCGTCGAAGGCGTGGTGCGCGTGATGCGGCTGCCTCCCGCCGCGAAGGACGGCGCTGCCGCGGCCATCTACAACATCGGCAACAACGCCGCGGTCACGCTGGATGCCTTCATCGAGACGCTCTCTCGTGTGCTCGGGCGCGAGGCCATTCGCCACGACCTTCCCATGCAGCCGGGCGACATGCAGGCCACGTACGCGTCGATCGACCGCCTCCGCGCCGCCACCGGGTTCGCGCCGCGCACGCCGCTCGCCGACGGCCTCGCGCGCTTCGTCGCCTGGTACCGCGGCTACTACCGCGCATGAGCCGGCAGGCGCGCTGGTAAAATGCGCGCATGATTCTCGTCACCGGCGGCGCGGGGTTCATCGGCGCCAACTTCGTGCTCGACTGGCTCGGCGCCACGGGCGAGCCCGTCGTCAACCTCGACAAGCTCACCTACGCGGGCAACCTGGGCAACCTGGCCTCGCTCGAGGGCGACGCGCGGCACGTGTTCGTGCGCGGCGACATC
>JBGAIS010000061.1:0-21684 GCA_044225355.1 Casimicrobiaceae bacterium | reverse complement strand
AGGCCGCGGCGAGCTCGGGGTACAGGAGCGCGGGCCGCAGGTTCGCGAACAGGGACAGCGACTTCCTGATGCGCAGGAGCCCCTGCTCGGGACGCTTGTCGCGCGGCAGCGTGTCGTACTTCGGGCCGCCGACCGCGCCCATCAGGATGGCGTCGGACGATCGCGCGAGCGCAAGCGTGGCCTCGGGCAGCGGGTCGCCCGCGGCATCGAAGGCCGCGCCGCCGATAGGCGCAGTGCCGGTCGTGACCGGCAGGCCCTCGTCGCGCAGCAGGTCGAGGACGCGCTGCGCCTCGCGCACGATCTCGGGGCCGATGCCATCGCCGGGTAGCACTGCAATTTTCATTGTGAGTCCCCAAAAACGAAGAAGCGGTGCCGGATTTCCCTGGCACCGCTTCTGTCGACGAGAAGGTTCAAAGCCAGGGATGGTCGCTTAGTCGCTTCGTCTCGAAGGCGCGAATCGCCTCCGAGTGCGCGAGCGTGAGACCGATGTCGTCCAGTCCGTTCAGCAGGCGGTGCTTTCGATACGGCTCGACGTTGAACGCGAACACGACGGAGCCATCCGTGGTGGCGACCGTCTGCCGCTCGAGGTCGATGGTGAGCTTGAAGCCGGGAAACGCGAACGTGTCCGCGAACAGGCGCTCCACCTCGCTCTCCTGCAGCACGATGGGCAGGAGGCCGTTCTTGTAGCAATTGTTGTTGAAGATGTCGGCGTACGACGGCGCGATGACGGCGCGGAAGCCGAAATCGTGCAGCGCCCACGGCGCGTGCTCGCGCGAGCTGCCGCAGCCGAAGTTGCGGCGCGCGAGCAGGATGGACGCCCCGTGGTAGCGCGGGTCGTTCAGCACGAAGTTCGGGTTGCGCGGGCGATGGGTGTTGTCCATGCCCGGCTCGCCGTGGTCGAGGTAGCGCCACTCGTCGAACAGGTTGGGGCCGAACCCCGAGCGCTTGATCGACTTCAGGAACTGCTTGGGGATGATCGCGTCGGTGTCGACGTTGGCGCGGTCGATGGGCGCGACGAGCCCGGTGTGAACGTGGAACGGGTCCATCAGAAGAGCCTCCGCACGTCGACGAAATGGCCTTCGATGGCGGCGGCCGCGGCCATCGCGGGGCTCACGAGGTGCGTGCGGCCCCCCGCGCCCTGCCGCCCCTCGAAGTTGCGGTTGGACGTCGAGGCGCAGCGCTCGCCCGGCTCGAGGCGATCGTCGTTCATCGCGAGGCACATCGAGCAGCCGGGCTCGCGCCATTCGAAGCCCGCGTCGCGGAACACGCGATCGAGGCCCTCGGCCTCCGCCTGCGCCTTCACGAGGCCCGACCCCGGCACCACCATGGCGAGCTTCACGTTCTTGGCGACGCGCTTGCCGCGCGCGACGGCCGCGGCCTGCCGCAGGTCCTCGATGCGCGAGTTGGTGCACGAGCCGATGAACACCTTGTCGACGTGGATGTTCGACAGCGGCGTGTTGGGCGCGAGGCCCATGTACTTGAGCGCGCGCTCGATGCCGTCGCGCTTGGTGGAGTCGCGCTCCTTGTCGGGGTCCGGGACGCGGTCGTCGATGGACAGCACCATCTCGGGCGACGTGCCCCACGTGACCTGCGGGCGCATCTGCGCGGCGTCGAACGCGACGACGGTGTCGAACCTCGCGCCCTCGTCGCTCACGAGCGTGCGCCAGTGCGCCACCGCGCGGTCCCACAGCTCGCCCGTGGGCGCGAAGGGACGGCCCTTGATGTAGTCGAGCGTCTTGTCGTCGACGCCGACCATGCCGGCGCGCGCGCCCGCCTCGATGGCCATGTTGCACATGGTCATGCGCGACTCCATCGACAGCGCGCGAACGGCCTCGCCGCCGAACTCGATGGCGTGGCCCGTGCCGCCGGCGGTGCCGATGCGACCGATGACGGTGAGGACCAGGTCCTTGGCGGTGACGCCCGCGGGGAGGCGGCCGTCGACGCGAACGAGCATCGACTTGGCCTTCTTCATGACGAGGCACTGCGTGGCGAGGACGTGCTCGACCTCCGACGTGCCGATGCCGAACGCGAGTGCCGCGAACGCGCCGTGCGTGCTCGTATGCGAGTCGCCGCACACGACGGTCATTCCCGGCAGCGTCGCGCCCTGCTCGGGTCCGATCACGTGCACGATGCCCTGGCGGCGGTCGAGGAACGGGAAGTAGGCCCGCGCCCCGTGCTCCTTGATGTTCGCGTCGAGGGTCTCGACCTGCGTGCGCGAGATGGGATCGGCGATGCCTTCGATCCCGCGGTGCCAGTCCCGGGTGGGCGTGTTGTGGTCGGCCGTGGCCACCACCGACTCCGCGCGCCAGGTCTTGCGGCCGGCGAGTTTCAGCCCTTCATAGGCCTGCGGGCTCGTCACCTCGTGAACGAGGTGGCGATCGATGTAGATGAGCGCCGTGCCGTCCGGCTCTTCCCGGACGACGTGGCTGTCCCACAGCTTGTCGTAGAGCGTGCGCGCCATTCGTATAGCCCGCACGCGGGGTTGATGGCGGCGGGATTGTCATTATTGCATAGCGCGCGCCGTCATGCCCGCCGGCGTGCGAGCCAACCGCCCGCGCCCACGCCGAGCGCCAGGAGCAGCAGCCCGAGCGGACCCAGCGCGGGGATGGGCGCGCCGGGCGCGACGTCCGCGACGTTGGTGAGCGTGTAGCTGACCGACGCGGCGGCGAGCGGCACCGATGCCGTCGCGGCGTACGTGCCCGCGATCCCGTTGGCGGTCACCTTGGACGACGTGGCCACGCCCGATGCGTCGGTCGCCACGGTCTCGACGGTCGTGCCGTTCGCGAACGTCCCGGAGGCGCCCGACGACGGGAGCGAGAAGGTGACCGCCACGCCCGGGCCGGCGCACCGCCCGCGGTGACGGTGGCCACGAGCGCGCTGCCGAAGGCCGTGCCCACGTGCGTCGCCTGCCCGCCTCCGCCGGTGGCCGCGACCGCGTACGCGACGGCGGCGACGGTAAAGTGCGCCGTCGCGGGGTCCGCGCTGCCGGCGCTCGTCGCGAGCGCGCCCGTGACGTTCACGTACTCGCCCTGCGACGCCGCGGTCACCGCGACCACGATCGTGCACCCGCCCGCCGGGATGGAGGCGCCGGCGGGCAGCGACATGGATGTTGCGTTGACAACCACTCCGGCGCAGGTACCGGTGCTGGCCGAGGTCGTCGCGAGGCCCGCGGGCAGCGTGTCGACGAAGGACGACGCGAGCGTGACCGGCACCGCGTTGCCGTTACCGATCGCGATGACGACCGCCGAGGTGCCGCCCGCCGCGATCGAGGCCGGGCTGAACGCCTTCGTGAGCGTGGGCTTCGCGAGCGTGGACGTCAGCGTGGCGCTCGCGGGCGGCGCCGTGCCCGCGGCGGTGACGAGCGTCCCCGTGGTGGTGACAGACGCGCCCGCGACGCTCGACGTGACGCTCGCGACGATGGTGCAGCCACCGGGGGGAATCGTCGCGCCCGCGGGAAGCGTGATCGCGCCGGGCGCGAGCTGCGCGCCCGCGCACGTGCCTCCGGCCGCGCCGGAGGCCGTCATGCCGGCGGGGAACGTGTCGACGAGCGCGGCCGTGAGGATCATCGCCACGCTCGAAGGATTGCCGAGCGAGAGCGTGAGCGTCGACGACCCGCCGAGCGCGATGGTCGAAGGCGAGAACGACTTCGCGAGCGTGGGTCCGGCGGGCGCCGCCGTCACGACGAGGGTGGCGGTCGCGGCGGGCGTGGTGCCCCCGTCGGTCGCGAGCGCCTGGGTCACGTTCACGCGCGATCCGGACACGATCGACGAGACGGCGACCACGATGGTGCAGCCGCCCGGCGCGATGAGCGCGCCCGCGGCCATCTCGATGGACGACGGGCCCACGGATACGCCCGGGCACGTGCCGGTATGGGAGCCGGTGGTGAAGAGGCCCGGGGGCATGGGGTCGGAGAACGCGGACGCGAGCGTCAGCGGCACCGGGTTCGCGTTACCGAGGGCGAGCGTGAGCGTCGACGTCTCGCCCGCCGCGATGCTCGACGGCGCGAACGACTTCGCGAGCGTCGCGGCGACCACCGTGTTCGCGAGGGGGAACTGCGCGGCGCCCTGCACGCCGGCGACGGTGGCCGAAGCCGCATAGGCACCGACGAGGGCGTTCGCGGTGAGCGTGGGCGACGTCGCGACGCCCGCGGCGTTGGGCGACGCACTCGCCGCGAGGGCATTGCCGGGGAACGTCGCGCTGGGACCGGAGGCGGGCAGCGTGAACGTCACCGTCGCGCCGGCGACCGGCGCGCCGCCGCCGTCGGTGACCTGGGCCGACAGGGGCGCGCCGAACGCCGTGGTCACGGGCGTGGACTGCCCCGCGCCGCCGTTGACGGCGATGGCCGCGGCCGCGCCGAGATTGGCGAGGTTGAAGGACACCGCCGAAAGGCCCGGGGCCGTCGCGCTCACGACGTAGGTGCCGACGGTCGCGTTGGCCGTGGCCGTCACCTGCGCGATCCCCTGCATGTTGGTGACGACGGTCGTCGCCGACAGCGCGGCGGAGGCGCCGGCGCCCGGCGCCGCGAACGTCACGGGCACGCAGGGCAGCGGCGCGCCGCCGGTGTCCGTCACGAGCACCGACAGAGGGTTCGAGAACGCGGTGCCTACCGGCGCGGACTGATTATTCCCGCCGCTCGCGGCACTTCCCGCGAGGCGACCGCCGCCCAGGTTGCTCCAGTTGCCCGTGTAGCTCGAGCCGAAGTTGTAGGCCTGCGTGATCGCGCGCGACCACTTGACCGGAGGACCATAGCTCGGGTCCGCCTGCGCAAGGCTCGACTGGACGTAGACCTGCGCGCCATTGACGTAGAAGCGCAGCTCGGTGCCGGGGAACGCGATGCACACGTCGGTCCACGCGTCGTACGTGATCGGCGTGACGAGGTCGAGGAACCCGATGTTGGTGTCGAACACGCGCAGGCGTCCGGCCGCGCCTGCGTTGAGCGGGTCGCTCGCGCTCGCATTGGTGAAGCCGATGATGGGAAAGAGATTGCACCCGGAGCCCGGGCACACGTCACCGCCCGTGGCGGGCGACAGCACGCCCCACAAATCGGCGCGCCGGTTGAGCGTCGCGTTGCCGGGGTTGCCGGCAGCCCACGACGCCGGGAGATACACGCTGCCGTACAGCACGGAGTACGACGCGAGATCCTGCTGGATGCCGCGGCCCTGCGTGTTGTAGAACGAGGACGAATAGGCGGGTGCGCGATTGCCGGGGCCATCCGAGGCGGACAGCGAGATGCCGAGCACGTCGGCGCGCCCGAAGAGCGAGCCTGCGTTGTCGAATCCCGCGGGGGCATAGCGATCGACCTCCCACACGCCGGGGCCGGAGCCCGTGGGATACGCGGGGAAAAGTCCCGCATGCGCGACCGTGGAAAGCGCGCACAGTGAAACGGCCAGGCGCAGCACCCGGCGGACGACGCTTGCGGCATTCGACATGAGCGTTGGCTCCCCTTCCGGGAAGTCTAGCCGATCCGCGCCTCGACGAAGTCGATCGCGCGCGCATCCGTCGGCTCGAACGTGGCAGCTTGTGTGCTACGAAGCCACGTGAGCTGGCGCTTCGCGAGCTGGCGCGTCGCCGCGATGCCCGTCGCGCGAAGCTCGGCCGCGTCGATCGCACCGTCGATGAATCGCCACGCCTGGCGATAGCCGACGCATCGCATCGACGGCATGTCGGGCGTGAGCGCGTGACGGGCCCGCAGCGCGCGAAGCTCGTCGACGAGCCCGGCCGCGAGCATCGCGTCGAAGCGACGCGCGATCGCCTCGTGCAGGGCCGCGCGATCGCCGGGCACGAGCGCGAGGGCGATCGAGGGCCCGAGCGACGCGGCGTCTCGCTTGCCCTGCAGCGAGGAGATCGGGTTGCCGCTCACGAGGAACACCTCGAGCGCGCGCTGGATGCGCTGCGAGTCCGTCGGGGGAAGTCGCGCGGCGGTCACGGGATCGACGCGAGCGAGCTCGGCGTGAAGCGCCGGCCAGCCCTCGCGCGACGCGCGCGCATCGAGCTTCGCGCGAACCGCTGAATCGGCGCGCGGGAGCGACGAGAGCCCTTCCGTGAGCGCCTTGAAGTAGAGCATCGTGCCACCCGCCACGATGGGCACGCGGCCGCGCGATCGCACGCCCGCGATCGCCTCTTGCGCGTCGGCCGCGAAGCGGGCCGCCGAGTACGACTGCGTCGGGTCCACGATGTCGACGAGGTGATGCGCGACGCGCGCGCGCTCCGCGGGCGAGGGCTTCGCGGTGCCGATGTCCATGCCGCGGTACACCTGCGCGGAGTCGACGGAGACGATCTCGCCGCCGAGCCTCTGCGCGAGCGTCATGGCGAGCGCACTCTTGCCCGAGGCGGTGGGGCCCATCAGCAGGACCGCGGGCCGCACGATCAGCGGCCGCGCATGAAGAGGCGATCGAGGTCCGCGAGCGAGAGCTGGTACCACGTCGGCCGGCCGTGGTTGCACTGGCCGCCGCGCTCGGTGGCCTCCATCTGGCGCAGCAGCGCGTTCATCTCGGTGACGGTGAGCGCGCGATGGGCACGCACCGCGCCATGGCACGCCATGGTCGACAGGAGCTCGTCGCGGCGCGACGCGAGCGCCTGCGTGCCGCCGAACTCGCGGATGTCGTGCAGCACCGCGCGCGCGAGCGCCGCGGGGTCGGCGTCGGTCAGGGGCGCCGGCACGCCGCGCACCGCGAGCGTTCCGGGGCCGAGCGCGGACATCGCGAAGCCGAGCGTCTCGAGCGCCTCGCCGTTCTCCTCGACCGTCGCGACCTCGAGCGGCTCGGCGGCGAACGTCGCGGGCACGAGGAGCGGCTGCACCGGCAGTCGCGCGTCGTGCGCGGCCTTGAGCCGCTCGTACACGATGCGCTCGTGCGCCGCGTGCATGTCGACGAGCACGAGGCCCTGGCGGTTCTGCGCCAGGACGTAGATGCCGTGGAGCTGCGCGAGCGCGAACCCCAGCGGATGCGGATCGTCGTCGTCCCACGCGGCGGCGGGCACCGCAGCCTGCGCAGCCGCCGGCGTGTCCGCGCGCGGGCCGAAGAGGCGCGCATAGAACGACGACGGCTCGCCGGCGTCGAGCGACAGCGGCGCCTGCGCGCGGGACACGTCGTAAGGCGGCGGCATGCTCGCTGCCGCGACGCCCAGCTTGTCCGCCGCCGACACCGCGGGCTGGTCGGCCGCGGTCGCGGCGAGCGCGCGCTCCACCGCGCGGCGCACGAACTCGTGGATAGCGCCCGAGTCGCGGAAGCGCACCTCGATCTTCTGCGGATGCACGTTGACGTCGACGCGACGCGGGTCGATCGTGAGCCACAGCGCGAAGGCGGGCTGGCGGTCGTGATGCAGCACGTCGCGGTACGCCTCCCGCAGCGCATGCGAGAGCACGCGATCGCGCACGAAGCGGCCGTTCACGAACACGTACTGGCCGCCGCCCTGCGCCGCGTACGCGGGTCGCACCGCGAAGCCCGCGAGCGCGAGATCGGCGGCCTCGACGTCGACGCGCGCCGCGTGCGTGACGAACGCGTCGCCCGCGAGCTGCTCGACGCGCCCCTGGCGGCCCGCGACCGGCAGGCGATGGATCGCGCGGCCGTTGTGCGTGAGCGAGAACGCGACCGCCGGGTGCGCGAGCGCGATGCGCCGGAACGCCTCCTCGCAGTGCCCCCATTCGGTCGCCTCGGCGCGCAGGAACTTGCGCCGCGCGGGTGTGTTGAAGAAGAGCTCCTCGACGGTGACGCTCGTCCCGGCGGGCAGCGATGCGGGCGCGACGGGCGACACCGTGCCGCCCTCCACCTCGATGCGCCACGCATGCGGCGCGCCCGACGCGCGCGACGCGAGCGCGAGCCGCGAGACGGACGCGATGGACGCGAGCGCCTCGCCGCGAAAGCCGAACGACGCGATCGACTCGAGGTCGGTAGGCAGGCGGATCTTCGACGTGGCGTGGCGCGCGACCGCGAGGCTCAGGTCCTCGCGCGCGATGCCGGAGCCATCGTCGATCACGCGGATGCGCTTGACGCCGCCGCCCGCGACGTCGACCTCGATGGCCCGCGCCCCGGCATCGACCGCGTTCTCGAGGAGCTCCTTCAGCGCGGCGGCCGGTCGCTCCACCACCTCGCCCGCGGCGATCTGGCTGATGAGCAGGTCGGGCAGCGTCCGTATCGACGCCATGGTCAGGCCAGGGTCACCGCGGAAGCTTCTGCGCCCAGCGCGCGTACACGCCGTCGGCCACGGCTCCCAGCGCCGCGAGGCGGCCGTCCAGGTCGCTCTGGATGTCGGATGCGCTCTGCTCGTGCGCGCGCGATCGCGCGGGAAGCTCGTCGCCGCCCAGCTTGCACCACGTCTGCACGAGCTCGCGCGTCATCTCGATGTGGCACTGGAAGCCGACGTGCCGGTCGTCGATCACGTAGCCCTGGTTCACCGCGACGTCGTTGGTGAGGATGCGCGTCGCCATCGGCGGCAGGTCGAACGCATCGTAGTGCCACTGGAACGCCGGGAAGCGCGGCAGCCCGCCGAACCAGTCGCGGCGCGCGTCGCGGTCGCACACGTCGACGTGCAGCCAGCCGATCTCCGGATGCGGCATGCGCGCGACTCGCGCGCCGAGCGCCTTCGCCATGAGCTGTCCGCCGAGGCAGTGCCCGATCACGGGCGTGCCGTCGGAGATCGCGTCGCGCAGGAGCGCGCACAGCGGGGCGATCCATGGCAGGTCGTCGTTCACGCTCATCGGGCCGCCCATCATGCCGATGCCCGAGTAGCCCGCGGCGCTCGCCGGCACGGCGCGGCCCTCGTCGAGCGCGATCACCTCGGCCGGGATGCCCTGGCTCGCGAGCCACGTGCCGAAGCGCCCCGGATGCTCGGTGCGAGAGAAGCGGAAGATGGCCACGGGAAGCATGCCGGGATTCTAGCCCGGATGTTTCGCGAGGCCGCGCCTGCCCTACATCTGCTTGAAGAGGTGCGTGAACTGCCGGGAGATGGGCAGGCGCTCCTGCCGGTTCTTGAGGATGATGAACTGCCGCTCGGCGTCTTCCCGCAGCACGCCGGAGACGGCGTCGAGGTTGACGATGGTGCCGCGGTGCACCTGCCAGAACTGCTCGGGATCGAGGTCGTTCAGGAGGTCCTTGAGCGGCGTGCGGATGAGCGCCTCGCCGTTGGCGAGCACGACGCGCGTGTATTTCGTGTCGGACTGGAAATAGACGACGTCCGTGACGGGGATGAGCTTCACCTGCTTTCCGACCGCGGCCTTCACCCACTTCATGCGGCCGCCGTCGCCATGGATCGACGAGCGGAGCTGCGCCACGAGCGACGACAGGTCGATGGGCGGGCTCGCGAGCTTGCGCTCGATGCGCTCGACCATGACCTGCAGGCGGTCGGCCTCGACCGGCTTCATGAGGTAATCGACGGCGCCGGCCTCGAAGGCCTTGAGCGCGTACTGGTCGTAGGCCGTGATGAACACGACGTGGCACAGCGAGCCGATCTCGGCCGCCACGTCGAGGCCGGTGAGCCCGGGCATGCGGATGTCGAGGAACGCGACCTGCGGCCGGTGCTCGTGGAACATCTCGAGCGCCTGCTCGCCGTCCTCGGCTTCCGCGACGACGACGAGCTCGGGCCACACCTCCGCGAGCTTGTCCTTGAGGCGCTCGCGCATGAGCGGCTCGTCTTCGGCGATGAGCGCCGTGGCTCGTGTGTTCATGCCTGCACCTCGCTTCGGGTGATGCCGAGAGGAAGGGTCTGCGCGCCGCGCAGCGCGGGAAGCACGATGCTCGCGCGAAAGCCCTCGGGCTCGTTCTCCTCGAGCGAGAGCGTCGCGCGCTCGCCGTAGAGCAGCGCGAGACGCTCGCGGATGTTCGCGAGCCCGATGCCCCCGGGCGACAGCCCCGACGTGAGCCCCGCGCCCGTGTCCGCCACCACGAGCCGCACGTCGCGGCCGAGCGGCTCGACCGCGACGTCGACGCGACCGCCTCGCGGGCTGGGCTCGATGCCGTGCTTGATCGCGTTCTCGGTCAGCGTGATCACCATGCCCGGCGGGATCGAGCAGTCGGCGACGCGATCGTCGACGTGCACCGTCCACGCGAGGCGCTTGCCGAGGCGCGTCTGCATGATGCCGAGGTACGCGCTGATCATGGTCGCCTCGTGGCGGATGGTGGTCATCTCGTCGCGCAGCGCGGGCGCCGCCGCGCGCAGGAACCGGATCAGCTCGCCGATGAGCCGCGCCGCCTCGGGCGCGCCCTTCTCCGCGAGCTGCTGCGCGCTGCCCAGGGTGTTGAACAGGAAGTGCGGCTCGATCTGGAGCTGCAGGAGCTTGAGCTTCGACTCCGCGAGCTGGCGCGACGTCTCGCTCTGCCGGGCCTCGGCCTCGAGGTGGGCCGTCATGGCGCGGTACTCGCGGTTGCGCAGGTGCGCGATGAGCGCCGTCACGAACGCGAACAGCACGCCGAACACGAGCCCCGCCGTGACGACGTGCCGGAGCTTGGCGCTGTCCTGGAAGAACACGAACGGATCGACGCCCTTCACGAGCCCCGCGATGCTCGCGCCGACCAGCGCGCTGAAGAGCGCGAGGACGGGTGCCGCGACGATGTAGCGGAATATGCGTCCCTGGAACCGGCGGTAGCCGAACCACGCGGACAACCCCGACCACAGGAGCGTCAGCACGACGAGGTTGAACAGGATCGCCGCCTCGGCGAACGACATGTTCCAGGGGAAGTTGGACGCGATCCACGCGACGAACGTCGTGAGCAGCACGACGCCGATCAGCCACCGCCAGCCGCCGCTCGCGTAGAACCAGCGGTCGAACGCGCGCACGTCGCGCCGCTCGAACTCCGTCAGCGACGAGAGGACGCGCTGCGCGAGCGCGTCGTAGCGGGACTTGAGGGCGGCGAGCATTCGTGTGCGACGGATTCTAGGAACGGCGCGGACGCGCGGCATCCTCATGCGACGAACGACGACATCGACAGTTCCACCGGCGCCCCGCGGCGACCGGGCGCGGACGCGAGGCTAGAAGCCGCGCGCGATCCTCGCGTACGCCGAGTGATTGTGGATCGACTCGAAGTTCTCGGCCTCGACGCTCCAGGCGGCGAAGCGCGGGTCGGCGGCGAGCCGCGCGGCGACGCCGCGCACCAGGTCCTCGACGAAGCGCGGATTGTCGTACGCGCGCTCGGTCACGTACTTCTCGTCCGCGCGCTTCAGGATGCCGAAGAGCTCGCACGACGCCTCCTCCTCCGCGATGCGCAGGAGATCGGCGAGGTCGAGGGCCTCGGCGGTGCGCACGGCGATGGTGACGGTCGAGCGCTGGTTGTGCGCGCCGTAGTCGGAGATCTCCTTCGAGCACGGGCACAGCGACTGCACGGGCACCGCGACGGTGACCGTCCTCGTGACCCGCCCCGCGTCGATCTCGCCCACGAGGCGCACCTCGTAGTCGAGGAGGCTCGCCACCCCCGACACCGGCGCGGTCTTGCGCACGAAGAACGGGAACGCGAGCTCGATGCGCCCGGCCGGCGCGTCCAGGCGCTCGACCAGGTCGCGCAGCATGTCGTCGAGCGAGGCGACGGTCACGGCGCCGGCCGCCGTGCGCTCCTCGAGCAGCATCACGAGCCGCGACATGTGCGTGCCCTTGCGGTCCTCGGGAAGCGCGACGTACAGGCTCGCCGTCGCGATCGTGGGCTGCGCCGGCGCGCCCGCGTCGGCGAACGACAGCGGGTAGCGCAAGCCGCGGATGCCCACCTGGTCGATCGCGAGGTGGCGATCGTCGCGCGCCGACTGCGTGTCCGGTATCGGCATCAGGCGGGCGGGCTGCTCGGGTCGATTCATGGGCGCGATTGTAGCGAAAGGCCGTTTTCAGGCCGCGGGCTTGACGCGCGGCTCGCTTCGCGGCGCGTCGAAGCGCGCCCGCACCGAGGCGGCGATGCCCGCGGCGTCGAGCCCGGCCTGCGCGAGCAGGAACGCGGGGTCGCCGTGATCGATAAATTGGTCGGGAAGCCCGAGATGCAAGAGCGGCACCTCGATGCCGGCCGCGGCGAGCGCCTCGGCGACCGCGCTGCCCGCGCCCCCCGCGATGACGCCCTCCTCGACCGTGACGAGGGCATCGTGCTCGCGCGCGAGCCTCGCGACCAGGTCGGCGTCGAGGGGCTTGACGAAGCGCATGTCGGCCACGGTGGCGTCGATCTCCTCCGCGGCCGCGAGCGCGGGATGCACCATCGGGCCGAACGCGAGGATGGCGACCCGGTGGGTCCGCCGAGTCGCGCTGCGCCGCACCTGGCCCTTGCCCACCGGCAGCGCGTGCATCGTCTTCTCCACCGCGACGCCCGGGCCGCTTCCGCGCGGGTACCGCACCGCCGCGGGGGTTCCGAGCGTCAGCGCGGTGTAGAGCATCTGCCGGCACTCGTTCTCGTCGGACGGCGCCATCACCGTGGTGTTGGGCAGGCAGCGCAGGTACGGGAGGTCGAACGCGCCGATGTGCGTCGCGCCGTCGGCGCCGACGACGCCCGCGCGGTCGACCGCGAACACCACCGGCAGGTTCTGCAGCACGACGTCGTGGATGAGCTGGTCGTACGCGCGCTGCAGGAACGTCGAGTAGATGGCGACGACGGGCCGCATGCCCTCGCACGCGAGCCCCGCCGCGAAGGTGACCGCGTGCTGCTCGGCGATGCCCACGTCGAAGTAGCGGTCGGGGTACTCCTGCGAGAAGCGAACGAGCCCCGAGCCCTCGCGCATCGCGGGCGTGATGCCGACCACGCCCGAGTCGATCGCGGCCATGTCGCACAGCCAGTCGCCGAAGATCTGCGAGTACGCAGGCTTGGCCGGAGGCTTGGCGACGATGCCGACCGCGGGGTCGAACTTGCCGACGCCGTGATACAGGATGGGGTCTTCCTCGGCCTTGGGATAGCCGTAGCCCTTGCGCGTGATGACGTGCAGGAACTGCGGGCCCTCGAGGCTCTTCACGTTCGACAGCGTGCGCACGAGCGCGTCGACGTCATGGCCGTCGATGGGCCCGATGTAGTTGAAGCCGAACTCCTCGAACAGCGTGCCGGGCAGCACCATGCCCTTCATGTGCTCCTCGAGCGCCTTCGCGAGGTCGTGCACCGGCGGCAGGCGCGAGAGCACCTCCTTGCCGCCGCGCCGCACGGTGTTGTACAGGCGGCTCGACAGGATCTTGGCCAGGTAATTGTTGAACGCCCCCACCGGCTCGGAGATGGACATCTCGTTGTCGTTGAGGATCACGAGCATGTTGGCGCCCTGCGCGTTGTTGAGCGCCTCGAATGCCATGCCCGCGCTCATGGCGCCGTCGCCGATGACCGCGACCACGTGGCGCGGCTGCCCCATGAGCTTGCTCGCGGCGGCCATGCCGAGCGCGGCGGAGATGGACGTCGACGAGTGCGCGGTGCCGAACGTGTCGTACTCGGACTCGGCGCGGCGCGGGAACCCGGACGGCCCGCCCCACTGGCGAAGCGCGGCCATCGCCTTGCGGCGGCCGGTCAGGATCTTGTGCGCGTAGGTCTGGTGGCCGACGTCCCACACGATGCGGTCGTGCGGCGTGTTGAAGACGTAGTGCAGCGCGACGGTCAGCTCGACGGTGCCGAGGTTCGACGACAGGTGGCCGCCCGTCTGCGCGACCGAATGCAGGAGGAACGCTCGCAGCTCGCGCGCGAGCTCGCGGAGCTCCGCGCGATCCAGGAGACGGAGATCGGCGGGGTTGTCGATGCGTTCGAGCAAGGGATACATCAGTGTGTCCGGTTCGTGATCCACTCGGCGATCTCGACGAGGCGCCGCGCGCGGCCGCCGAACGGGACCAGCGCCGCGAGCGCCTCGTCGCGCAGCGCCTGCGCGTGCCGCTTCGCCTCGGCGAGCCCGAGGAGCGAGACGTAGGTCGGCTTGTTCTGCGCGGCGTCCTTGCCCGCGGTCTTGCCGAGCGAGGCCGCGGAGCCCTCGACGTCGAGGAGGTCGTCCACGACCTGGAATGCGAGGCCCGCGGCGCGGGCGAAGGCATCGAGGGGTGGAGCTCGCGACCGCAGGACGCGCCCAGCAGGATGGCGGCGCGGATGATCGCGCCGGTCTTCATGCGGTGCATGGCGGTGAGATCGGGCAGGGACAGGGGCACGCCGACGTGCATGAGGTCGATCGCCTGCCCGCCCGCCATGCCTGCCGCACCCGCGGCGTGGGCGAGGATCGCGGCCTGCCTCCCCGTGCCCAGCATGGCGAACGCCTGCGCCTGCAGCGCGTCGCCGGCGAGGAGCGCCATGGCCTCGCCGAACGCGACGTGGCACGTGGGCTTGCCGCGGCGCAGGACGTCGTCGTCCATGCAGGGGAGGTCGTCGTGCGCGAGGGAATAGGCGTGGATCATCTCCACCGCCGCGGCCGGGCCGTCCACCGCCGCGGGGTCGGCGTCGACCACCTCGCCCGCGGCATAGGCGAGGAGCGGCCTCATGCGCTTGCCGCCGCCCAGCGCCGCGTAGCGCATGGCTTCGGCCAGGCGGGCGGGCGCGTCGGGCAGCACCAGCGCGCGCTCGAGGACATCCTCGATGCGCCGCTGCCGCTCCTGCGTCCAGACCGCGAAATTGACGTCAGGGTCCATCGTCGGCGTCCGGGGCGAACGGCTTCAGCACGCCCCGCTCGAGGATCTCGATCTGCTGCCGGGCGTCCTTCAGCGCCGACTGGCAGAAGGCGACGAGCTCGGCGCCTCGCTTGTACGCCGAGAGCGATTCGGCCAGCGGAAGGTCGCTCGCCTCCATCGACGCGACGATGCGCTCGAGCTCCGTCAGGGCCGATTCGAAGTCCTTGGGCGGGGTAGGCGCGGTCATCAGCGGGCAGGGGCGGAAGGTCGGCGGACCTCTCGCGGGACGGCTCGGAGGCGACGGAAAGGACCGGCGCTCGCCGGGGGTATTTCGTCGGAGCTGTTCCGCTAAGGTCTTGACCTTATGGCAGAAAGCCACATATCATATCATCTTTTGACGACGCGGCCTTTCACGGTTCCTTTCGTGCGGCCGACTTAGCAAAGCGGTCCGGGGCGGCATTTTGGGTAATGCCGTAAGCGTCCCGGGTTGTTGGGTTGGGTTGGTTGCCAGCAACCGATTGTTTACGAAAGGGTAGGGCCGATGTCTGACCTCGCCACGGCCGGTCGTCTGCGTCGCTCCACGACGCAGTTCCCGGTGTCCTGGTACTGCGATCCCCGCGTGCTCGACGCCGAGCGCCGGCACCTCCTCGCGAACGCGCCCGGCTACGTCGGGCACGAGCTCATGGTGCCCAACGAGGGTGATTACCAGGTCCTCTCGCTCCGCAACGATGCGCAGATGCTCGTCCGCAATCCGGGCGGCATCGAGCTCCTGTCCAATGTCTGCCGCCATCGCCAGGCGCGCATGCTGGACGGGCGCGGCACCACGCCCGCCATCGTCTGCCCGCTCCACCGCTGGACGTACGATCTCAAGGGCGAGCTCCTCGGCGCGCCTCACTTCGAGTCCAAGCCCTGCCTCAACCTCGCGCGCTCGCCGCTCCCGAACTGGAACGGCCTGCTGTTCGACGGCAAGCGTGACGTCGCGCGCGACCTGGCCCATCTTGGCGTCAAGGACTTCGACTTCAGCGGCTACGTGTTCGACCGCGTGGAGACGCACCGGCTCAACTACAACTGGAAGTCCTTCATCGAGGTGTATCTCGAGGACTACCACGTGGGCCCGTTCCATCCCGGCCTCGGCCAGTTCGTCACGTGCGACGACCTTCGCTGGGAGTTCGGCGACTGGTATTCGGTGCAGACGGTCGGCATCAACAACAACCTCGCGAAGGCGGGCTCGCGCACGTACGAGCGCTGGCACAAGGCGGTGCTCGATTTCTACCGCGGCGAGATGCCCCGCCAGGGCGCCGTCTGGCTCACGTACTACCCGAACATCATGGTCGAGTGGTACCCGCACGTCCTCGTCGTCAGCACGCTCGTGCCCGAGGCGGTCGACCGCACGCTCAACGTCGTCGAGTTCTACTACCCCGAGGAGATCGCGCTGTTCGAGCGCGAGTTCATCGAGGCCGAGCAGGCCGCGTACATGGAGACGGCCAAGGAGGACGACGAGATCGCCGAGCGCATGGATGCCGGGCGCAAGGCCCTTTACGAGGCCGGCCGCAACGAAGTGGGACCTTACCAGTCGCCCATGGAGGACGGCATGCAGCACTTCCACGAGTTCTACCGGGCGCAGATGGAAGCGCACGTCGCCCACCTCTAGGCAAGGAGCCCCTCGTGTTCCGCACGATCATCGGCACGGACGCGCTCGAGACGCACCTGCGCAACCCGGACCTCGTCATCTGCGACGTGAGGCACGATCTCGCCCGGCCGGGCTGGGGCCGCCAGCAGTACGACGCGGGGCACATCCCGGGCGCGGTGTTCGTCGACCTCGACCGCGACCTGTCAGGCCCCAAGACCGGCACCAACGGCCGCCACCCGCTGCCCACGCCGGAAGCCGCCGCGGCCACGTTCGCCCGACTGGGGATCGCGGACGGCAAGCAGGTGGTCGCGTACGACCAGGGCGGGGGGCCTTTCGCCGCGCGCCTGTGGTGGATGCTGCGCTGGCTGGGCTTCGAGTCGGTGGCGGTGCTCGACGGCGGCTACGCCAAGTGGGCGGCCGAGGCGCGCGTCGTGAGCGAGGACGCGGACACGCCCGCCCCGGCGCCCTTCCGCATCGCGCGCGTCACGCCCACGGTCAACGCGACCGGCGTCATGGCGAGCCTCGCGCGCCAGGCCCTGCTGGTGGTCGACGCGCGCGCCGCGGAGCGCTTCCGTGGCGACGTCGAGCCGCTCGATCCGGTCGCGGGCCACATCCCCGGCGCACGCAACCGCCCGTACACGATGAACCTCAACCCCGACGGCACGTTCAAGGAGGCGGCGTTCCTGCGCGGCGAGTGGACCGCCTTGCTGGGCGGCGTCGACCCGGGCGAGGTCGTCCACCAGTGCGGGTCGGGCGTCACCGCCTGCCACAACATGCTCGCGATGGAAG
Organism: Casimicrobiaceae bacterium; assembly: GCA_044225355.1. Classification (GTDB taxonomy): domain Bacteria; phylum Pseudomonadota; class Gammaproteobacteria; order Burkholderiales; family Casimicrobiaceae; genus VBCG01. The sequence goes on along the minus strand of JBGAIS010000061.1, from coordinate 4,750 downwards.
TTGCCGGAATGCCCGGCGCGCGGCTCTATCCCGGGTCGTGGAGCGAATGGTGCGCCGACAGCTCCCGGCCCATGGCCGTCGGCGAGCCGGTCAGCCGAGGGTAAGCGGCCACTCCGCGAGCGTCGTGTGGCGCGGACCTTCGGGCCGCAGCTCGGAGCCTACGAGGCACAGCTTTCGCACCTCCCACCGGATGGGCACGCTGGTCGCGCGCGGATGCGGCTGGACGCAACGGCGCGCGAGCGTCACGTGCGGCCGGAACGCCCGGCTCTCGATGGCGAAGCCTGCACTGACCAGCGCGCTGTTGATCGTCGCGTGCAGGTCGGCGAGCGGCGTCGGGATAACCGATGGCGCGACCCACGCGACACCCGACGCGCGCCACGCGCCGAGCGTGTCGAAATCGAGCACCGCGCCGGTCGAGGGCAGGGAATCGCCGATGTCGCGCAGGGCGGGAATGCTCGATACGGGGAGGTCCCCCAGGAACGCCAGCGTCAGGTGCACGTGCTCCCCCGACACCGCGCGTCCGCGCGAGCGCCGCGCGACGTCGCGCGCCAGGTTGACGAATCGCAGGCGAACCGCCTCGTCGGGGACTAGCGCGTAGAAAGTCCTTATTCGGTTCGGGGTTGCATCGACGTCGGGATACGAAAGCGTGGGATCGATCATTCCATTCCGACCGCACGCAGCTTCAAGGGTTCGCACCAAGCGGCCATCGATGTGATGGTACAGCCGTGCGAACGGGAGTCCGCCTTGCGGCCTTCCGGCTTGCTTCGACAGAAAATAAGTAGGGTCGGAGTCGACTTAATTAAGTCGACTCCGACCCTACTTAATCGGCGGCTTGGGCGCGGGCTCGCGCTCTGGGCCAGTAGCTACGATCGCATGGAAAAACGACGCCGCGAGGGCTTCGCGGCGTCGGGGGCTGCGGGCGAGCCGCTGCGCGCGCGGCGCGGCGGTCGCTCAGGACGGGATGACGGTCGGCGGTGGCCACCGACAGCTCGGCCTTGGGCTTGTCGAAGAACTGCTCGTCTTCCGTCGAGTTCTTGAGCGCCGTGGTCGACGCCTGGCTGCCCTGGATGGTCGTGGTGACCGCATCGAAGTAGCTCGGCGACCACCTCGCGCTGATGCTTGATCGCCGTGAACGTTCTTCATCGCGGCGAACTCGGCCGCCCTGCAGCTCGACGAATGCGCTCGCTGTGCTCGTGCGCGTAGCCGTGCGCGAGGTTGAACATCGAGTAGTTGAGGCTGTAGAGCCGGCGAGGGCGTGATGAACTGGAATTTGTGGCCCATCGCGCCCGGCTCGCGCTGGAACTTGGCGACGGTGGCGTCGTCGAGGTTCTTCTTCCAGTTGAACGACGGCGAGCAGTTGTACGCGAGCATCTTGCCGGGATACTTGGCCTGGATCGCCTCGGCGAACTGCCGCGCGAACGCGAGGTCGGGCTTGCCCGTCTCGCACCACACCATGTCGGCGTACGCCGCGTACGCGAGGCCGCGCGAGACCGCCTGGTCGAGGCCGTTGCGTGTCTTGTAGAAGCCTTCGATCGTGCGCTCGCCGGTGAGGAACGGGCGATCGTTGTCGTCGACGTCCGCCGTGACGAGATCGGCCGCCTCCGCATCCGTGCGCGCGAGGATGAGCGTCGGCACGCCCATGACGTCGGCCGCGAGCCGCGCGGCGATCAGCTTGTCGACGGCCTCGCGCGTGGGCACGAGCACCTTGCCGCCCATGTGGCCGCACTTCTTGACCGACGCGAGCTGGTCCTCGAAGTGCACGCCGGCGGCGCCCGCCTCGATCATCGCCTTCATGAGCTCGAACGCGTTGAGCACGCCGCCGAAGCCCGCCTCCGCGTCGGCGACGATGGGCGCGAAGAAGTCGATGTCGCCCGTGCCTTCCATGTGCTGGATCTGGTCCGCGCGCTGGAACGTGTTGTTGATGCGCTTGACGACGTTGGGCACCGAGTTGACCGGGTATAGCGACTGGTCGGGGTACATCTCGCCCGCGATGTTCGCGTCGGCGGCGACCTGCCAGCCCGACAGGTAGATGGCCTTGAGGCCGGCCTTGACCTGCTGCATCGCCTGGTTGCCCGACATGGCGCCGAGCGAGTTGACGAACGGCTCCTCGTTGACGAGCTTCCACAGCTTCTCGGCACCGCGGCGCGCGAGCGTGTGCTCGATGTGCAGCGAGCCACGCAGCCGCACGACGTCCTCGGCGGTGTAGCCCCGCTTGATGCCCTTCCAGCGCGGGTTCTCCGCCCAGTCCTTCTTCAGTCGCGCCGCTTCCAGATCGTAGTTCATGTCCCGTACTCCAAAGCTTCGGTTGACTTAAAGCCGGGGCGCTCGCGCGCCACGGCACGTGGGGTCATCTCGCACGGACCATCGAGGATCGCTCGCGGTCTTGATGGAGCTCTCCAAAAGGACGCGGCCTGGTTCGGCGCCCTTCGCGCTCCGCCGCCTCGCTGGAGCACGTGATGCGATGCAAGGCGGCTTGACTCGTGACGAACCAACCTTAACAAGCGATGGCGCGTGTTGCAAGCGATTTTGGCGCGACGCAATATAAAAATATCATCGCAAAATCATCTACTTAAAAAGTCATTCCACGGTGCGGAAAATTGTCGCCTCATTTGAACCGTTTCGGTGCTGCTTCGCATTTATATCTTATATAAGTTATAGCGCATCGAGCGCGAGATTTACCTCGTAAGCCATTGATCCGGCGCGGGTGATGGCGGGCCACTCACCGGGGCCCGTCGCGGCCGCACCTTTCCATCCAGCGGAAGGCACTTCCATCTACCCCTGGTTGCCCCAGGCCCGACGGAATGGACTTATCCTTGGAGCGTTCACGTCATGCATCGGGAGAGCTCTCCATGTCACGCGCAAACGCCCGCGCCGTCGTCGCGGCGCTGGTCCTCGCCGCCGGCGCGGCCCAAGCGCAAGGCGCCGACCCCAATCTCGCGCGCAACATCGCCGCCAATTGCACCGGCTGCCACGGCACGAACGGCGTGAGCCAGGGCGGCATGCCCTCGCTCGCCGGGCAGTCGAAGGCCGACCTCGTGCGCAAGATGCAGGACTACAAGGCGGGCCGCGTCCCCGCGACCGTCATGACGCAGCTCGCGAAGGGCTACACCGACGCGCAGATCGAGCTGGCCGCCGGCTACTTCGCCGCGCAGAAGCCTTGAAGGGAACGCCCATGACGATGAATCGACGCGAGTTCATCAAGGCGGCCGGCGCCGCGGGGCTGGCTGCGAGCGCACTTGCGGGATGCGCCGCGTCTCCCGCGCGGAGCGGGCCGCGCGTCGTCGTGGTCGGGGGCGGGTACGGCGGCGCCACCGCCGCGAAATACCTGAGCCTCTGGAGCAACGGCGCGGTCGACGTCACGCTCGTCGAGGCGGACCCCGCCTTCGTATCGTGCCCGATGTCGAACCTCGTGCTCGGCGGCAGCAAGCAGATCTCCGACCTCACCGTGGGCTACGGCGGGCTCGGCAAGCGCGGTATCAAGGTGAAGCTCGACGTGGCGCAAGGCGTCGATCCCGTGCGCCAGACGGTACGCATCTCGAACCAGCAGGATCTCGAATACGACCGGCTCGTGCTGTCGCCGGGCGTCGATTTCCTCTACGACGGCATCCAGGGCATGGGACCGCAGGCACGGGAGAAGATCCTGCACGCGTGGAAGGCCGGGCCGCAGACGGTGGCCCTTCGCAAACAGCTCGAGGCGATGCCCGACGGCGGCGTGTTCGCGATCTCCATCCCGCTCGCGCCGTATCGCTGCCCGCCCGGGCCTTACGAGCGCGCATGCCAGGTCGCGTGGTACTTCAAGCGCGCGAAGCCGCGCAGCAAGGTGCTCGTGCTCGACGCGAACGAGGACGTCATCTCCAAGAAGGCCCTCTTCATGAAGGCCTGGAACGAGGACTACAAGGGCATCGTCGAGTACCGACCGAACTGCGTGCTCACGGACGTCGACGCCGCGACGATGACGCTCAAGTTCGAGACCGCCGACGACGTGAAGGCCGACGTGTTGAACGTCATCCCGCCCCAGCGTGCCGGCGCGATCGCCGCGCAGGCCGGCGTCATCACCGCGAACAACAAGTGGTGCGAGGTCGACTTCCTCTCGTTCGAATCGATCAAGGTGCCGAAGGTGCACGTCCTGGGCGACGCCATCCAGATCGCGCCGCTCATGCCCAAGTCCGGGCACATGGCGAACCAGCACGCGAAAGTCGCCGCGGCGGCCATTCTCAACGCCTTCGGCGGGCAGCCGCCCAACCCCACGCCGGTGATGAACAACACCTGCTACAGCTTCATCACCGACAAGGACACGGTGCACGTCGACTCCGTGCACCAGTACGACCGGGACAAGAAGACGTTCCTCACGGTGCCGGGATCGGGCGGGCTCTCGCCGGGACCCAGCGCGATCGAGGGCGAGTATGCCTTCGCGTGGGCGAAGAACATCTGGAGCGACATGCTCACCTGACGCGCGGACGGGGTCGCCGCAAAAAAACGGCGCCTTGCGGGGCGCCGTTTTCATTGCGAAGGTGCGACCTTACGCGACGGGCTCGGCCTCGCTCGGCTTGGGCTCGCTCGGCGTGGACTCGAACGAGAGCTTCACCTTCTCGTCCTCGCCCATGTCGATGGTGACCTTGCCGCCGTTCACGAGATGGCCGAAGAGGAGCTCGTCGGCCAGCGCCTTGCGGATGGTGTCCTGGATGAGGCGAGCCATGGGGCGCGCGCCCATCTGCGGATCGAAGCCCTTCTTCGCGAGGTACTCCTTGAG
>JBGAIS010000060.1:0-21837 GCA_044225355.1 Casimicrobiaceae bacterium | reverse complement strand
GGACGCTGCGCCGCCGTCCACGCGCTGCACGAACCATACCGCGCGAAGGCCATCGAAGGCCGGGAAGCTTCGCGGGTCGTGCAGCGAGGCCTCGTCGGTGAGGAGCGCCACGCTCATCGTGTCCTTGAGTCCGCCCGCCAGCGCCGCGATGCGGCGTGCGCCGCCGTGACGCGGCGGGAACGTCGCGAACGGCGTGACGAAGAGCACGCGCGTTTCCGCACGCGAAGGCTCGCGCAGGCGAAAGCTGTAGGACGAGGTCAGCGATGCGCCGGCGGCGATGCTGGGCGCGCCCGCGCCGCGATCGCGCAGCTCCGCGACGCCTCGCGCCTGGCGCAGGCTCGAGAGCTCGCGCTGGCTCCGGTACGGCAGGTCGCACACGCGATCGAGCGACTGCGATGCCGTCATCCCGCCCGCGCCGTGGCGCAGGTCGAACAGCACGCGATTGCGCTCGACGATGCGCGCGAGCTCGGCTTCGTCGTAGAAGCGAGACGTGGTCGCGCGGTGCCGGTGCGCCGCGAGCGATGCGGGGCAGAAGAGCACCTCGAAGCCGTCGCGTCGCGCGCGCACGCTCCACTCGACGTCCTCCCAGTAGAAGGGATCGAAGGCCCGGCTGCCTGGAAGGTAGCGACGCAGGAGGTCGGTGCGGAAGAGGGCGGCCCCGCCGCTCGCGCAGACATGCGGCGCGGGTCCCTGAGGCGGCGGCGCGTGGAAGAGGTGGATGCCCTGCGCGTCGGCGTACCAGTCCGTGAAGCCCGTCTCCTCGCGGCGTCCCGACGCGCCCTGTTGCAGGATCTGCGATCCGATGGCGAACACGCGCTCGCCGCGCAGCGGCAGGAGCTCCGACAGCGCGCGCGGGTCGAGCGTCATGTCGTTGTTCATGAGATAGCAGCCGTCGAAGCGCGCCTGCGCGAGCCCGAGCTCGATCGCACCCGCGAATCCGAGTGCGGCGTCACGGTGAATCCATTCGACGTTGCGGAATCGCGCGGCCACGCCCGCGTAGCGTTCGCGAGGCGCGCGTTCGCCACCACGATCACCTGCGAAGGCTCGCCCGCGTCGGCGAGCGCGACCTCGAGCGGGCGAGGGCGTCGCCGAGCATCGCGAATGCGTCCGCTCGAGATCCTGCAGCACGCCGGCGCGCCACGGCCCGCGGCGTGCGCCATCCGTGCGCGACGCGGCCAGGGCGTCCGCGACCCACGCCGCGGCGAACAGCGGCGCGAGTCTCAGGCGCTGCCGCCAGCTATCTCCCCACACGAGAGCGACGCGAGCTTGCCGCGGTCAGACGATCGCGGGATCCGTGCGCCACCACGCGTCGGCGCCGCGCGGCAGGCCCGTGAACGCGAGCGCCTGGTCCGCGAACATCGTGGCCCACACGTTCGACTGCGAGGCGAGCGTGCTGCGGGCGAACCCCACGCCGCCGGCGGGACGCACCTGGCGCGCGAGCGCCTGGCGCAGCCGGGCAAGCGCCACGCGGTCCGGAGGATCCTGCGGCCGGTGCGCGGCCAGGAGGTATCCGATGCGCAGCGCCTGCGCCATCACGTCCACGCGAGCGGGGCCGTGACCCGCGGCCTGGCCCAGCGCCTCGGGCAGGTGGCCGTCGTGCGCGGCGTGCGCGAGGAGGATGTCGAATTGCGCGGAGATCGACGGCAGTGCGTCGTTGAATCGCGCGTGCTTCGGAAGGTTGAGCACGCCCTCGAAGGCGTACAGGAGCGGGTGCGTTTCGCGGTGAGGCTCGCGCGCGAGCTGCGCGACGCTCGCGCCGAACGACCGCTCCGCGGCTTCGACGAGGCGAGGGTTCAAGTCGACGGAGGACGCCGCGCGCAGCACGCCGGCCGCGGCCTTGGCGAGGAACGGACCGCGGCGCGTCGACCAGCGATCGGGAAGCGCGTGCCCGCGGGTGGTGGCGATGCACGCGAGGAACTCTCCGTCGTCCGCGACCATGCGCGAGAGGAGCGCCGATACGCCGTCGACGACCGCGGGATCGGGGTCGAGGAGCTTCGCCTCGACCGCGGCGGCGAGGCCGCGCATCACCATCGCGACGTCGAAGGCGAAGATATGTGGTGCGCCAGTCGTCGCGCTGCGTGCCCGTCGAGGTGCACGCGCGTCGGCAGGCCGGGCGGCTCGAGCCAGCGCGCGAGCCAGCGCTGCACGCCGCCCGCATGTTGCGCGAGGTTGCCCGCGTCGCCGGGGCGCGTCGCGCGCCAGGCGAGCCACGGAAGGTAGTAGCCCGCGATCTCCGGGTACACGTACGACGCGGCGCCCGAGATGGAGATGCATCCCGCGACCGCGCCCGCGTGCGGACCCGTGCGGCACTGCGCGACGTTGAGGAGCCACGTCGCGAGCGGGCCCGGCGCGGGTGCGACGGACGCGTCGGCGACGGACGTCTGCGCCTTCATCACGCGGCCTCGGCGTCGGCCAGCACCGATTCGAGCACGTCGACGATGCGTCCCGCCGAAGCGCCGTCACCGAACGGCGCCGCGCGATCGAACGCGAGCGGCGGCCGGCGAGGAGCGTCGAGCATCTCGAGCGCCTCGCGCACGATCGCGTCGCGCGTGACGGGCACGATGCGCACGAAGCCGGTCGCCACGCCTTCGGGACGCTCGGTGCACGAGCGCGGGACGAGCAGCGGCACGCCGAGGTGCGGGACCTCTTCCTGGATGCCGCCGGAATCGCTCACCACCAGCACCGCGCGCCGCACCGCCGCGATGAACTCGCGATACGCGAGCGGCGCTACGAGCGTGAACTGCGGATGACCCGAGAGGCGCTTGCGCAGCCGCGGCGCGATGCGAGGGTTGGGATGCACGGGCAGCAGCACGCGAAGCTCGGGCCGCTTGGCGGCGAGCGCGAGCAGCGCGTCGCAGATCTCGTCGGCCTTGCCGTCCCAGTTCTCGCGCCGGTGCAGCGTGACGAGCACCTCGCTCGTCACGTGCGCGGGCGGTTCGGCCGAATGCTGCGCGAGCAGGGCGCGCAGGCTGTCGATGCCGGTGTTGCCGACGAGGTGGATGCGCTCGCGCGCGACGCCTTCGTCACGGAGGTTCACGAAAGCCGACTCGCAGGGCGCGAAGTGCAGGTCGGCGATGCGCGCGATGCGGCGGCGGAACCACTCCTCGGGGAAGGGATCGGACACGCACGGCGAGCGCAGGCCCGCCTCGACATGCGCGACGGGGTAGCGAAGCTCCGCCGCGGCGCGCGCCCCGGCGTAGGCGGTGAGCGTGTCGCCCTGGACCACCACGAGCGAGGGCTCCTCGCGCTCGATCACCTCGGCGAGCCGCGCGCTGAGCGCGCGAGTGGCCGCGGCGAGGTTGGGCGCGCCCGGAAGCTGCGAGAGCTCGATGTCGCACGTGACGCGGAATTCGGCGAACGTGCGTTGGACGGCCGCGGCGTGCTGGCCGCTGTTGACGACGATGCCGCCGAAGGCCCGGCGCTGCTCGAGCTCCCGCACGAGCGGCGCGGCGAGCTTGATGCACTCCCGGGACGCGTCCCGGCGACGATCAGGATGTCGTGGCGCGGCGAGCGCGCGGGCGACGGCCGCGTGCGCGCACGCGCGGCGGCTCCGGTGGCGAAGCTGCAGGTCCCTCGAACACGAATCCCCCAAAATGACGGCACCGCGTGCCGAATGGATCGGTCTCGTTGTGATTTTCTAAGGCGCCTCCCGTGCGGCGGCGATGGCGAAAGTCTCGCCATTGGAAAACGCAGAGCGAAACCAATGTAACAAGTTGTTTCAGCCGCCACAAGGCCTTTGAGCGGGACCGCTGACGAGAGGCGCGCGGGTGTCGCGAATGGGCGCGTCGCAGCCGCCCGCCAGGCAGGCCGGCGCCGCGCAACCGTTGCAAATAGAGGTCGTTTCGACGCAAAGCCGGCAGGACGCGTCGAAACGCCAAGATGGTGGGCCCGGCTGGACTCGAACCAGCGACCAAGGAATTATGAGTCCCCTGCTCTAACCGACTGAGCTACAGGCCCGCGGACAGCAGCCCGGATTCTAGCAATCGGCCGCGCCGTGCCGAAGGGCTCGCGCGGGTCGCATAGTAGACTCGGGGCGACCCTCGCCGACGAGTCGCCTTTCGAGCGTGCGCCACAGCCTCGCCCCGCTACTCATGCCCCGGTCGGTCGCCCTCGTCGGGGCGTCCGAGCGCGAGGGCTCGCTTGGCCGGGTCGTGCTCGAGAACCTGGGCGCGGCGGCCTTCCAGGGCAAGATCCATGCGGTCAATCCCAACCACCGCGAGGTGCTGGGCCGCAAGTCGTATGCATCGATCGCGGCCATCAGCGAGCCCGTGGACCTCGCGATCGTGGTCACGCCGCCCGCGACCGTCCCGGCATTCTCGACGGCGCCGGCGACGGGCTCGAGGCCGCGGCGGTGCTGTCGTTTCCCGAGACGGAAGGCGACGGCGGTCGCGCGTGGTCAGCCGCCGTGCGCGACCTGGCCTTGCGCCGGCGCGGCGTGCGCATCCTGGGCCCAGGCGCGTTCGGCGTCCGTTGCGCTGGACATCGGTCTCAACGGCACCTTCTGCGCGCCGCTCGCGCCCCGGACGCCTGGCGCTCGTTGCGCAATCGGGAGCCTTCTGCACCGCGATGCTCGACTTCGCGGGCGCCCACGACATCGGCTTCTCGACCGTCGTCTCGCTCGGCGCCGGCCTCGACGTCGGCATGGGCGAGCTCCTCGAGGCGCTGGTGCACGACGGCGGCACCGACGGCATCGTGCTGTACGTCGAGAGCCTCCGCGACGCTCGCTCGTTCATGTCCGCGCTGCGGCAGGCCGCGCGCACGAAGCCAGTCATCGTGCTCAAGGCCGGCCGGTCGACCGAGCGCGTGCCCGAGCGCGACGCGCTGGGCGAGCCCGCCATCGTGCCCGATCGCGTGTTCGACGCGGCGCTCGACCGCGCGGGCACGGTCCGGGTGCGCACGTACACGCAGCTCTTCGCCGCCGCGCGCATCCTTTCGCTCGGTCGCATTCCGCGCGGCGATCGGCTCGCGATCGTCTCCAACGGACGCGGGCCGGGCCTCTCGCGGCCGACAGCGCCGTGGACACAGGCGTTCGCGTGGCTCAGCTCGGCGCCTCGACGGTCGCCGCGCTCGACGCCCTCCTGCCGCCCGACGTGCCGCGCGTGAACCCGTCGACGTGCGCGGCGACGCGCCACCTTCGCGCCTGGCCGACGCGGTGGCGATCGTTCTCGCGGACGCGGACGTGGACGCGGTCGTCGCGCTGCGTCCCCGTCCCGTCATCGGCGCGGTCGACGCCGCGCAGGCGGTCGCGGCCGTCGCGCGCGACGCGACCAAGCCAGGTGCTCGGCGCGTGGCTCGGCGCCGACCGGCCACCCGTGCGCGCGGCGCTCGACGCGGGTCACGTCGCCAATTTCTACACCCCGAGAACGCGGTCGACGCGTTCTCGTTCTGGCCGCGTACCGGCGCAACCAGGAGTGGCTCCTCGAGGTGCCGTCGTCGCACCCGGACCCGGGCCGCCCTCTCGCGGCGGCCGAGCGCGTTCGCGTGGCCGCCGGGCGCGCCGGCGCTGAAACTTCTCGCCACCCCCCTCACGCAGCGACTGCTCGACGCGTTCGGCATCGCAGCCTCGCCCGTCGTGGCCGTGCGTGCTCGCCGAGGCCCAGGCCGCCGCGCGCCGAGCTCGGCATCCGTGACGCTTCGCGTGGAAGGCGACGGCGAGACCAGGCGCAGCGGCATCGCGCAGGGCCGCGCGATGGCCCGCGTGGCGAGACTTGGCGCCGCGGCATGAGGCGTCCGTCGCAATGCAGCGCACGCCCCGGCGACCGTCGCGGGCGCGTGCGCCGTCACCGTCGGCACCGATCCGGTGTTCGGACCGTGATCGGCATCGGCGCCAGCGATGCGCGGACTCGCCTCTCCTCGCGCCCGCGCCGTGATGCTGCCGCCGCTCAATCGCCGTCTCGCGACCGACCTCCTGGCCTGCGCGGGCATCGAGCCGCAGGACGCGCTGCTGCGCATCGTGCTGCAGGTGTCGACGCTCGTGTGCGCGCCGCCAGGTGCGCGCGCTGGCGCTCGATCCCATCGTCGTCACCACCGTGGCGGAGATCCACGGCGCGCGCGCCGCGGTGGACGCGACCGTCGAGCCCGCGCCCGGCTACGCGCACATGGCGATCCATCCGTACCCCACCGAGCTCGAGGGCCACGTCACGCTGCCCGACGGCACCCGCCTCGTCATGCGGCCGGTGCGGCCCGAGGATGCCGAGCTCGGCAGCGCCTTCGTGGCAAGGGCTCTCAACGAGACGCTACTTCCGATTCTTCTATCGCCTGCACGAGCTCACGCCCGCGATGCTCGGACGCTTCACCTCAGGTGGACTACGATCGCGAGCTCGCGCTCCTCGCGCTGGCGCCGGATGCCGCGTCGCCGGGCGGCGCGCAGATCGTCGCCGTGGCACGGTACATCGCGAACCTGGATCGCGAGAGTGCCGAGTTCGCGGTGGTCGTCGCGGACGCGTGGCACGGCCGCGGCCTCGGACGCGCGCTCATGAAGGCGCTGATCGAGTCCGCGCGGCGCAAGGGACTGTCGCGGCTCGTCGGCATCGTGCTGCGCGCGAACCAGGGCATGTTGCGCTTCTCGCAGAGCCTGGGATTCGAGGTGCGCGACAATCCCGGTGATCCCGAGCAGGTCGAGGTCGTGCTCGACCTGCGCTGACCCAAGGAGCATTGATGAAGATCCTGTTTCCGACCGACGGCTCCGACGCTTCCGTGGCGGCGCTGACGCATCTCGTCGACCGCCTCGGCTGGTTCAAGGACCCGAGATCGATCCTCAACGTGCCTGCTGCCTACGCGCGTGCGGTCGCCTGGGCCGGCAGGGACGCCGTCCAGCGTTACTACGACGAGGAGGGCGACGCCGCGCTCGCGAGCTCGATCGCCATCCTCGAGGCCAAGGAATCGCGCACGAGGGCGTGCGCAAGGTCGGCGAGCCCGCGCACGAGATCGCGAGCTACGCGAAGGAGTGGGGCGCGGACCTCGTCGCCATGGGCCGGCGCGGCGACAGCGCGATGGCGCAGGTCGCTCATGTCGCTCCGTCGCAGAAGGTGATCGCCGCGAGCCCGGTGCCCGTGCTCGTGTTCGACGAGCGGTCGAAGGAATAGATCGCGCTGTCCGCTGTTCAACGCGAGAGCGCCGCGTGGCGCGACAACAACGCTCGTGGAGGAACAGCATGGCCCGGCATAACCTGTCGTACCCGATGGCGATCGCGGCGGCGATGTCGCTGGCATCGATGATGGCGCTCGCCCCGGTGGCCGCAGCGCAGCAAACGGTGATGACGTTCTTCGTCTCGAGCACCAACGCAGGCGACCGCAAAGGTGCCAACTACGGCGGGCTCGACGGCGCCGATCGCCACTGCCAGGCGCTGGCGCAGGCCGTGGGCGCGGGCGGCAAGACGTGGCGGGCCTACCTCAGCACGCAGTCGTCGGGCTCCACGGCGGCCGTCAACGCGAAGGATCGCATCGGCAAGGGACCTTGGCAGAACGTCAAGGGCGTGGTCATCGCCAAGGACGTGGCCGAGCTCCATGGCGCCAACAACATCACGAAGCAGACCGCGCTCACCGAGAAGGGCGACATGGTGAAGGGCCGCGGCGACACGCCGAACCAGCACGACATCCTGACCGGCACGCGAGCCGACGGCACCGCCTTCGGTCCCGGCGAGGACCGGACGTGCGGCAACTGGACTAAGAGCGGCGAAGGCTCTGCGATGGTGGGGCACGTCGACCGCATGGGGCTCGACACGAGCCCGCCCGCGCTGTCCTGGAACACCTCGCATCCGAGCCGCGGCTGCAGCAACGAGGCGCTCATCTCGACCGGCGGCAACGGGTACCTGTACTGCTTCGCTGCGAACTGACGGGGAGCTCGCGATCGAGAGCGTCTATCGCGCGGGGGCAGGGCGCTCGCGCTTCAGAACGCGCTCTTGATCGTCCCGCCATCCACGCGAAGGGACGCTCCCGTCGTCGCCGACGACAGTGGGCTTGCCACGTACGCTACGAGGTTCGCCACTTCCTCAGGCGTCGCGAAGCGCTTGATGAGCGACGTGGGCCGCACCTTGTCGAAGAACTCGCGCTCGAACGACTCGAACGTGGTGCCCGATTCCTCGCGAGCGCGTCCACGAAGTCGTCCACGCCGCGAGACTTCGTGGGCCCCGGGAGCACGGAGTTGACGGTGATGCCCGTGCCCGCCGTCGCCTCCGCGAGCCCGCGCGAGACGGCGAGCTGCGCGGTCTTGCTCATGCCGTAGTGGATCATCTCCTGCGGGATGTGCACGGCGCTCTCGCTCGAGATGAATACGATGCGCCCCCAGTTGCGCGCGCGCATGCCCGGCAAGTACAGTCGCGCGAGGCGCACCCCCGAGAGCACGTTGACGTCGAAGAAGCGCATCCAGTCCGCGTCGGGGATGTCCTCGAACGCCTTCGGCTCGAAGATGCCCAGATTGTTGACGAGGATCTCGACGTCCGGATGCCGGCGCGCGACCTCCGCCGCGACGCTCGCGTCGGCCAGGTCGCCGGCGAAGCCGATCGCGCCGGCGTCGCCGAGCTGCGCGGCGCCTTGTCGACACCCGGCTGCGTGCGCCCGTTGACGATGACGCGCACGCCTTCGCGCAAGAGCGCCTGCGCGATCGCATAGCCGATGCCTGCGGTGCTGCCGCTGACGAGCGCGAGCTTGCCGGTGAGTCGAAGGTCCATTGGCGTGGAAGGGGGGTAGTCTTGTCCGGGCGAGTATATTCGTTCGTATCGATCGCGTGACCATCCGAAGGAGAAGGAAGCGTCCATGATTGCCACACCCGACATGGTCGGCCGTCTCGTCGTCGCCGCCGCGCTCGGAAGCGTGATCGGCCTCGAGCGCGAGCGCCTTTCCTGGGCGGCCGGACTGCGTACGCACATGCTTGTCGCCGTAGGCTCGGCGCTGATCATGATCGTATCGGCGTATGGATTCGACGACGTTCTGCGCGGCGAGCACGTGGTGCTCGATCCTTCCCGCATCGCGGCGCAGGTCGTGTCGGGCATCGGTTTCCTGGGCGCCGGGGCGATCCTGCTGCGCGGGAAGGTGGTGCGAGGCCTTACGACGGCAGCGAGCGTGTGGGCAGTGGCGGCTGTCGGCCTCGCTGCCGGTGGGGGACTCTACGCCGCGGCCACCACCGCGACCGTGCTCATCCTGCTGATCCTCGCCGGCATCAAACCCCTGGAAGAGCGCTATCGGGCAAGGCGGCAGACCCGCGACTTCACGCTGATCGTGACGCCGGGCCAGGCCGGTATCGAGGCGCTGAGCGCAGCGCTCAAGGGCTCCAACGCGCGCATTCGCCAGCCGCGTGGCGCAGAGAAACGAAACGGGCGACGCAGAGGAAGTCCGCGTGCGTGGCGCCCGTCTCGGGGCGCGCGATATCGAGAGCATCCTCGGGCGGATGCGCGCGATCGAGGGTGTGCGCGAGGTCGAGTAGGGAGCAATCGAACGCGCGATCGACCGGCGTGAAGTCGGGCGTCCGCGGACGTCGGCCACGCTTAAAGCCCCTATGCCCACCGGTGAAGCCCCGGCTCCCATGGCAAGACGCCCCGGGAACCGGGGCGTCGGGAGCAAGGAGGATGAAGTAGCCGTGGTCACTCGCCCTCGAGGAAGCTCCGCAGCTTCTCCGACCGCGACGGGTGGCGCAGCTTGCGCAGCGCCTTCGCCTCGATCTGGCGGATGCGCTCGCGCGTGACGTCGAACTGCTTGCCGACCTCTTCCAGCGTGTGATCGGTGTTCATCTCGATGCCGAAGCGCATGCGCAGGACCTTGGCCTCGCGCGGCGTCAGCGTGTCGAGGATGTCCTTGCAGACATCGCGCAGGCTCGCGTTCACCGCCGCGTCCGGACGGCGCGACCGTCGACTGGTCCTCGATGAAGTCGCCGAGGTGGCTGTCGTCGTCGTCGCCGATGGGCGTCTCCATGGAGATGAGCTCCTTGGGAGATCTTGAGGATCTTGCGGATCTTCTCTTCCGGCATCTCCATCTTCTCGGCGAGCGTCGCGGGATCGGGCTCCTGCCCCGTCTCCTGCAGGATCTGCCGCGAGATGCGGTTCATCTTGTTGATGGTCTCGATCATGTGCACCGGGATGCGGATGGTGCGCGCCTGGTCGGCCGATCAATCCGCGACGGCCTGGCGGATCCACCACGTGGCATACGTCGAGAATTTGTACCGCGGCGGTATTCGAACTTGTCGACGGCCTTCATGAGGCCGATGTTGCCTTCCTGGATGAGGTCCAGGAACTGCAGGCCGCGGTTCGTGTACTTCTTCGCGATGGAGATCACGAGGCGCAGGTTGGCTTCCGTCATCTCGCGCTTGGCCTTGCGCGCCTTCGCTTCGCCGGTCGACATCTGCTTGTTGATCTCCTTCAGGTCCTTCAAGGGGATCATCACGCGCGTCTGCAGGTCGAGGAGCTTCTGCTGCTGCTCGACGATGGCCTGGCGATACTTCGCGAGCTGCTCGCTGTAGCCGTGATGCGCGCCGACCTCGCGGTCGATCCAGCGCAGCGACGTCTCGTTGGTGGGGAACATCGATGAAGTCCGGGCGCGGCATGCCGCCCTTGTTCACCACGAGGTCCTGGATCTTGCGCTCGATCTGGCGGATGTTGTCGACTTCCGTGCGCACCGTGTCGCACAGGCGCTCGACCTGGCGCGCCGAGAAGCGGATCTGCATCAGCTCGGCGGAGATCTTCTTCTGGTACTCGAGGTACTTGGGCGCCTTGTGGCCTTCCTTCTGGAGGACGGCGAGCATGCGCGTGTGATGCTTGCGGATGACCGCGAAGTGCTCCATGGCCGCGACCTTGAGGCGCTCGAGGTTCTCGCTCGCGATGGCGCCGGCGTCGGTCTCGTCCTCGTCTTCATCGCCTTCGGAATCGCCGGTCGATTCCTCCATGGCGGTGAGCTCCTCGTTGAAGTCCATGAGGCCGTCGACGAGGTCGTCGATCTTGAGCTCGTCCTTGCCGATGCGATCGGACAGCTCGAGAATCTGCGCGACCGTCATGGGGCACGCGCTGATCGCCATGATCATGTGCTTCAGGCCCTCCTCGATGCGCTTGGCGATCTCGATCTCGCCTTCTCGCGTAGAGGAGCTCCACGCTGCCCATCTCGCGCATGTACATGCGGACGGGGTCGGTGGTGCGGCCGAACTCGGAGTCGAGCGTCGACGCGGCGGCTTCGGCCTCTTCCTCGACGTCCTCGGCGGGCACGGTGGCCGGCGCTTCCGCCATCAGCAGCGTATCGGCGTCGGGGGCCTCGTCGTAGACCTGGATGCCCATGTCGCCGATCATCGAGATCACGCCCTCGATCTGCTCGGCGTCGAGGATGTCGTCGGGCAGGTGGTCGTTGATCTCGGCGTACGTGAGGTAGCCGCGCTCCTTGCCCAACACGATGAGGGTCTTGAGGCGGCGCTTGCGGGCCTCGACGTCGGCGGGCGTGAGCTCGCGCGGCGCCACGTCGGCGTGCTTGCCGTTCTTGCCCTTCTTGCTGGCAGCGTCCTCGGCGCGCTTGCCGGCGAGCTTGGCGGCGATCTCGCTCGCGGTCGGCTTGTGCGCGGGCGCTGCGGCCGCCGGGGCGGGCGCGGCCTTGACGGGCGCGGCGGGCTTGACGGCGACCGGCTTCTGCGCGACGGGCGCCTGCTTGCCGTTGACGGCCTTGGCCGCCGCGGAGGCCTTGGCGGGGGCGAGCTTGGCCACCGTCTTGGGGACCGGCTTGGCGCTCTTCGCTTGCGAGGAGGGCTTCTTGGCCGCCGGCTTCGCCTTGCTCACCTTCTTGACGGCCTTGGGCGGGGCCTTGCGCGCCGCGGCCTTGCCCGCGGCCGGATGCGCGGGCTTCTTCTTGGCGGGCTTTTTCGCGGCCGACGCCGGCTTGGCCTTCGGACGGGCCTTGGGCTTCGACTTGCGGGAGGGCTTCGCGGGCTTGGTGGCCATGTTGATCCTTGTCTAAAGCGGTGCGGCGCGTAAGAGGACGATTCCGGCGAAACGTTGGCGCCACGACCCGTAAATGCTCGTAACCCTGGGGCAGCGCGGAAAACCTGACATCATATCACGGCGGACTCTCCGGCGCACGGCCGCTCGGTAAGTCGGGCGGGTCGCGCGGGGGAAGATCGCCCGCCAGTCGCTGGCGGATGTACTGGATTTGCGCAAGCCTGCGCGCCTCCTCGGCGGCCGCGTCGTCGCGGGGCGGCGGCGCCGGCCGGCCGTCGAGCCGCGCCTGCTGCCACCATCGCTCGAGGCCCTCGCGCATCTCGGCCTCCAGCGCCGCGTCGTCGAGGGGGTCTTCCTCGCCGTACACCAGCACTGAGGCGAAGATGGGGGCGTGCGGCGTGTCCGAAAAGGCCTGCATGACGCCGGCGGTCGTCGGTGGCGAGGTCGCCTGCGCGCAATAGCGGACGAGGTCGGCCAGAGCGAGCGCCTCGGGCGTGCGCTCCTCCGGCTCGGGAAACTCGAGGGTCCTCGCGAGCGAGGGAAGGAGCAGGAGCCCGCGGATCAGCTCGCGCAGGAGCGACGGCGCGCGGCGCACCGGCAGGCGGGCGCGCGAGGCGACGGGACGGCCGGGCGACGGGTCCGCGGGCGCCCCCGCCGAAAGAAGGCCGCGGAGCTCGTTCTCAGCGATGCCCGACAGATCGGACAGCCGCTTGCGCAGGATCGCCGCGAGCACGGGGGCCCCGATCTGGGCGAGGTAGGGGCGCGCCGCGGCCACGAGCGCGGCGCGTCCTTCCGCCGACGTGGGCGGATGGCGCGCCGCGAGCTCGGAGAGGAGGACCTCGGACAGCGGGACGGCGCTCGCGAGCGCCGATTCGAACGCCGCCTTGCCGCGCTTGCGGACGAAGTCGTCGGGATCCTCGCCGTCGGGGAGGAACAGGAATACCGCGTTCTTGCCGTCGACCAGCTCGGGCAGGGTGTTCTCGAGGGCGCGCCACGCGGCCTTGCGGCCGGCGTTGTCCCCGTCGAAGCAGAAGACCACGGTATCGGTCAGGCGAAAGAGCTTTTGCGCGTGGATGGGCGTGGTCGACGTTCCCAAGGTGGCCACCGCGTAGCCCACGCCGTGCTGGGCGAGCGCCACGACATCCATGTAGCCTTCGACCACGACGACCTTGGCGGCGTCGCGGATGGCATTTCGCGCAAGATAAAGGCCGTAGAGCTCTCTTCCCTTGGAGAAGACCGACGTTTCAGGGGAGTTGAGATACTTGGGTTCTCCCTTTCCGAGCACCCGGCCGCCGAAGCCGATGACCCGGCCGCGGGTATCGTGGATGGGGAACATGACGCGATCGCGAAAGCGGTCGTAGCGCTTGTCGCCGTCGCCCTGGATCACGAGACCCGCGGCGTCGAGCGACGGGTCGTCGTACTTGGCGAAGGCCGCCTCCAGTCCCTGCCACGCGTCGGGCGCGTAGCCCACGCCGAAGTGCGCCGCGACCTCGCCGGTGAGGCCACGCGACTTGAGGTACTCGATGGCGGCAGGCGCCGACTTGAGCCGGGCGCGGTAGAAGCGCGCGGCGGTGAGGAGGATTTCGTTGAGGTCCGCGGCTTCCTCGCGGCGCTCGCGCTCGCCGGGGCGCTCGACGCGCGGCACCTCGAGTCCCGCGTCGCGCGCCAGGTCTTCGACGGCGTCCGGGAAGCTCTTGCCGGCGTGGTCCATGAGAAAGCCGATCGCCGTGCCGTGCGCGCCGCATCCGAAGCAATGGTAGAACTGCTTCGTGGGACTCACCGAGAACGACGGCGTCTTCTCGCTGTGGAAGGGGCAGCACGCGACGTAGTTGGCGCCGGCCTTCTTGAGGGGGACGTAGCGGTCGACGACCTCGACGATATCGACCCGGGACAGGAGGGTCTCTATGAAATCGTTGGGAATCATCGAGTCGCCGGCGGTGGAGACGAGAGAATTTGAGCGGCGAGACCGGCCTCGACCGGGCGGAGGGCCGTCCGGCTCGCGGGACTTCGCGTCGGGATCACTTCAATTATAGGCAAGCCCTGCGAAGGCGGAAGGGCGGCGGGAAGGAGCGAACGGCGGCTGGGGCACCGGATCGATCAAGGCCCCAGCAAACGCGGGCACGGAGACTCGGCGCCCACGTTTGGGGCGGCCTGCGGCGTTGCGGTCGTTGCTGCGCCCGCTACTGCGCGAGCTGCGCCTTGACGCGTCCGGACACGGCCGTCATGTCGGCGCGGCCCGCGAGCTTCGACTTGAGGTCTGCCATGACCTTTCCCATGCCGGCCGGGCCCGCCGCGCCTGTCGCGGCAATCGACTGCGCGATGGCGGCGTCGATCTCGGCCTCCGAGAGCTGCGCCGGCTGGTAGGCCTGCAGCACCGCGAGCTCGCCTTCCTCGACGGCCACGAGGTCCGCGCGATTGCCCGCCTTGAACTGCGCGATGGAGTCGCGCCGCTGCTTGACCATCTTCTCGATGACGGTGAGGACGTCTGCGTCGGCGAGCTCGATGCGCTCGTCGACCTCGCGCTGCTTGATCGCCGCGAGAATGAGGCGGATGGCCGACAGGCGCGCCGTGTCCTTCGCGCGCATGGCGTCTTTCATGTCGTCGGAGATACGAGCCTTGAGGGTCATGGCGCTCAAGATGGAGGCGGGCGCGGAAACAAAAAGGGGCGAATCGCTTCGCCCCTCGTCGGGTGAGCCGTGCCGCGGGCGAGACTAGAAGAGCTTCGGGGGAAGCTGCTGACTGCGGATGCGCTTGTAGTGGCGCTTCACGGCGGCCGCCTTCTTGCGCTTGCGTTCGGCGGTGGGCTTTTCGTAGAACTCGCGCGCGCGAAGCTCGGTAAGAAGGCCCGTCTTCTCGATGGTGCGCTTGAAGCGGCGAAGCGCAGCCTCGAAGGGCTCGTTCTCGCGGACTCGGACGCTCGGCATGGATCGTTTCCTGTGGTCTCTAAAGCGATTGAGGTAACCCGAAATACTACCGCATCCACACCGAGCGCGCAAGACCGGTATCATCGGCCCGGAAATGGGGTCAGACCCCATTACAGGCCTGGCACCATTTTCGCGGAAATGGGGTCAGACCCCATTACGAGAACCTTTGCGAATGCGCGTCCTCGGCATCGAGACCTCTTGCGACGAGACGGGCGTTGCCGTGTACGACACGGCCGCCGGGCTCCTTGCTCACGCCCTCCACTCTCAAGTGGCGATGCACCGCGACTACGGCGGCGTGGTGCCGGAGCTCGCGTCGCGCGACCACGTGCGCCGGGTGATCCCGCTCGTCCGGCAGGTGCTGGCGGATGCGGGTCTCGCGCTCGCCGACCTCGACGCCCTCGCGTACACCCAGGGCCCGGGACTCGCGGGGGCGCTTCTCGTGGGTGCGAGCGTGGCGCAGGCGCTCGGATATGCCCTGCGCATCCCGGTCATCCCGGTCCACCACCTCGAGGGGCACCTGCTGTCGCCGCTGCTGGCGACGCCCCGGCCGGGGTTCCCCTTCGTCGCGATGCTCGTCTCGGGCGGGCACAGCCAGCTCTTCGACGTGACCGGCGTTGGTGAGTACACACTACTCGGTGACACGCTGGACGACGCCGCGGGCGAGGCCTTCGACAAGACCGCCAAGCTACTGGGCCTGCCTTACCCCGGCGGCCCGGCGCTCTCGCGCTTGGCCGAAGGCGGCACGCCGGGTGCTGCGCGCCTTCCGCGGCCGATGCTGACGTCCGGCGACCTCGACATGAGCTTCTCGGGGCTCAAGACCGCGGTCCTGACGCTTGCACGCCGCGAGGCAGGCGACCGCCCCACCGATTCACTCCCGCCGTCGCGCAAGGCCGACATCGCGCTCGAGATCCAGAGCGCGATCGTCGACGTGCTCGCGACCAAGGCGCTCGCCGCGCTGGCCGCGACGGGGCGCCGGCGGCTCGTCGTGGCCGGCGGCGTTGGGGCCAATCGCGCGTTGCGCGAGCGGCTCGCCGCCTCCGGCGCGGACGTCTACTTCCCCGACCTCGCGTTCTGCACCGACAACGGCGCGATGATCGCGCTCGTGGGCGCCCTTCGCGCGTCGAGCGCCACGCAGGGCGACCACGCGTTCGAGGTGCGTCCGCGCTGGCCGCTCGCCTCGCTCACGGCGACGCAGGCTGCGACGGCGTGAGCCTCGGCCGGCGCGTCGCGCCGGTTTCCGCTCGACGTCACGCGACTCGTGCCGGATCGCGCGCTCGATGCGCGCGTGACGCGCGTCGTGCTCATCCGTCGAGCCCGCCAAGCCTCACGCCTCGCCCTGCGCCAGGAACGCGATCACCCGGCGCGAGAACTCCGCGGGCGTCTCGATGGGAAACGAGTGCGCCGCGCCCTCGATCGCCTCGAACGACGCATGCGGGATCGACTTCGCGAACGCGTTCGCCTGCGCCGTCGAGAAGAGGAGGTCGAGCGTGCCGGACAGCACGAGCGTGGGTGCCCGGATGGACGCAAGCGTTGCGCTCGCGTCGAACTTCGCGATGGCCGCGACCTGGCCCGCGAGCGCGGCCGGCGTCTGCTGGTACGGGTACGACGACGCAAGCTGAACGAGCGCGTCGACGCTGCGCGCGTCGCGGAAGAACGTCGGCGACAGGACCCAGTAGAAAAGATTGCGGAACCACAGCGGCCGCTCGAGGATCCCGAAGAGAGCCGACCACGTGCCGAAGAGATCATTGTCGCGCCGCGACGGGCACGGCGTGGTCGCGGCGAGCACGACGCGATCGACGGCGTCGGGATAGCGGGCCGCGCAGTCCTGCACGATCATGCCGCCCATGGAATGTCCCGCAAGCGATATCCTCGAATGCCCGAGGTGCGACGCGAGCGCCATGCAGTCGTCGGCCATCGCGCGAATGCTCGACGGCGCGTCGAGCGGCGCGGTGCGTCCGCTGCCGCGATTGTCGGGCATCACGAGCGTGAAGCGCGCGGCGAGCGCGCTCGCCGATGGCGCCCAGAACGCGCCGTCCGCCGCGAGCCCCGCGACCAGCATGAGGGGCGGCCCGCTTCCCTTCACTTCGTAGTGGAGGTCGATGCCGTCGCGCGAGAGCGTGGGCATGCGGGCTCGTTCCCTAGCGTCCGATGGTGCGCTCCTCGCCCCCGACGAGTGCGCGTATGTTCGCCCGATGGCGCCAGAAGAGGAGCAGGCAGATGGGGACCATTGCCCAAGCGAGCATGGTGTTGCCGAAGACGTAGAACGCGCCGAGCGGCAGGAGCGCCGCCGCGGTGAGCGCGGCGAGCGAGCTGATCTTGAAGCCGAACGCCATGACGGCCCACACGACGAACAGCGCGAGTCCGAGCGGCCAGTACAGCGCGAACACGATCCCCGCGGTGGTGGCGACACCCTTGCCGCCCTTGAAGCGATGGAACACGGGGAAAAGGTGGCCGACGAACACGGCCACGCAGGCGACGGGCACGGTCCACTCCGGCGCGCCCGTGCGGGCCGCGACGACCTGCGCGAGCAAGACGCCGAGCCATCCCTTCACGGCGTCGCCGAGCAGCGTGAGGAGCGCGGCCGCCTTGTTGCCGGTGCGAAGCACGTTGGTGGCGCCGGGGTTGCCGGAACCGTACTCGTGAGGGTCGGGCAACCCGAACGCGCGGCTCACGACCACCGCGAACGAGACGGAGCCTACGAGATACGCGCCGACGATGATGGCGATCGCGGGAATCAAGGGAGCCTTCGAAAGAGTAGAATCAAATTCTAAGCCATGAACCGCATCTTCATTCATGACCTTCGCGTCGAGGCTCGCATCGGCGTCTACGACTGGGAGCGACACCTGCCTCAAACGGTGCGACTCGACCTCGACTTCGAGACCCCGAGCATGCTCCCCTACCAGTCGGGAAAGATCGCCGACGCGCTCGACTACGCCAAGGTCGTCGAGCGCCTGAAGGCGTTCGCAAAGGACGCGCCGCCGCCGCTCCTCGAGCGCTTCGCCGAGAAGGTCGCGCACATCGTGATGGACGAGTTCGGCTCGCCGTGGGTGCGCGTGCGCGTCGCGAAGCTCGGCGTCATCGCGGCGGTGCGCGAGATCGGCGTCGAGATCGAGCGCGGCGTGCGTCCTTCGTGACGCGTTCCCGCGCCGCGCGCGCCCGCGCCTGAGCGCATGCTCCCGCAAGTCGCGCTCGATCCCGCGATCGCCACCGCGCTCGCCGTCTCGGGCCTCGCGTGCGTCCTGGGCCCCGTCGCGCTCGCGGTGTGGTGGCATCGCACGCGCGGTGCGCCTTATCCGGCATTCTTCTGGGGCGCGCTCGTCTTCATCGTGTTCCAGGGCGTGCTGCGCCTTCCGTGGCAGATCCCGCTCGCCGCCGCGATGCGCAGCCACCCCGAGTGGTCGATCGCCTTCATCGCATTCTCGGCGTTCACGGCCGGGCTCTTCGAGGAAGTGGGGCGGTGGCTCGGCTACGCGTACCTCCTGAAGCGCGAACGGTCGGTGCGCGTCGGCGTGATGTTCGGGCTGGGCCACGGCGGCGTCGAGTCCGCGCTTCTCGTGGGCGCGAGCCTGCTGGGCTCGCTCGCGATGTGGGTGCTCGCCGCGCAGGGCCTCGTCACCGACCCGCGCGTGCTCGCGGCGCTCGTCCCGGCGCTCGCGACGCTGTCGATGGACCAGGCGCTCTATCCGCTGTTCGAGCGCGTCGCGGCGCTCGGCTTGCAGGTGGGGCTTTCGCTCGTCGTGCTCCTCGTGTTCCTGCGCGGGCAGCAGCGCTGGCTCTGGATGGCCGTGGCGATACACGCCGGCATCGACTTTGTCGCGGTGATGATGCACACGGAGCTGCAGTGGCCCGTCGCGGTGACGCAGGTGACGCTTGCGGTGATGGCCGCGCTCGTGCTGGGGCTCGCGTACCGCGCGGCGACGCGCAGCGAGGCGGCACGCGCTGGATAGCCGTGGTCGCTACGCGCGATGGCGGAAGAAGAGCTCGCGCGGCGTGTCGACGAGCACGCGGCGGCGATCGGCGGGGTCCGCGATCCACCGCGCGAGAACCGCGAGGAGCGGCGCGTAGTCGGTGCGGGTCTCCGCGCGCAGGAAGGGCCAGTCCGATCCCCACACGAGCGCTCCCGGCCCCGCGTTCTCGTACAGCACGCGCACGAACGGATCGACGTCGTGCCAGCCGGGCGTCGCCGACAGGCGCATCGGCCCCGAGAGCTTGATGCACGTGCGGCCGCGCGCGACGAGGTCGACGAGCGCGCGAAAGCCGGCGTCGTCCACGCCGAGCGCGATGTCGGGCCGCCCCATGTGGTCGACGACGTTGCGCGTGGGCGCATGCGCGAGCGCACGCGCGACCGCGCCGAGCTGGGAGCGCTCGCACTGCACGTCGACGACGAGGTCGAGGTCCGCGAGCATGCGCGCGAGCTCGTCGAACGCAGGACCCGCGATGCGCTCGATGCCATCGGCGACGCAATCGATGCGCACGCCCGCGATGCCGCGCTCGCGCAGCGCCGCGAGGCCGTCGCGCGTGAAGGGCGCGCGTCGCGGCGACCAGCGCAGGATGCCGCGCGCGCGGTCGCCCAGGATGCCGAGCGCGTCCACGAGGCAGCGCGAGTCGCCGTCGTAGCCCGACGTGGGGTCGACCATCACCACGCCGCCCATGCCGTGCGCGTCGAGGAGCGAGGCGAGCTGCCGGGCCGTGGCGATCTCGCAGGCGACGGGCTTGTACGGCGTGCGCTCGTCGTATGGGAAGCGCGCGGGGTCGAGCACGTGCACGTGCGTGTCGATCGCGCCTCGGGCACCTCCACCGCCGTGACGCGTTACGCGGCGACTCGCGCGCGAAGCGCTTCCACCACCTGCGGGCTCGTCAGCACCGGCTTGCCGGTCACGGAGGTGGCGCGGGCGTACGCGCGGCTCGTCGAGAAGTGCGCGAGCAGGATCGCGTCGCAGTGATCGAGCTTCGCGGCCTCGGCCGCGACGAGCTCGTTGTGACGCTCGGCGTCGCCGGACTTGAGCGCGGCCATCGCGCCCGGCGCGAGGCGCGTCTCGATGGTGGCGTCGACGCCGCGCGCGCGGGACGCATCCGCGAACTCCTCCTCCATCGACGCGATGCTGGGCTCGAAAGTCGCGACCATGCCGATGCGCCGGCCGGCGTCGAGCGCGCGCTCGAACATCGCCTCGTTGGGCTTCAGGATGGGCACGCGGAATCGATCCTTCGCGATGTCGATGGCGGGGCCGAACGCGGAGCACGTGTACAGGATCGCGGACGCGTTCGCCGACAGGGCGTAGGAGGCGAGGTTGACGATGCGCTCGCCCAGGAGCGGGTCGAGCGATTTCGTGAGCTCGCGGTCGGGCGAGAGCGCGTCGTCGAAAAGGTTCATGGGGCGCGCCTGCGGCCAGAGCTCGCGCATGGCGACGGCGATGGGCTCCATGGCGACGGCCACGGCGTGGATGAGGGCGATGCGTGGACCCATGGTGAGCCTAGTCGGTGGTGGGGCGCGACTCGGCCGGCAGGCGCGCGAGGATGCCGTCGAGCTCGTGCATCCAGCGTCGCTTGTGCGAGCGATGGATCTCGACCGCGGACTGCGGATCGCCGCGGCGGATGGCCTCGACGACCGCCGCATGGTTGACGTTCGAGTAGACCGGCGGCGCGCGATGCGTCGACGTGAGCAGGCGATAGCGGTTGGCGCGCTCGAGGAAGCGCTCGGCCACCTCGATGAGATGGCGGTTGCCGCACGCGTGGATGAGCAGGAGGTGAAAGCGGTAGTCCGCCTCGTTCCATGCGTCGATGTCCTTCGCCTCGAGCGCGCGGTCCATCGCCGCGATGGCCGCGTCGAACTGCGCGAGGACCTCGGGCGGCAGCTTGCGCGACGCGAGCCGCTCGGCGGCCTCGGTTTCCAGCACCGCGAGCACCTCGCTGATCTCCTTGATGTCGCGCACGGACAGGAGCGCGACGCGCATGCCGCGGCGGGGGATGAGCTCGACGAACCCTTCGTTCTCGAGGCGGACGAGCGCTTCCCGGACGGGCGTACGACTCATGCCGAGGCGCAGTGCGAGCTCGGGCTCGAGCGCCTGGTGGCCCGGCGGCATGGTGCCGGCGAGGATGTCGGCCTTGATCCGCTGGTAGGCGACATCCGCCTGCCTTGGCGATTCACGTATTGACCGCTCGGAACGCATGCTCTAGAGTATATTAACGTATGCGTTAGTTGGCAACTTAAGGCAACAACTTCAGGCAGCGTCAGGCAACTTCCGGTTCATCTTGAGCTTCGGCCCGAGCCCGCGCGAGCGACTCGAAGGCCGATCCGACGGACGCCATGACGCCGGCGGAACGAACGAAGGAGGCACCCATGTCCAGGATCCTACACGCGCTAGCGCTCGGGCTTCTCGCCCTCGCTTGCGTCCCGGCCCACGCCCAGCCGTGGCCCAGCAAGCCTATCCGGCTCATCGTGCCGTATCCGCCGGGAGGCGGGAACGACGCGCTGGCCCGCCTCTTCGGGCAGAAGCTGGGCGAGAGGCTGGGCCAGCCGATCGTGATCGACAACAAGCCGGGGGCGGGAACGCTGATCGGCACCGAGGCCGCCGCCAAGGCCCCGGGCGATGGCTATACATGGCTGCTTTCATCGGTCACAACGCATGCATTAGCGCCAGCATTGTATTCGAAAGTGCCGTTCGACCCGATCAAGGACTTCGCGCCGGTCACCATCCTGGGGGTCGCGCCCACCGTCATCGTCGTGAACAAGGATTTCCCCGCGAACACGCTGCAGGAGTTCGTGGCCGAAGTGAAGCGCAATCCGGGCAAGTACGCGTTCGCGTCGGGAGGGCTCGGCACCACGCCGCACATCGCGGGCGAGATCTTCAAGGCGCAGGCGGGCATCGATCTCCTGCACGTCCCGTACAAGGGCGGCGGCCCCGCCATCGCGGACCTCATCGGCGGCCGCGTCCACGTGATCTTCGACACCGCGGCGTCGGCGATGCCGCACGTGCGCTCCGGCAAGCTGAAGGCGCTGGCCATCGCGGCGCC